>NZ_CP034035.1:3718239-4028093 GCF_005484945.1 Brenneria rubrifaciens
TTCCCGACCGAATCGCTGGCAACAAAGGATAAGGGTTGCGCTCGTTGCGGGACTTAACCCAACATTTCACAACACGAGCTGACGACAGCCATGCAGCACCTGTCTCAGAGCTCCCTAAGGCACAACCTCATCTCTGAAGTCTTCTCTGGATGTCAAGAGTAGGTAAGGTTCTTCGCGTTGCATCGAATTAAACCACATGCTCCACCGCTTGTGCGGGCCCCCGTCAATTCATTTGAGTTTTAACCTTGCGGCCGTACTCCCCAGGCGGTCGACTTAACGCGTTAGCTCCGGAAGCCACGGTTCTGGACCACAGCCTCCAAGTCGACATCGTTTACGGCGTGGACTACCAGGGTATCTAATCCTGTTTGCTCCCCACGCTTTCGCACCTGAGCGTCAGTCTTCGTCCAGGGGGCCGCCTTCGCCACCGGTATTCCTCCAGATCTCTACGCATTTCACCGCTACACCTGGAATTCTACCCCCCTCTACGAGACTCCAGCCTGTCAGTTTTGAATGCAGTTCCCGGGTTAAGCCCGGGGATTTCACATCCAACTTAACAGACCGCCTGCGTGCGCTTTACGCCCAGTCATTCCGATTAACGCTTGCACCCTCCGTATTACCGCGGCTGCTGGCACGGAGTTAGCCGGTGCTTCTTCTGCGGGTAACGTCAATGAAAAAGTCTCTTAAACCTTTCCCCTTCCTCCCCGCTGAAAGTGCTTTACAACCCGAAGGCCTTCTTCACACACGCGGCATGGCTGCATCAGGGTTTCCCCCATTGTGCAATATTCCCCACTGCTGCCTCCCGTAGGAGTCTGGACCGTGTCTCAGTTCCAGTGTGGCTGGTCATCCTCTCAGACCAGCTAGGGATCGTCGCCTAGGTGGGCCATTACCCCGCCTACTAGCTAATCCCATCTGGGTTCATCCGATGGCGTGAGGCCCGAAGGTCCCCCACTTTGGTCTTGCGACGTCATGCGGTATTAGCCACCGTTTCCAGTGGTTATCCCCCTCCATCAGGCAGATCCCCAGACATTACTCACCCGTCCGCCGCTCGCCGGCAAAGTAGCAAGCTACTTCCCGCTGCCGCTCGACTTGCATGTGTTAGGCCTGCCGCCAGCGTTCAATCTGAGCCATGATCAAACTCTTCAATTTAAGAATGGTTTGATTCGCTAAGTGAATAGCTTTGCTCAAAGAATCAATAACTGTTTATTCGTAATGAATTTACTGTCAGTCACTCTTCAAGACTTGGTATATCTTTGAGATACGGTCTTGTGAGTGCCCACACAGATTGTCTGATTAAATTGTTAAAGAGCGGTGCCGCATTATCCTGCGGCGCGGGCCGCATAATCTACGCGGTTCCGCTGTAAAGTCAAGCGATTGATGCCCGACTTCATGCTGCCCTCACAACCGCGTTGCCGCCGTTCCCGGGTCAGTGGAGGCGCATTATAGGGACTTCACGGCGGCTTACAAGCGCTAAATGCGAAAAAACTGTCGATCGCCTACAATTTACCCATTAGCGTATTAAAGTGGCAATCTTTCTAACGAAAAGAAGCCATAACGCTGCAACACTGGCCATAGGGTGGCAACTTTAGGTGTAATCGCCAGGCAATAAACCAGATTTTTTTCTGTTGAGAGTGCGGGACGTCTAAGATTAGCGACCAGCCACGCGGTTCTTCTAGCGATTGCCGAACCTGAATCCACCAGCCGCGTCCCATCGGGTAACGCCATTTGCAATTCTTCTGCCAGTAATGGGAAATGTGTACATCCAAGCACAACCGTATCCGGTGGCTCAGGTAAACGTAGCCAGGGGCGCAAAAGATTTTGCAAATCGGCAATTGAGATAGTCTCCCCCTGCAATTTTGCTTCCGCCAATTCAACCAGCTCTGATGAGCCGAGTGATAATATCTGGCAATCATGCGCAAAACGGGCGATAAGTTCGTGCGTATAAGGACGCTGCACCGTCGCACGGGTCGCCAGCAGGCCAACAATGCCATTACGCGTCAGTTTCGCCGCCGGTTTAACCGCAGGAACCACACCCACTACAGGGAAAGTAAAACGCTCACGCAAGGCGGGAAGAGAAATGGTACTGGCGGTGTTACAGGCAATCACAACCAATGCCAGTTGATGACGCTGCTGAATGGCAGTAACGATCTCGACAACACGTTCGACAATAAACTGTCTTGGCTTTTCACCGTAGGGAAACGCTTCATTATCGAATGCATAAATATAATGGAGATCCGGCAAAAGTTGCCGGATCTCATCATAAACAGACAACCCGCCCACGCCGGAGTCAAACACCAGAACCGTAGGTCGGGATAGCAGATCAGAAGGTATAGCTTCCGGTGAGATAGTATTCTCGCCCTGCCGTTCGGTAGCCATATGCCGTCTCGTACTCTTTATCAAACAGGTTGGCAATTCTACCACGAACCGTTAGTTGAGAGGTTATCGGATATGACGCGGCGAAATCGACCGTGCTGTAGCTTGGGAGGCGACGTTGATGAGAGTTAAACAGATTTGGGCTGTTATCGTATCGTTTACCGTTGTACTGATAAGCGATATTTATATCGACATCAAACATAGTCCAGTCAATCTGATAAGAAGCTTTTTGCTTGGATCGACGTGACAACACGCTATTATCCGAATCCCGTCTTGGGTTCAGGTATTCTAATATTAAACGATGACTAAATATCCCTGTATCAATGTAACCCGTCCACTCAATGCCTTTCAGGGTTGCTTTATCCGTATTGAAATACTTGTTAGTCGTAAAATCGTAATCTATAAGGTTATCAATTTTGTTGCGATAAGCGGATAAACGCCATGATAGCGGTCCCGTGAGGCCTTCCAGCCCGGCTTCCCATTGGGATGACTCTTCTGCTTTAATATCTTCATTACCCCAAGTACCGTATATCTGACCGAATGCGGGGGCACGAAACGCAGTACCATAAGACACAATGAAACGATAGTCCGGCATAAACGCCCAACCCGCGGCGGCCTGCCAAGTATTATGCCGATCGTATTGGCTACTCTCGTCTGTACGTATAGCCCCTTCTAACGTCACTTGCTCAAAATACTGCTGTTGGGCGGTAATATAAAGCCCCGTATTATCGCGCGTATGTCCTTGATTACTCGTACCCGGTTTGTTTTCTTCTCTACGCCAATCAACGCCAGCACTGACCGAACCATTTAGAATCTGTAGCGTATTGCCCCACAATAAACTTTGTTGCGTAACTTCATTTAACGAGTAGCCGGGAACATAATTACCTCTGGCAGATTCAAAATTATAATCTTTGTACGTCTGGTAGCTTCCAATAAGCTGCGATGCAAAATCGCTATGCTGGAATCGTAGACCGCCATCAAAATTTCGGCTGTATAACTGTCGCTCATCGCTGGAGTCCGCAACAACCTGATCATAATCGGTTTTATTACCGTAACCATACAAACGCGCAAAACCCGAAAATGAATCGCTGAATCTCTGTTCTACGCTTCCCCAAAGGGCCTTACTACGAAAACCGTCATTATCGTTATCGGCTGGAACGGATGATGCAGAGTACACATTAAAACCCCGCATCTCTTCAAAAGAGCCCGCTAAACTTAGCGCAGTATTATCACCAATATGCTGTCGTATGCTGCCATCATAGAGTTGATATTTATTTGAGCCAACGCCAGCCTCTAGTTTTCCGCCGTCAGTTCCTTTCCGAGTAATGATATTTATCACTCCGCCGATGGCCTCCGGGCCGTAAACGGCTGAGCGAGGTCCCCGGATATACTCGATACGTTGCACCAAAGACATCGGTATCTGATTAAAATCCACGCTGCCGGTAACGCCAGGTGAAGCCATTCGAATGCCGTCAATCAGGACGAGTATATGGCTGGAATTTGCGCCACGAATGAACATCGACGCACTTTGTCCACGTCCACCATTCTGTGCGATATCCACCCCAGGAAGCCTCCGCATAACATCGGTCAGGCTTTTAACCTGCCAACGCTCAATATCATCGCGAGTAACAATATCCATTGGGGCAAGTACAGAGGAAACAGGTTGCTGGAAGCGATTTGCCGTTATTACCATGTTTTCAGAAGAGTTTTGCGATAAATTGCCGTCTTGCGTCCAAGCAGGAAAAGCTGTGACAGAAAGCGCTGTCAGCAGCGTTGTTTGTTTAAACATGAATCGAGCATCCAAACCATATATCAAGGATGCCGCATTACCACGATCGATAGCACGCGATGGTCATGGTGACTGCGACGTATACCGGCAGGTCTTCGGGCTTGGGTGCCGTTGTTACCATGACTCAAAGCGAAGGCATGGTTAACAACAAAGAGCGATGACTTCCCATCTTTAAAAAGACAGTGTCTGCAATCATGCTATTGCTCTGGCTTTCCCTTACCGCTGCGCGTCAGCTCCAGATTCACACTGGATTCCCTTTTAACTCGTGATACGAGGCCGGACGCACATGCTACGATCGCGCTATGCAGATGTCTAGACTGCCATTTCGTTGCAAGACGATCACGCAACAAAACTGGACTTCCCAGCGGGATTCCCTACAATTCCCCGCCAATAAGCCCTTTCTAGACGCTGTTCGGACGAGAAAACCATGACGCCAGAAATCCTGCCTATCGATCAATATGACGACCAGCTTGCACAAAAGACTGAACGTCTGTGCGGGATGATGGCGCCTTTTAATGCCCCGCGGCCTGCGGTTTTCCGCTCGCCCGTCAGCCACTATCGGATGCGGGCGGAATTCCGCATCTGGCATGACGGCGACGAGCTCTATCACATCATGTTTGATCAGCAGACAAAACAGCGGATCCGGGTCGATCAATTTCCCGCCGCCAGTGAACTGATTAACCATCTGATGCCCGCGCTGATTAGCGCATTGCGGCCTAACCCGGTCCTGCGCCGCAGGCTGTTCCAGATTGATTATTTATCCACGCTGAGCGGCGAGGTAGCGGTATCGCTGTTATATCACCGCGCGCTGGACGATGTGTGGCGTCAGCATGCCGATGCGCTGCGCGCGAGTCTGCGCGCGCAAGGCTTCCGCTTACAGCTCATTGGGCGTGCGACAAAAACCAAAATTTGCCTCGAACGGGATTACGTTGACGAATGTTTGCCCGTGGCGGGCCGGAATATGATTTATCGTCAGGTAGAGAACAGTTTTACTCAACCTAACGCGGCAATGAATATTCAGATGCTGGAATGGGCGTTGGAGGCGACTGAAGGATCAAAAGGGGATTTGCTGGAGCTTTACTGCGGTAACGGAAACTTTTCGCTGGCGCTGGCTCGAAATTTTGATCGGGTACTGGCCACCGAAATCGCCAAACCTTCCGTCGCGGCGGCGCAACATAACATTGCGGCAAACCAGATTGGTAACGTACAGATTATCCGTATGGCGGCAGAAGAGTTCACTCAGGCAATGCAAGGCGTACGAAAGTTTAATCGATTGGAGGGTATCGATCTGACGAGCTATCAGTGTGAAACCATTTTCGTCGATCCGCCGCGTAGCGGGCTTGATTCGGAAACAGTCAGATTGGTACAGGCTTACCCGCGCATTCTTTATATTTCCTGCAACCCGGAAACGCTGTGCCACAACCTGGAAACACTGAACGAAACCCATCAAATTCGCCGTCTGGCGCTGTTTGATCAGTTCCCTTATACCCATCATATGGAATGCGGCGTGCTTTTGGAAAAACGTTCGTAATTCAAACTTGCCGCTGGCGACGTGCAACCGCCAGGTTCGATGTCCTTATGGCGTATCGCTCTCTTTTGTTAACTTTCTGGCGCGCAGTTTGAGGCCGATCCAGAACACCAGCGCCACACAAAGCAACGAAGGGACAAAGTTGGAACCGATGGCCGGATATTCAACACGGACAATCGCGCTGTAGAGGAGCAACCCCAACAGAAAACAGGCCGCGGCCAACATCGGTACCCCTTCCTGCATGCTGTGATTCATATAACGCTGATGCAAGCAGTAGATAGATAAAACCAGCGCAATCAGAGGAAACATCGAAAACGGAACGATTGAGCTGAACAGCGCGGCAAATGAGCCGTTTACGGACAGGCCGGCAGCTAACGCTAAAATCAGCGTGCCTTTTTCTGAATGAGGTTGTTCTATCATCGTTTCTCCCTTCTCATTTAGACTCCTAGAGCTTTTTACCTATGGAAGACTGAAACTGCTGTCATGCTCTTTTCTGTACCAGTAATAGGCGCCCTTGGCGATCATGCGCAATTGCAATACCAGGCGCTCCTCCAGCTTCCTGCGCTGTTCCAGATCGACATCCAGCGCCTCAGCCCCGGCGCTGAAAACAATGGTAACCATTGCTTCCGATTGCGCCTCCGCAAAACTGCGGGGAATATGATTTTCAACTTCCAGATAGTCCGCCAGCTCTGCGATGAAATGCTGTATCTCACGTGCGACGGCCGCACGAAATGCAGCGGACGTTCCCGAACGCTCACGCAATAACAATCTGAAAGCGTTAGGGTTATTGCCAATAAACTCCATAAAGGTGGAAACTGAGGTTCTGATTACGCTACCACTTTTGGCGATACGCTGCCGGGCCTGACGCATTAGCTGGCGCAGCATCAATCCACTTTCATCCACCATCGTCAGCCCCAGTTCATCCACATCACGAAAATGGCGATAGAAAGAGGTTGGAGCAATGCCGGCCTCACGCGCAACTTCACGCAAGCTCAGGCTGGCAAAACTGCGTTCAGCGCTTAACTGGCTGAACGCCGCTTCAATCAGGGAGCGGCGCGTTCGTTCTTTTTGTTGTGCTCTGACACCCATTATCCTACCCAAATCAATTACTCTCCTTTCCAAAAAAGCACTATAACAAACTTTACTCTGAGCATACTGAGACAAAGTTTGTCTTATTAAAATGCGACCACCGTTACCCATCATAAAAACAAGGATAATTGGGTTGTGTATCCGCTGATGTTACAATCAAGTTATTATTTTATATAACACAGGGTTAGCCTACCATGACCATACAAAAGCAGTTCGATTATGATGCGATAGTGATTGGTTCCGGCCCCGGCGGGGAAGGCGCCGCCATGGGATTAGCCAAACAGGGCGCCAAGATTGCAGTGATTGAGCGGCATTATAATGTTGGCGGTGGCTGTACCCATTGGGGAACCATTCCCTCCAAAGCGCTACGCCACGCTGTTAGCCGTATTATCGAATTCAACCAAAACCCACTGTACAGTGATAACGCCCGCATCATCCGCTCTTCTTTTTCTGATATTCTTCGCCATGCCGATAGCGTTATCGGCCAGCAAACCCGGATGCGTCAGGGGTTTTATGAACGTAATCAGTGTGAGTTGTTTTCTGGTGAAGCGCGGTTCAGCGATCCGCATACCATCGCCATAGACTATCCCGACGGCACTCAGGACACGCTGACCGCCGCGAATGTCGTCATCGCCACGGGTTCACGCCCATACCATCCGGCGGAAGTGGATTTCTCCCACCCTCGTATCTACGACAGCGATTCCATTCTGCAACTGGATCACGAGCCACAGCACGTCATCATCTACGGAGCCGGCGTCATCGGCTGTGAATACGCGTCAATCTTCCGCGGCATGAACGTCAAGGTCGACTTAATCAATACCCGCGACCGCCTGCTGGCTTTTCTCGATCAGGAGATGTCGGATGCCTTGTCCTATCACTTCTGGAACAATGGCGTGGTTATCCGCCATAACGAAGAGTTTGAAAGCATTGAGGGGTTGCCTGACGGCGTTATCGTCAATCTGAAGTCCGGCAAGAAGATGAAAGCGGATTGTCTACTCTATGCCAATGGCCGAACCGGTAACACCGAAACGTTGGATCTGGACACGATCGGCCTGAGCACCGATAGTCGCGGGCAGATCAAGGTCAACAGCATGTATCAGACCGGCCTGGCGCATATTTACGCCGTGGGTGATGTCATCGGTTATCCCAGCCTGGCTTCCGCGGCTTACGATCAAGGACGCATTGCTGCGCAGGCGATGACCAAAGGCGATGCCGCCGCGCATCTGATCGAAGATATTCCCACCGGGATTTATACCATTCCTGAAATCAGTTCTGTGGGCAAAACCGAGCAGCAGCTCACGGCAATGAAAGTCCCCTACGAGGTGGGCCGCGCACAGTTCAAGCATCTGGCGCGCGCGCAGATTGTCGGGATGAATGTGGGAAGCCTGAAAATTTTATTCCACCGGGAAACGAAACGGATACTGGGTATCCATTGTTTCGGTGAGCGTGCGGCTGAGATCATTCATATCGGTCAGGCCATCATGGAGCAAAAAGGCGAAGGCAATACCGTCGAATATTTCGTCAATACCACCTTCAATTACCCAACGATGGCGGAAGCCTACCGGGTTGCGGCATTAAATGGTTTAAACCGTCTGTTTTGACAGGTTATCCATATAGCCCTGCATATGTTCGCGGATGGTATCGGCAAGTTGCTCATAACGTCCGCGCAGCGGAGAGCCAGGGCGGTAAACCAGTGCGATGGTACGCTTTGGCTCCGGTTTGTAGCAGTTCAAATAGCAGACGCCATCACGCTCGCGTTGATGCGGTACTGACAGTGACGGTAACAGCGTGATGCCGCTTCCTGCCGCTACCATGTTACGCAGCGTTTCCAGACTGGTCGCCCGGAAATGGGTATCTTCATCCGCACCCGCCTGGAAACAGAATCCCATCGCCTGATCGCGCAGACAGTGCCCATCTTCCAGCATCAGCAATTTCTCGCCAGCCAGATCGGCCATGGCAACCCGCTCACGATTTGCCCAGGGATGATCCTGATAAATCGCCAGTCTCATCGGCTCATCAAATAAGGGAACTTCGATAAAGGCTTCAGACTCTTTCACCATCGCCAATATCGCGCAATCCAGTTTGCCGCTATCCAGTTGCGCTAATAGCTGATGAGTTTGTGCTTCATGCAAATACATTTCAAGCTTGGGAAATGTACGGTGCAGCATCGGAATAATTTGCGGCAGCAGGTAGGGGCCTACCGTCGGAATCAGGCCGATATGCAGAGGGCCTGACATTGTTTCCCCCTGCTGGCTTGCCATTTCTTTCAATACTTTTACTTCACGGAGTACGGTTCGCGCTTGTTCAACCAGTAACAATCCGGCCTGGGTAAACAAGACTTTCCGACTGGTCCGTTCCAACAACATAACGCCGAGTTCATCTTCCAACTTACGAATTTGTCCGCTGAGTGTTGGCTGACTAACGTGGCAAGAGTCCGCGGCACGGCGAAAATGACGATGTTCCGCCAGCGCCACAAGATACTCTAAATCCCGAATATTCATTTATTATTCTCCTTATCATGATAGCAAATGGCGATAAATAGAATAGCAATGAACGATTATCCCTATCAATACACAAATTGAATAATATGTTCCATCGCATGTATCTACTTCTTTCTACATAAATTTCACAAGGGTTTTATCATTAAGATTAAGCCATGTTTACCTACGGCGTTTACACCGCCTGTGCTTCTAACCTCTGCCACGCTATAATGAGTCGGCTAATATATTCAAGCAATTTGATGTGGGTCGCATCTTGTATGTTGCAGTGAATGTCTGGAAGGCCGTCAGCATCACCTGCATTCCAGACGAAAACGGTGAGTTTACCAACGGCATGGATATTGGTAGAAAAAGCAGCATCGAGGTTAGCGCGTCATGATTGAACGCACTGATTATGTTGAACCTCCGAGGTATTTCATCAACCCCGGAATCCTCGCTTATATCGCTAACGCCGGACGCACCCCCAGCGTATGGCAGATCGCATAACTTAATTCAGCACGGTTAAGCGTGTAGAAGTGGAAATCCTTTACCCCCTCGCGGCTGAGGATCTTCACCATGTCCATCGCAATGGAGGCGCCCACCATCTTTCGGGTTTCCGGGTCATTATCCAGTCCGTCAAACATGGCCGTCATCCAATTCGGCACACGAACATTCGTCATAGTGGCAAAACGCTGCAATTGCTTGAAGTTGGAAACCGGCAGAATGCCCGGCACGATCTCGACATCAATACCTGTCGCCACACAGCGATCACGGAAACGCAGGTAGCTTTCCACATCGAAAAAGAACTGCGTGATGGCACGATTCGCGCCGGCATCGATCTTGCGCTTCAGATTGATCAGATCGGCCTGCGCGCTTTTCGCTTCTGGATGCACTTCAGGATAGGCGGCAACAGAAATATCAAAGTCACCGACCTCTCTGAGCAGCGCAACCAAATCGGAAGCGTACATTTCCGGCTTGCCGCCGCCCGCTGGCAAATCACCACGCAACGCCACAATATGGCGAATACCGCTCTGCCAGTAATCCTGGGCAATTTCACGTAACTGTTCACGGGAAGCATCGATACAGGTAAGGTGCGGAGCCGCTTCCAGACCTGTACGCTCTTTAATGGTTTTAATGATGCCGTGAGTCCGATCGCGCTCGCCAGAGTTGGCGCCATAGGTTACGGAAACAAACTTCGGCTTCAGACTGCTCAGACGATCGATGGAAGCCCACAGTGTTTCTTCCATCTCGCGGGTGTGCGGTGGAAAAAACTCAAATGAAACATTCATCTGCCCCTGCAACTCCGCCAGATTTTGATTTAGCGCTTCCCGCTGGTTTGCGTGAAAAAAACTCATACCCTGCTACCCCATTCACCGATACTGTTATTATCATTCTCATAAACGTCTATACGTTTAGACGTCCATATAGAAAATGACGGAATCCACTTAAAGAGTCAACGCTTTTAATCAGCATAGGCAGTGATGATTGCTCAATCTACATGAAGAAAATTCATAATGGCGGCGAAAGAAGGAATGAGATCGTACGGCAGGTCAGGAGATGCGCAGAAAGCCGTTTCTGCGCATCTGAGAGTTAGGCTAAAGCAGTTGCGCCAAACGGTTTAAATCCGATTGAATGGCGCCGGCGGTAACATCGCGCCCCGCGCCCGGACCGCGGATCACCAAGGGGTTGTCCCGATACCAGCGGCTTTCGATGGCGAACACGTTGTCGCAGGGCAGCAGCGCCGCCAACGGGTGATCCGGCCTCACGGCCTCCACCCCCACCCGTGCTTTGCCATTGCTGTCAAACCGGGCAACATGCCGCAGCACCAACCCCATCTCCTGGGCGGCTTCCAGACGCTGTATCATTTGTTCGTTAAGCGATTCGCCATTCTCGAAGAAGTGATCGACAGACCCTTCCTCACAGCCTGGCGGCACCAACGATTCGACTCTAACCTGGCTCGGTTCGATTTCATATCCTGCCTCTCGCGCCAGAATCACCAGTTTACGCATAACATCCTGCCCCGACAGATCCACTCGCGGATCGGGTTCGGTCAACCCCTGCTGGCAGGCCTGATCCACCAGATCGATGAATGGCACCGAGCCATCGAATTGCAGAAACAGCCAGGAAAGCGTGCCGGAAAAAATGCCGCTAATAGCAAGAATAGTGTCGCCGCTTTCGCGCAGATCCCTGACGGCAAAGTTCACCGGCAACCCCGCCCCCACCGTTGAATTATACAACCAGTAGCGGCCCGTCTCGGCAAAAGCATCCCGAATTTGACGATAGTTGTTGCCGCCGGACGCCCCTGCCAGTTTGTTCGCACTAATGACGTGAAAACCATAACTGGCGAAATCAAGATACAAATCGGCGACCGATTCACTGGCCGTGACGTCGAGCACCACCAGATCGTCAAACGGATGCGCGCGCATCCACAGGAACAGATCTTCCCCATTCCGCTCCTGTGCTTCATTTGCAAAGAAGGCCAATACCCGGCTGGCATCCAGGCCATCGTAATTCAGCAGGCTGCGGGTACTGTCCACTACACCCGCCAGCACAAACTCAAAACCGGTGCGGGCAGAGATATTACTCTGCTCACGGGCAAACAGTTCAAGCCAGCGAGAACCGATATTCCCTTTACCGAATAGCACCAGACCAATTCGTTTTTCCGCACGGAACAAGGAATGATGAAGACCACGTATCAGATGCTCTGTCGGCCCGACGCGCAAAACGGCGACCAGACTGATCCCATCTTCCGATTGCCAGACAAACTCGACCGGCTGGTCTTTCAACTGCTGATAAAAGCGATGGCTGTGCAACGGATTCTTACTCACGCCGGCCCCCACCACAGCGACCAGCGCCAGTCCCTCCCGCTTGTGCAATCGCATCGGCAAGGCCGCCTGTTCCAGACACGCCCAGGCGCTGTCCACAACTTCAGAGGTGAAGCAGAGTTGCAGCAGATTACGATCCTGATGAACCCCTTTCGCCAACGGTTTTAGCTGCACCCGGTTCAGTAACTGTTCAATTTCCCGCTGGATCAGAGAGAAATCGTGTTCCGTAGGCAGTTGAATTTCAATCAGGCAGACATCATCATGGCTGGTGACAATCCGGGCGCCGGTCCCGGAAGCCAGCACGCGTTCGATACGCGTCGATCCCAGCTCCGGCTGATAACTACAGCGCAATTGCAAGTCGATATCGCTGCCGGAAACGGGTTGCAGCGTGCGCGTATGCAACACTGGCGCCGCCAGCCGCGCCAGTTCGCTGGCTTCGTCCAACCGCAGCAGCGGCAGCAGACAGGCATCTTTTACTTTGCGTGGATCGGCGCTGTAGACACCGGCGACGTCACTCCAGATGGTCACGCGTTCCACGCCCGCCAGCGCACCGATTTGCGTCGCGGAATAGTCACTACCGTTGCGTCCCAGCAGGACCGTCTCACCCGCGTCGTTACGGCAGATAAACCCGGTCATCACCAGACGGTGCCCCGCGTGCTGCGCCAGGCATTGTTGCAACAACGGCCAGGAACGGCTCTCATCCACCTGAGGCTGAGCGGCGCGTTCCGCACGCAGAAAATCACGCGCGTCCAGCCAGGAGGCCTGCATGTCCAGATGGTTAAGCAAGGCGGACATCAGACGCGCAGACCAGATTTCGCCGTGTCCCACCACTTCGGCGTACGCGGCATCGGTAATTTTGCCATCCAGCAACGCCGCTAAACGCTCCAGATCGCGGATAAACTGGGAAATCAACGGCTCAGCCACATCAGGAGGGAGCAACCCGGCGATCAGATCGCTCTGGTATCGACGCAACGCCTGCTGAATCTGATGGGCGGAAAGGCGATCGCTCTGACTCAGCTTTAACCAGCTAATCAGTTGATTCGTGGTACTGCCCGCAGCGGACACCACCATCAAATCGCCCGGATGACTATACTCAGCCATGATCTCCGCCACACGCTGATAGCACTTCCCATCGGCCAAACTGCTGCCACCAAATTTGTGCAGTTGCCGGCCTGTCGCCGACGCCGCTACGCCTAATGCACTCATTCTTACCTCTTCGCAGCCTGAAATGCACGATCCAGATCGGCAACCAGGTCATCACCGTCTTCAATTCCGGTTGAAATACGCAACAACGTTTCGGAGATCCCGGCAGCGGCACGCGCTTCGGGCGACATGCCGGCATGGGTCATGGTTGCGGCATGGGAAATCAGGCTTTCCACGCCCCCCAGGGATTCTGCCAGCGTAAACAATTCCAGCGGTTCCAGAAAACGCCGCAGCGTCTCTTCGTCGCCATCCAGCTCAAAACTTAGCATGGCGCCAAACCCGGATTGCTGACGACAGGCAATTTCATGACCGGGATTTTGCGGTAGTGACGGATGATATAATTTTTTCACTAACGGCTGCTGTTGCAGGTATTCAACCAGTTGTAACGCATTGCGCTGTGCAGCGGCCATACGCGGCGCCAGCGTGCGCAGACCGCGCAACAGCAGATAGCTGTCAAACGCGGCGCCCGTGACTCCGATATTGTTAGCCCACCAAGCCAGCTCGGTCACCGTTTCCTGATCGCTAGCAATCACGGCGCCAGCCACGACATCGGAGTGGCCATTCAGGTATTTGGTACAGGAATGGACAACCAAATCCGCACCCAGCGCCAGCGGCTGTTGCAAAGCAGGACTCAGGAAGGTGTTATCCACCACGCTAACGGCTCCCGCCGCGCGAACGGCACGGCAAATCGCCGCAATATCCACCACGCGCAGTAAAGGATTGCTGGGGCTTTCTATCAGCACCAGTTTGGGGTTTTCCGCCAGCGCGGCATTCAGTGCCGCTTCGTCGCCCTGATCGACAAACTTCACGCGAAATGCGCCGCGTTTATTCAGGCTGTCGAACAGGCGGTAGCTGCCGCCGTAGCAGTCATGAGGCGCCACCAGTAAATCCCCCGGACGCAGAAATACTGTGCAAACCAACAGGATAGCCGACATCCCGCTGCTGGTCATCACGCCGCCCGCGCCACCTTCCAGTTCGGCCAGCGCCCGTTGCACAACATCGCGCGTCGGGTTACCGCGGCGAGAATAATCATGGGCTCTTGGCTGATTGAATCCGGTAAAGTTATAGGTGCTGGAAAGGTGAATCGGGGGGACGACACAGCCATATTGCTCATCATCATTTAACCCGCTGCGAACTGCGATCGTGGCCTGTCTACGCGTCATCGGCTTTTTCCTCGCTGGAGGCTGAATCATAGGAGGTTAAAGAGTAAACCCAGTTTTAATAGACGTCAATACATCTAGACTTCTAAACTTCTTTGCGTATAGATTGAGCATAAGCATAATAACCGCTAGAATCTTGGTATTTCATGGCAAATGCTGTCTTCATTACGATTAATATTTAAGGTATCCCATGGCTGAGTGGAACGGCGAGTATGTCAGCCCTTACGCTGAACACGGTAAAAAAAGCGAACAGGTAAAAAAGATCACGGTATCTATTCCGCTGAAAGTCTTGAAAATATTGACGGATGAACGGACAAGACGCCAGGTTAACAACCTGCGGCACGCAACAAACAGCGAACTCCTGTGTGAGGCGTTTTTGCATGCCTTCACCGGACAGCCTCTGCCAAATGATGAAGATTTGCGTAAGGAACGCAGTGATGAAATTCCTGAAGAAGCAAAAATCATCATGCGGGAGATGGGGATTGACCCCGATACCTGGGAATATTAAGCAAGCAGGCTGTTGGAATCCGCTGCCGGTCGAAACTGCCTGCGGTTTTCTTGCATATGCAGATGATTCCCCGCCCAGAATGATTACCCGCCGTACCAGATACCGGAAAACAGCAAGGGCGCCCGTAGGCGCCCTTGCTGGCTTTTACTGCTAACCTGAAAACTTATTTTTTGATGCCCGGCATGGTGAAACGCTTGTTGAAGCGCTCAACACGTCCACCAGTATCAACAACACGTTGTTTGCCGGTGTAGAACGGGTGGCACTCGCCACAAACGTCCAGGTTCAGGTCGCGACCCACAGTAGAGTGAGTTTTGATAACATTACCGCAAGAGCAAGTTGCAGTAACTTCAACGTAATTCGGGTGAATACCTTTTTTCATGGGAAACCTCTGTTAAGGCCGTGTCGCTATCCAGCCCTGTTCCGCCAGACACCACACGAAGTTGAGTAAGTGAGTTCATTATGCAAACAGCACAATGGCGGCGGATCATACAGAAACTGATAACCCGATGCAATCGCATCCACACATTATTACCTGCAACATGTACACTAGCAGCTTACATTATTTCACGCCGATCCAACTGGAGATGTTATGTCTGTCGCCCAGGTCGCATTGCCCGTGCCATTGGCACGTACATTCGATTATTTGTTCCCCGCGGCGGGCGTTCAACCGCAGGTCGGGGTCCGCGTCAGCGTATCCTTTGGCAACCGTAAGGCGATTGGCATTGTTACCGCATTGAGCGAGACGAGCCAGCTCCCGCCGGAGCAGTTGAAACCCGTGCATGTCGTGTTGGATGATCAACCGCTGATCCCCGCCAGCCTGTGGCGCATTTTAATGTGGGCGGTGGATTATTATCACTATCCGATAGGCGAAGTGCTGTTCCATGCCCTGCCGATATTACTGCGCCAAGGCAAACCCGCCCATTGCGCCCCCCTTTGGCAATGGTTCGCCACCGAACAGGGGCGAGCGACGCCGTTGAGCTCGTTAAAACGCGCGCCCAAACAACAGCAGGCGCTGGCCGCGCTCCTTCAGGCGCCGCTGTATCGCCATCAGATCCGTGAAACCGAATTGACGGAAACCGCCTTTCAGACGTTGCGCAGTAAAGGGTTGTGCGATCTGAAAGCGGCCGAACGGGCGCCCCGTGACTGGCGTAAAGATTTCAGTACCAACACGGAGCGCCTGCGACTGAACACTGAGCAGGCCACCGCCGTCGGCGCCATTCGTAGTGAAGATAATCATTTTGCCGCCTGGCTACTGGCCGGTATCACCGGCTCGGGCAAAACGGAAGTGTACCTCAGCGTTCTGGAAAACGTGCTGGCGCAAGGAAAGCAGGCTTTGGTGCTGGTGCCGGAGATCGGCCTGACGCCGCAGACGATTGCCCGTTTCCGTGAGCGCTTCAACGCGCCCGTCGATGTGCTGCATTCCGGTCTGAATGACAGTGAACGGCTTGCTGTCTGGCTGCGCGCCCGCAGCGGCGAGGCGGCGATCGTCATTGGCACGCGCTCCGCCCTGTTTACGCCGTTTTCCCGGCTGGGGCTGATCGTGATTGATGAAGAGCATGACAGCTCATACAAGCAGCAGGACGGCTGGCGCTATCATGCCCGCGATCTGGCGGTGTTCCGCGCCAGAGAGGAAAATATCCCTATCGTGATGGGCACCGCGACGCCCGCGCTGGAAACGCTGTATAACGTACAAATCGGCAAATACCGCCAGTTGAGGCTCACCAAACGCCCCGGCAGCGCGATGCCGGCCCGCCAGCACATTCTCGACCTAAAAGGGTTACCCCTTACGACCGGGTTGTCGCAACCGCTCATTACCCGTATCCGACACCATTTGGCACAAGATAATCAGGTAATCCTGTTCCTTAACCGCCGTGGCTTTGCACCCGTGGTGATGTGCCATGAATGCGGCTGGATTGCCGAATGCCCACGCTGCGATCACTATTATACGTTGCACCAACAGCAGCACAGTTTGCGCTGCCACCATTGCGACAGCCAGCGCCCGGTGCCGCACCAGTGCCCAGGCTGCGGCTCCACCCATCTGGTGCCCGTCGGAATGGGAACAGAACAGTTGGAGCAGAATCTGGCGCCGCTATTCCCGGACACGCCGATTACCCGTATCGACCGCGACACCACCAGCCGCAAAGGGATGCTCGAACAGCAGTTATCGCAGGTGATACAAGGCGGCGCCCGTATTCTGATCGGCACGCAAATGCTGGCAAAAGGGCACCATTTTCCCGACGTCACGCTGGTCGCGCTGCTGGATGTCGACAGTTCCCTGTTCTCTGCGGATTTTCGCGCGGCCGAACGATTCGCCCAGCTCTACACTCAGGTATCAGGCCGGGCCGGACGTGCCGGTAAAGCAGGTGAAGTCGTCCTACAGACGCACCACCCGGAGCATCCTTTATTGCAAATTCTGCTGCAACAGGGATACGACGCCTTCGCCAGTCAGACCTTGAAAGAGCGAAAAAGCGTTTTTCTGCCGCCCTTCACCAGTCATATCCTGTTCCGTGCCGACGATCACGATAATCAACAAGCTCTCCTCTTCCTGCAACAGTTGCGCAATTTGTTGGAAGTCAGTCCGCTGCGGGATGAAACGCTCTGGCTGCTGGGGCCGGTTCCTGCCCTGCAACCCAAACGCGCTGGCCGCTTCCGCTGGCAGTTGCTGTTGCAACATCCATCCCGGTCGCATCTGCAACGATTGGTCAAAGCCTCCGTGTCGCTGATCAACACGTTACCGCAAGTACGCAAGGTGAAGTGGGTGCTGGATGTCGACCCTACGGACAGCTAACATTTTCACGCCTGACAGTCAGTGACAAATTATTGCGAATCACATCGAAAAACCGATATAAGTCACGTTTTCTATGCAAATTAAGCAACAAAAATTGCGTTCAATCTGTTAAGAGTGTTTGCGAAGGCAGTATTGTGGAAAAGATTGCGGCACAAAATATTACAACTGTCATTAAGCAATGGCGGCCGCTCATATTTCGGCCTGAACTGGGGGAAACGCGATAACCCGGGCCGGTAACGCCAGTTCAGGCTGACGCAAGGAGAAAAAAGCGTTGGATCAGAAGAAAGACGTCGCCACAGCGACAATGAAAGACGTAGCGGACAAGGCCGGCGTATCCACCGCCACGGTTTCCCGCACGTTGATGAATCCAGAAAAGGTCTCCGCGGCCACCCGAAAAAAAGTGGAACAAGCGGTCGTTACCGTAGGGTACTCTCCCCATGCACTGGCCAGAAACCTGAAACGTCATGAAACGCGAACCATCTTGACCATCGTGCCGGATATCTGCGATCCCTTCTTTTCTGAAATATTCAGAGGCATTGAAGAGACAGCGGCAGAGCATGGCTATCTGGTTCTCATTGGCGACTGCGCGCATCAACGCCAGAAAGAAAAAACCTTTGTTGATTTGTTCCTCACCAAACAAATTGACGGCATGCTGCTGCTGGGTTCAGACCTGCCGTTCGATGCCGGAAAAGAAGAACAGCGCAACCTTCCCCCGATGGTCATGGCCAATGAATTTGCACCGGAATTGGAATTGCCGACGGTCCATATCGATAACCTGACCGCCGCATTTGAAGCCGTGCATTACTTGCAACAGCTCGGCCACCAGCGGATCGCCTGTATCGCCGGCCCCGAGCATATGCACCTGAGCCGATATCGGCTACAGGGTTATGTGCAGGCACTCCGCCGCAGCGGGATCACGATCGATAACCAATACATTTTCCAGGGCGACTTCACGTATGAAACCGGGGTCAACGGACTGATTGCATTAATGAAACATCCGCTGCCCCCCAGCGCGATTTTCTGCCATAGCGACATCATGGCCCTGGGCGTGCTATCGCAGGCGAAAAAGATGGGGCTGGATATACCGCGAGATATTTCCGTGATCGGTTTTGACGACATTGCTCAGGCGCGGTATTGCTGGCCGCCGCTAACAACGGTGGCACAGCCACGTTATCAGATCGGACGCGAGGCAATGCTGCTACTATTGGAGCAACTACACGGCAATACCGTACGCAGCGGCTCACGGCTGATGACCAGTGAGTTGGTAATACGAGAAAGCTCGGCAGCCCTGAATTATTCACGTAACAGGCTTTAAGAATTCAGGTGCTGGTCAAATATTTTAGGGTTCAGTAACATGGCCTTCTAATTTCCCTTAAATTCAATTCACAGCGAAACGACAGTGGCACAAAGAGACTATGTCAGCCGGGGCCGTTCAGGTACGCGCCGAAAAAAGACAACCAGCCGAAGAAAAAGCAACGCCTCAGGAACATCCAAAATCATGGTGGCTCTGGCTGTCGCCGTGTTGGTCACTTTTGCGGGGGGGTTGTACTTTATCGCCAATAATAAACCAGAAGAAACGCCGGTACTGCCGCATCAAAACGCGGCGGGTAAAGGCAGCGGGTTGCCGCCTAAGCCGGAGGAGCGTTGGCGTTATATTAAGGAGTTGGAGAACCGTCAGTTAGGCGTCACGTCGCCTACCGAACCCTCTGCCGGCGGAGAAATCCAGTCACCGGTGCAACTGACGGATGAACAGCGTCAGTTGCTGGAGCAAATGCAGTCGGATATGCGGCGCCAGCCAACGCCGCTCACGGAAGTGCCTTATAACGACCAGACTCAGGTTCCGCGCTCACAGGTGACAATCAAGCCGCCCTCGCCGCAAACGCCCGCAGACACTACACCGCCGCCCGCGGCGAAGGCCCTTGTTACCCCGGCGCCAAAACAGGAAACGGATAAACAAGCGCCGGTAAAACAGCCGTCGGAAAAAGAGAAAACGCAGCGTTGGATTGTTCAATGCGGTTCGTTCAAAACCATGGAGCCGGCCGAGTCGGTCAGAGCGCAACTGGCGTTTGCCGGTGTGGAAAGCCGTATTTCATCCAACGGTGGCTGGAATCGCATTATGCTGGGTCCTTATAACAACCGAGCCGCAGCTGACAAAATGTTGCGGCGTCTCAAAGAGATCGGTACTTCCAACTGTATCCCGCTCGCCAGTGGGGGTTGAAAAACTCCACGCCTTACCCCATTTATAAATTCAATATGCCTCGCCCTCGCGGCGAGGGCCTTTTTCTTCCGTAACGGGGGATTACTCGTGACAACTATTGTAAGTGTACGCCGCAACGGCCACGTGGTCATTGGCGGTGATGGGCAAGCCACGCAGGGCAACACCGTCATGAAAGGAAACGTGCGTAAAGTTCGCCGTCTCTACAACGATCACGTTATTGCAGGCTTTGCGGGCGGTACGGCGGATGCGTTTACCCTGTTTGAACTTTTCGAGCGCAAACTGGAAATACATCAAGGGCACCTGGTGAAAGCGGCAGTAGAGCTGGCGAAGGACTGGCGTACCGATCGCATGCTGCGCCGGCTTGAAGCCTTACTTGCCGTTGCTGATGAAAATGCTTCACTGATTATCACGGGTAATGGCGATGTCGTGCAGCCGGAAAACGACCTGATTGCTATCGGCTCTGGTGGTCCGTACGCCCAGGCCGCCTCTCGGGCCTTACTCGAAAACACAGAATTAAGCGCACGGGATATTGTCGAGAAGTCGCTAGGGATTGCTGGCGATATCTGCATCTACACCAACCAGTTCCACACGATTGAAGAATTAGCCTCGAAGGCGTAAGGATCAACTATGTCTGAAATGACCCCGCGCGAAATAGTCAACGAACTTGATAGCTATATTGTCGGTCAGCACAAGGCCAAACGTGCCGTGGCGATTGCCCTGCGTAACCGCTGGCGTCGGACGCAACTGGAAGAAACGCTGCGCCATGAAGTCACGCCTAAAAACATTCTGATGATCGGTCCGACCGGCGTCGGTAAAACCGAAATTGCCCGCCGCCTGGCTAAACTGGCCAATGCGCCATTCATCAAGGTCGAAGCCACCAAGTTCACCGAAGTCGGTTATGTGGGTAAAGAAGTCGACTCGATCATCCGCGATCTGACGGATTCAGCGATAAAAATGGTACGTCAGCAGTCCATTGAGAAAAACCGTTACCGCGCAGAAGAACTGGCGGAAGAGCGTATTCTTGATGTCCTGATCCCGCCGGCGAAAAACAACTGGGGACAGTCGGAGGAAAACCCTGAACCTTCCGCTGCTCGTCAGGCTTTTCGCAAGAAGCTGCGCGAAGGTCAGTTAGACGATAAAGAAATTGAAATCGATCTGGCCGCCTCACCGGTAGGGGTTGAAATCATGGCGCCTCCCGGCATGGAAGAGATGACCAATCAGTTGCAATCCATGTTTCAGAACCTGGCGGGTCAAAAACAGAAAACCCGTAAAGTGAAAATCAAGGAAGCGTTCAAATTGTTGGTGGAAGAAGAAGCCGGCAAGCTGGTGAATCCTGAAGAGCTGAAACAGCAAGCTATTGAGGCGGTCGAACAACACGGCATCGTTTTTATTGATGAGATCGATAAAATCTGTAAACGCGGCGAAAGCACCGGCCCGGACGTCTCCCGTGAAGGCGTACAGCGCGATCTGCTGCCACTGGTTGAAGGTTGTACCGTCTCGACCAAACACGGCATGGTCAAAACCGACCATATCCTGTTTATCGCGTCAGGCGCCTTCCAGGTTGCCAGTCCGTCCGACCTGATCCCGGAATTGCAGGGGCGGTTGCCGATTCGTGTTGAATTGCAGGCGCTGACGACGGAAGATTTTGAGCGGATCCTGACGGAGCCGAGCGCATCACTGACTGAGCAGTATAAAGCGCTGATGGCGACGGAAGGCGTCGACATTGAGTTTTCCGCAGAGGGTATTCGCCGTATCGCTGAAGCCGCATGGCAGGTTAACGAACGTACCGAAAACATCGGCGCACGTCGTTTGCATACCGTTTTGGAGCGTCTGGTTGAAGATATCTCTTATGATGCCAGCGAAATGAATGGTCAAAATGTTACCATTGACGCAGATTACGTACGTAGTCACCTGGATGAACTAGTAGCAGATGAAGATCTGAGCCGATTTATCTTATAATCCGTTTTACGGATCGTCCTGTTAACTATTGAGCGGGGGGCCTTGGCCTCCCGTTTGTGTTTATTGTTCTGTAATTAAAGAAATTATTATACCCAATAGATTTCGAGTTTCAGGTCGGCACAACCGGAAGACAAATTCATCGGGAACGAATTTGACCAGCCAACGCATCGGCAACTTGCATGAAGTCGGGTACAACTCATAAACAATAAAATTGAAGCACACTATGACCTCATCAACCCACAGCAGTATAACTAAGGCCTGGCTGGATAGTCTGCGTCCAAAAACGTTGCCATTAGCTTTCGCTTCTATTGTCACCGGTTCCGCGATTGCAAGCTGGCACAGCGGTTTTAAACCAGGCGTCGCGTTGCTGGCGTTATTCACGGCGGGATTACTGCAAATTCTTTCCAATTTGGCCAATGACTATGGGGATGCGGTAAAAGGCAGCGACACCGCAGAGCGCATCGGGCCATTACGCGGCATCCAAACCGGCGCCATTAGTCTTATCCAGTTGCGAAATGCGCTGGTCGCCACCGTGGTACTGACCATTATATCCGGCGTATCGCTGGTGATTATCGCCTGTGAAAAACCCGGCGATATCATCGGTTTTCTGATTCTGGGGTTGTTGGCTATTCTCGCCGCCATCACCTATACCGTCGGCAATCGACCTTACGGCTACATCGGGCTGGGCGATATTTCGGTGCTGATATTTTTCGGCTGGCTCAGCGTTGCCGGTTCTTATTACCTGCAAACCGGCCATTTCGACAGCATCGTCATGTTGCCGGCCACCGCTTGCGGTCTGCTCGCGACCGCCGTATTGAACATTAATAACCTGCGTGATATCGATAACGACCGTCTCAGCGGAAAGAACACGCTGGCCGTTCGTCTTGGCGCGCAAAAAGCCCGCTGTTATCACACGCTGCTGTTAATGCTGGCCCCGTTCTGTCTGGGCCTGTTCGCCATGCTTTACCTGAACAGTCTGGCTGGCTGGCTTTTTCTCCTGACGCTGCCTTTGCTGCTTAAGCAGGCCATTTACGTTCTGCGCGAAACCAGCGCATTCAGTATGCGTCCAATGCTGGAAAAAACCGTCAAGGGCGCGTTGCTGACCAACATCCTGTTCGCTGTCGGGGTTATGCTCAGCTAACCGCGCATGAATGCTTCACCGCGGTTTTACTGATACACATCAAGTTAACATTTGATGATTTTGCCAACGTCCGTCAGAAAGGGATATACTCACTACCCCAGTGGCAAACTGACATCAATCTTATGAAATACGATACTTCCGAACTGTGCGATATTTACCACGAAGAGGTTAACGTTGTTGAGCCTTTGTTCTCCAATTTTGGCGGGCGTACTTCATTTGGTGGCAAAATCACCACGGTGAAATGTTTTGAGGATAACGGCCTGCTTTATGATCTATTGGAAGAAAACGGCAGCGGGCGCGTACTCCTGATTGATGGCGGTGGGTCGGTGCGCCGAGCCTTGATTAACGCAGAATTGGCCAGACTCGCTACCCAGAATGAATGGGAAGGGATTGTCATTTACGGCGCCGTGCGCCAGGTGGACGATCTGGCGGAATTGGACATTGGCATTCAGGCTATGGCGGCGGTTCCGGTTGGTGCAACCAGCGAAGGAATTGGGGAAAGTGATATTCGCGTGAATTTTGGCGGAGTGACATTTTTCTCCGGCGATCATCTCTACGCCGACAACACGGGGATTATTCTGGCGGAAGATCCGCTGGATATTGAATAATCTTCATCACGCCAAGAAAGCGCATTAGGCTTATAACGCCATCCCCACCGAAGCGGGGAAGGCGTTATATGACGTCGGCAAAACTTAAAAACAGGTGAGCGCCCGACTTCGCTAAAAAATTAAACTTCTTCCATCTTGCCGAGCAGCGCACGCAAACGGTCTTGCCATACCTGCTGCTCTTCTTTCAGTTGTTCGTTCTCGCGTACCAGCGCTTCACGGGAACCCGCCGCTGACTGGACCTCTTGTGACAACGCGCTGTTTTGTTCTTTCAGCTCTTCGATTTCCATTTGTAACAGCGTGATCGTATCAATCGCCTGCTGAACTTTCGCTTCCAGCTTTTCAAACACTTCAAATGACATTCTTCAAACCCCTTTTAATCACTCGGCATAAATCGGTTAACGCTGTGTCATCATATCCGCATAACCACAACGCAACAGCACACCCTAAACGATGCTCGTTCAATACGCCTCTGGAGATATCCTGATGGCGAAACTGGCCGTTGCTGAATTGTATGTAGCCAATGAACCCCTGTCTAGCAGACATCCCACACAACGCCGAGTCTGACCGTTTTTCTTTATCACCACTATCAGCACAAACTGAAACAATGGATGCGCTATCCGCCGCCTCACGAACAACAAATGTTAATCATTGCATCGATTGCTTAACATCCGCTGGGCGTTACCAACCGCCAAATCACAAAAAGATAATCGAATCCGCACATTTTGTTGACCAACAACACACAATTTAATTTCGATATTTCTCGATTTCGAGCATTAACGATAAATTAACATAATAGGTACGTTAAAACAGAGGCCGCCGTTTACGGTGACCTTCAAGACCCACTACTCTGTCTCCTAGCAGCAGGAAACCATTATGAGTCAATCAGAACGTTCAACCCTAAAAGGTCAGTGTATCGCCGAGTTTCTCGGCACCGGCCTGATGATTTTCTTCGGTTTAGGCTGTGTCGCCGCCTTAAAACTGGCCGGCGCCAGCTTCGGTCAATGGGAAATCAGCATCACCTGGGGTTTGGGGGTGGCGATGGCGATCTATCTGACGGCCGCCATTTCCGGTGCGCACCTGAATCCCGCAGTTACTATTGCTTTGTGGTTATTTGCTTGTTTCGACGGCAAGAAAGTCGCCCTTTATATTTTCGCTCAGGTAGCCGGCGCCTTCTGCGCCGCGGCATTGATCTACGGCCTGTATTACAATTTGTTCGTGGATTTTGAACAGACACACAATATGGTGCGCGGAAGCGTGGAAAGTCTGAATCTGGCCAGTATCTTCTCAACTTACCCTAACCCGCATATCTCAGTCGTGCAGGCATTTCTGATTGAAATGGTGATTACCGCGATCCTGATGTGTCTGATTCTGGCGCTGACTGACGATGGTAACGGTATTCCCCGCGGACCACTGGCACCGCTGCTAATCGGTATTTTGATCGCCGTCATCGGTGCCTCTATGGGGCCGCTCACTGGCTTTGCGCTGAACCCGGCGCGCGACTTTGGCCCGAAACTGTTCTCATTCCTGGCAGGCTGGGGAGAGATCGCCTTTACCGGCGGACGCGACATTCCGTACTTTCTGGTGCCGATATTGGGTCCGCTGGTCGGCGCCTGTCTGGGCGCATTCGGCTATCGCACATTGATTGGCCGCCATCTGCCGTGCGATGCGTGTGAAACCGGCAGCGAAGTAACGGCACGCACGGAAACCCGCTAAATTTGGTGCTACGGCGCTTCCCCTTTTACGGTAACCCTTACAACAGGATTGAATTTATGCACCCGGAAAAAAAATACATTGTCGCGCTCGACCAGGGAACCACGAGCTCTCGTGCCGTTATTCTGGATCACGATGCCAACATTATCAGCGTCTCACAGCGTGAATTCAGCCAAATTTATCCGAAAGCGGGCTGGGTGGAACACGATCCTATGGAAATCTGGGCGTCACAAAGCTCGACGCTGGTCGAAGTACTGGCCAAAGCCGGCATCAATGCGGATGAAGTGGCGGGCATCGGTATCACCAATCAGCGTGAAACCACCATTGTGTGGGAAAAAGAAACCGGCAAGCCGATTTATAACGCTATCGTCTGGCAATGCCGCCGCACCGCAGAGATCTGCGAACAGCTCAAGAAAAGCGGTTTGGAAGAGTACGTTCGTAACACCACCGGGCTGGTGATTGACCCTTATTTCTCCGGTACCAAAGCGAAATGGATTCTGGATCACGTTGCGGGCGCGCGCGAACGCGCTCATCGCGGTGAACTGCTGTTTGGTACGGTGGATACGTGGCTGATCTGGAAAATGACGCAAGGGCGCGTCCACGTTACAGATTACACCAACGCTTCCCGAACCATGCTGTTCAATATTCATACGCTCGAGTGGGATGAGCGCATGTTGCAGGCATTGAATATTCCTCGCGCCATGCTGCCGGAAGTGCGCGCCTCCTCCGAGGTTTATGGGCAAACCAACATTGGCGGCAAGGGCGGCACTCGTATTCCGATCGCCGGTATCGCGGGCGATCAGCAAGCGGCGCTGTACGGGCAGCTTTGCGTCCATCCGGGAATGGCGAAAAACACCTACGGCACCGGTTGCTTCCTGCTGATGAATACCGGCACCGAAGCGGTGTTGTCCAAACACGGCCTGTTAACCACGATTGCCTGCGGACCGCGTGGCGAAGTCAATTACGCACTGGAAGGCTCGGTTTTCGTTGGCGGCGCGTCTATCCAATGGCTGCGTGACGAGTTGAAGCTGATTGGCGATGCTACGGATTCAGAATACTTTGCCACCAAAGTGAAGGACACCAACGGCGTCTACGTCGTTCCCGCCTTTACTGGCCTGGGCGCTCCCTACTGGGACCCGTATGCCCGCGGCGCGATCTTTGGTCTGACCCGAGGCGTTAACGCCAATCACATCATCCGCGCCACGCTGGAATCCATCGCGTACCAAACCCGCGACGTGCTGGATGCTATGCAGGCAGACGCGGATACCCGCTTGAAAGCACTGCGCGTAGACGGCGGCGCCGTCGCCAATAACTTCCTGATGCAATTCCAATCCGATATTCTCGGCACCCGCGTCGAGCGCCCGGAAGTACGTGAAGTCACCGCTCTGGGCTCGGCCTTCCTGGCTGGCCTGGCAACGGGATTCTGGAGCGATCTGGATGAAGTGAAAAGCAAAGCCGCTATTGAACGTGAATTCCGCCCCGGCATCGAAACCGTGGAGCGCAACTACCGTTACAGCGGCTGGCAGAAAGCCGTCGCCCGCGCCCGTGACTGGGAAGAACACGACGCATAACGCTACGCCGGGCGCGACTACCGCGCCCGTTTTTTTTATAGCCTGCCATTGACTCCCCAGACAAGCCATTGTGATAAAATCCCGCCCTTATTCCTTTTGTACCCCAATCGACAATAGACAGGTATCCATGAAACGTGAATTAGCCATCGAATTCTCACGCGTCACTGAAGCGGCGGCGCTGGCAGGCTACAAATGGTTAGGCCGTGGCGACAAAAATGCCGCCGACAATGCAGCGGTACAGGCCATGCGCATTATGCTCAATCAGGTCAATATCAATGGTCGGATTGTGATTGGCGAAGGAGAGATCGACGAAGCGCCGATGCTTTTTATCGGCGAGCAAGTGGGCACCGGACAGGGCGACGCCGTGGATATCGCCGTTGATCCCATTGAAGGCACGCGTATGACCGCCATGGGTCAGGCCAATGCCCTCGCCGTACTGGCCGTCGGTGAAAAGGGCGCGTTTCTGCACGCGCCGGATATGTATATGGAGAAACTGATTGTCGGGCCTGACGCAAAAGGAGCGATTGATTTGGCGCTTCCGCTGGCGGATAACCTGCGCAACATCGCCAAGACGCTGAATAAGCCGCTTGACCAGTTAACCGTGATTACCCTGGCTAAGCCGCGCCACGATACCTGCCTTGCTGAAATGCAGCAGTTGGGCGTGAAAGTGTTCGCCATTCCTGATGGTGATGTCGCCGCGTCTATTCTTACCTGCATGCCGGACAGCGAAGTCGATGTGCTATACGGCATTGGCGGCGCGCCGGAAGGGGTCATTTCCGCCGCCGTCATCCGGGCGCTCGACGGTGACATGCAGGGTCGGCTGCTGGCACGCCATCAGGTGAAAGGCGATAGCGCTGAAAATCGCCGAATCGGTGAAGATGAACTGGCACGCTGTCAACAAATGGGGATTGAAGCCGGTAGCATACTGCGCCTCGGCGATATGGCCCGTAATGATAACGTGATTTTTTCAGCCACGGGCATTACCAAAGGCGACTTGCTGGAAGGCATCTCACGCAGGGGAAATATCGCCACCACCGAGACATTGCTGATCCGCGGCAAATCGCGGACGATTCGTCGCATCATGTCCACCCATTACCTCGATCGCAAAGATCGCGCGCTGCATGATTTCCTGCTGTAACCCGGCAATTCGGCCCGCGGTTTTCACTGAGTGATTGTTTAACAGTTGTTAATAAATAGCGTATCTTAAAGGCGGCAGATGAATGGCCGCACTACCTCGCCGGCAATTGTATTAAGTAACAGCGGCAATAACAGAAACAGGAGCACAGCATTATGGCTGAATGGGTGACCGGCAAAGTGATTCAGGTGGAACACTGGACAGAAAGTCTGTTTAGCATCCGGGTAAATGCTCCCACCGATCCGTTCACGGCCGGACAATATGCCAAACTTGCGCTGGAGTTGAATGGTGAAAAAGTCCAACGCGCCTATTCCTATGTTAACGCTCCCAGTGACCGTAACCTTGAGTTCTATCTGGTTAACGTGCCAGAAGGAAAACTCAGCCCCCCTTTACATGCAATGCAACCGGGCGCGGAAATCATGATCACCAAAGACGCCGCAGGTTTTTTCGTTCTGGAAGAAATTCCGCCTTGTGAAACGCTGTGGATGCTGGCGACAGGTACGGCAATCGGCCCTTATCTTTCCATTCTCCAGGAGGGCAAAGATCTGGCGCGTTTCAAAAACATCGTACTGGTTCACGCTGCTCGTTTCGCCCGTGATTTAAGCTATCTGCCGCTGATGCAGCAGTTACAACAACGCTATAACGGCAAGTTACGTATTCAGACGGTGGTCAGCCGTGAGAATGAGGCGGGTTCCTTGACCGGCCGTGTCCCGGCGTTAATCAGCAACGGCTCGCTGGAAGCCGCGGTAGGCTTGCCGATCGATGCGACAACCGGCCATGTCATGCTGTGCGGTAATCCCCAGATGGTGCGCGATACGCAACAAATCCTTAAGGACGAACGGCAGATGACCAAGCACCTGCGTCGCAAACCGGGCCACATCACCAGTGAGCATTATTGGTAACATTCCCCTCAAGACGCAAATACCGTTCACATAAGCTTAAGTCCGTTTTCCCCTCCAGCCCGGTTTTATCCTGACAAACCGGGCTCGTTACCTGGAACCGATTTTCATTTCAAGCCACTGAACAGCCACTGCGCAGCCAGCGATGCCCTGCCTGAAAAAGATTATCACTGTTATCAAGATGGAACTTACACACAAAATGGTCAAAATACTCAGCACCGGTATGACGTCACTGTTTACCACACAAGGTATGCCTCATCCGGCTCCCGCCAATAAGGGTTACTCCACCGGGACAAACAGAACGGTTCAAGCCTCGTTTGTCGCCCCGGATATTAAACCTGCAAGTGGGGAAAATGGCGCTTTATCCGTTAGTGAACGAACGCCAATTCCCTTATTTCAGGACAAGCCGCCAGCCAGTAGGCTATTGAGCAAATTAAGCGGCACCCTATACAAAACTGTGTCGAATACTTTCGCTTTCGTTACAAATGAGCCTTCATTCACAACAGGACGTGAATTTACCCACATATACGCAGCGGAAAAAACATTGGCGTCGGGCGAAGCGTCAGACGAAATCAACCCAGCCCATGTTTACCTTTCAGACACTTTTCATGATGTGGATTTTTGTAACGACACGTCGGCCTGCAACGCCGGGAAACTAGACAGACAGCGCCGTGAACTTCTCGAATGTATGCGCAAATTTGCAGGAGAAGCCTATACGGAAAAACTTGAAGACATTCCAGATATCGGCAACATGAAACTCAGTACGGACAAGAGCACGCCCACATTCAAAATCTGGGAATCGACGTCACATCCGAAGGTCGTCTCTGTCGTACTGGGTTTTAGCGGCACACGTATGACGGAAAGCGCCGATCTGCTTTGTGACATTAGAGGACAGCTTCCCCTGGCGCATGTCAATTCCCTGAACACCGATTTGCCCAGTCTCGGACATATTGGCGCGGGCTGGCAGGAGCGCTGGCAATTCGAGGCCAGTAAAACCCGAAACGGCGAGCAGCTTGCAGATATTCTCACCCAGTACGCACAGCAGGCGCAGAAAGACAACAAGCTGTTATCGGTAAATGTTGTCGGACACAGCCTGGGAGCGGCGGTCGCTACGCTGGCAAGTATCGATATCGCCAATTTTCTACGGTCTAAAGGTGCGCAAGGGAAGATCAGCGCATACGTGTTCAACCCACCCCGGCTAGGTTTTAACGGCATTGCGCAAGCGTATCGTAACGCACTGGCACACCATTCTCATCAACAGGACGTTCTGCGATTTTCCCTGATTCAGTTAACCCGCGAACTGGACCCGGTGCAGTCAATGCCGCTTTTTATGAACCACCCCGACTGGGCGCATCTTCGCGTTGGCAATAATATTTCGCATCATCAATATATCAGCACTTTTAACGATAGATCAGCACACAGGGCAAACCTCGCGGTAAACCATGAACTGGAACCGTGGAAAAACGCCATTTGCTCTGGTATTTCAGCAGAAGCGCTAAAAACGCTGTTTGGTGAAAAGCCAGGTACGGAAGATCTGTTAATGGTTTCTCGCCGGGAGATGTTTCACATGATCCGGGTGAAACTTTCTTCGCCCTTCAACCAGCAGGCATGAGGGCATGGTATCGCTATCATCGCGGTCAGTGATGGAATGCAAGCTTCGAGCATAGGTTAAGCGTACTTAGCGGCGGATTGTGAACGGCGTGGTTTCAGGTCCAAACCGATTTCCCCCTTTCGTGCCCGAAAAAACGCCGCAGTCAAGTACCACCATGAGGCCAATCAGCGTTGGAATAAACCGGCCAACGCCCCATTGCCAGATAGCCGGCAACATATACCAGTTGCCGGCGGCCAATACCCAGGCGACGATAATCAACAACGCCCACCAACCGCTTTTATTGCGGTCATGCAGGCGTTTTACTAAGATGGCCGCCGTCGGCCACAGTAACGCGACAATCAGAAATGCCGTGGTTTGGATATCCAGCCAGTTTTGGCCCGACAAGGTGAAAAGCGCCGCCATCAGCGCCAACCAGCAGGCAATCCAGACCCAAAAATCACGGCGGCCAACACGACCTTTAAACGAGAAACACCATTGCTGTAGCGTCATCAAATACAGAATCCTGAATTACAGAGATAATCCCATCAGGCACAACGGGAAAGATATTGATCGATTATATTAATGAGAGACAGGCGAACCCGGCCAAACAGCGCTTGCCTGCACTCTCTCGTGCCGAGTTTACCTTAACTGATGAGCCTCGCGCCCGTAATCTTCACACGATTTTTGACAATTACTCACGAATGCCGTTTTAATCAGATATCGCATTGTTATCGCCGACTATGGCCTCAACCGATCATCATGGCTTGCCTGATAAAACCCTTATGACACGACACTGTATCGCTGCAATTTTTACGTTTTCCACTCTGATGCTCTACCAACCCTGCGCGTGGTCCGATCCCGTTTTACCCTCGAAAACCACAGCAACCGCTCCTTATCTGCTGGCGGGCGCGCCGACATTTGATCAAACCATTGTTCAGTTCCGTACACGTTATAACCTGAGCAATCCGTCATTGCCGATTGGGGAATTCCGGGTTGTCGACACCGGTAACATTTCCAGTCTGCTGACACGTGCCGCCAGCAAAATCAACGATCGCCTGTATGCGTCAACCGCGCTGGAGAAAGGCACGGGAAAAATCAAAACGTTGCAAATCACCTGGCTGCCGCAGCAAGAAGAGGCCGAAGCGAAACGCACACTGGCCATCAATTACATGGCGGCGCTGTCGCGGGCTTTTGTTCCATCACTGACGGAAGAACAAAGCATTGAAAAAGTTACCGAGTTACTGGCAAAAGGCCAAGGTCAGCGCTTTTACCAGCAAACGGAAGGGGCTCTGCGTTATGTTGTCGCAGATAACGGCGATAAAGGGCTAACGTTTGCTGTTGAACCGATTAAGCTAACATTATCTGAACCGTGATCAGCAGGGCAATTCATGACGAAAAACCGAGCCACGACACCATTTCGTCTTTATACTGTCGGCAGGCAGTTTTCTATTGATTTATTCGCGATCCATCTGGAGGAAAAAAGATGCGTCATCCATTAGTTATGGGTAACTGGAAGTTGAATGGTAGCACCATCATGGTCAACGAACTGATCGCTGGTCTGCGTAAAGAGTTAAGCGCCGTTGACGGTTGTGGTGTGGCTATCGCGCCACCGGCCATCTATCTGGATCAGGCTAATCATCAACTGGCTGGTAGCCGTATTGCACTGGGTGCGCAGAACGTTGACGTGAACCTGTCTGGTGCGTTTACAGGGGAAATCTCTGCCGACATGCTGCAAGATATCGGTGCGAAATATATTATTATCGGTCACTCTGAGCGTCGGACCTACCACAAAGAAAGCGATGAATTCATTGCCAAAAAATTTGGTGTGTTGAAAGACGCCGGTCTGATCCCGGTGCTGTGTATCGGTGAAACTGAAGCGGAAAACGAAGCCGGACAGACGCAAGCCGTATGTGCCCGCCAATTGGACGCCGTGCTGAATACGCTGGGCGTCAAAGCGTTTGAAAACACCGTCATTGCCTACGAACCGGTATGGGCCATCGGCACCGGCAAATCAGCGACCCCGGCGCAGGCGCAAGCCGTTCACAAATTCATCCGCGATCATATCGCCAAACGGGACGCCGCGGTTGCCAGACAGGTTATCATCCAGTACGGCGGTTCTGTTAACGCCTCCAACGCCGCAGAGCTGTTTACTCAACCTGATATTGACGGCGCGCTGGTCGGTGGGGCTTCCCTGAAGGCTGATGCTTTTGCCGTGATTGTGAAAGCTGCGGCTGAAGCAAAACGCGGCTAAACCGCGCTCACGTCATCATTAACCAACGCCGCCATTTTTTATAAACAAATGGCGGCGATTTTTTATGCAAGACAATATCGCTTTTCGCTTACTTCACCGCGGGGATTTGCTGCGTAATACAGTGGATGTTACCGCCGCCCAGCAGGATTTCACGGGCCGGCACACCGCTGATCAAATAATCCGGGAACATCTGTTGTAACAAATCGCGGGCGATATCATCCGTCCGCGCATCCAGCAGCGGGAAAATGATCTGCCGATTGCTGATCAGGAAGTTTACATACGATCCCGCCAGACGCGATCCGGCATTACGCTCCACCGCATTGCCGGTATCCACGCCGGCGGTTTCTTTCTGGGTCGCATATAACGGCCCCGGCGCGGGCAGTTTCCAGATTTTCAGTTGGCGGCCCTGTGCGTCTTTAGCGGTTGAGAGCACCCGGTATGCCGCCATTGAGCGCGCATATTGCGGATCGTGCTCGTCATCCGTCCAGTGCAGCGCCACTTCGCCGGGGCGTACAAAGCAGCACATATTATCGATGTGTCCGTCAGTTTCATCGTTATACACGCCCTCTTCCAACCAGATAATCGTCGATATCCCCAGATAATCGCGCATCAGCTGTTCGATCTGCATTTTGCTCAAATGCGGGTTACGGTTGGGATTCAGCAGACACTCAGCCGTGGTCAGCAATGTGCCTTCACCGTCGGTATGAATCGAACCGCCTTCCAGAACCAGAGGAGCGGCATACCGCGCACTTTGATGATAAGACAGCACCTGCGCCGCGACCTTTTCGTCCTGCCGCCAGTCGTCATACAGCCCCCCCCGTTCACCGCCCCAGGCGTTAAACCGCCAGTCGATACCACGGCGCTCCCCGGCCTGACTCAGTACCATCGTCGGTCCGGTATCACGCATCCAGGCATCGTCACTTTCCATCTCGACCAGCGTGACGTTGACGGGCATTACGCGCTTCGCGTCAGCCATGCAGTGTGCGGGCACCCCCATGATCACTGGCGTCGTCCGCATGATGGTTTCCGCCACCTGTGCAAAGGTTTTCTGGGCAGGAACGCCCTCTTCACGCCAATTATCCCGGCGATAGGGCCAAATCATCCATACAGCTTCATGCTGCGCCCACTCGGCAGGCATCGCAAAGCCGTCCTGACGAGGCGTAGTGAGATGAAATAGATCTGACTGTGACATCAATTATCTCCGGGTCTTGCCGTCGGAACTGGCAATCGCGCCATACATTTCCGGGCGGCGATCGCGGAACAGTCCCCAGGATGCACGCTGCGCGGCAATAGCGTCTAAATCAAACTCATGAACCAGAACGGCTTCATCCGTTTTGCCGGCCTGCGCCACCAGTTCACCCGTTTGATCGGCAATAAAGGAAGAACCGTAGAAGGTCATTTCCAAACCGTCGATAAACTTGCTGCATTCAGTGCCAATGCGGTTGGAGGTAATCACCGGAACCAGGTTCGCTGCCGCATGACCTTGCTGAACACGCGTCCAGTGCGGCTGGCTGTCGATCTCTGGGTAAGCCGGTTCTGAACCAATGGCGGTTGGGTAGAAAATCAATTCCGCCCCTTGCAAAGCCAGGCTGCGCGCGGTTTCCGGGAACCATTGATCCCAGCAGATGCCGACGCCGATTTTCGCGTAACGGGTTTGCCAGACTTTAAAGCCGGTATCGCCTGGAATAAAGAATTGCTTTTCCTGATAGGCCGGGCCGTTCGGAATATGGGTTTTGCGATACACATCGAGCACGGCGCCATCCGCGTCAATCACCACCAGTGAATTGTAATAAGCGTTGTTGGCTCGCTCAAAAAAGCTCAGCGGCAACACCACTTCCAGCTCAGCCGCCAACGCAGAGAAGTGTTGTATCAGCGGGCTGGTCTCCCGTTCCTGTGCCAACGCATAGTGCTCGGGACTTTGATCGATACAGAAATAAGGCGCGGCAAACAGCTCCTGAATCAGAATAATCTGCGCCCCTTTTGCATGCGCTTGCCGCACCAGTTTTTCGGCATTCTCAATGTTGCTGGGCAGGTCCCAGGAACATGCCATTTGTGTTGCGGCGACGGTCACTTTTTTCATGCGAAAACCTCAGTAATATCTTCTATATATGCCAACGACGAACAACACGGTCTACGTTTGCTCCGCGGGGGTTACCACAACGAGTTTAGGCCAACAAACCGACCAATGCCTGACTTGATCATGCCTGAATCCGGCATTCACCGAAAATAGGCGAGACTATTATGCCAGTTAATAGCGATAATTCACTATGAGGGATAAAAGGTTCAGTAAACACAGCGTTATAGAGGCATGGTCTTGAAGAAGAGATTCGGCGTTTTAGCGCCATCTTAATGAATCTTCAACTCAATGATCATCAATTGATCACGATCACCGCGTCCCAATATGTCGGATGGATAGGACAGTATCTTTCCTATCTGATTCATAAAGGAGGTGAAGTTTGCTTTACTCTGAAAACTGAACATACCATTTTCAGGATCATAAAACGCATGCTGATTGTGACCGTCGCTGTATATCGCCATGACATGACTGTCAGTTTGAATCGACAAAAGTTGCTCTCGTCCTTCATGCAACACCTCTCTTACCAGGCCATCACCCAACGCCTCTCGGCGATTGAGCAACACAAACGGCGTTTCCCCTCTTACCGGAACCACGGACATTCTCGCCAGATTAGCAATACGTTGCGACACATCATAGCGGCGAACGACCGCAGAGGCGCCGTCAAAACGCCTGTCCAGATATTGACCGTCATAGCGTGCGCTGCTTTGAAACGTGTCCTGCACAACATAAACTTTCTCAAACCCGGTTTTCGCTCTGGCTTTGGATGTGACCTCGTCGTTATCCGCATCGTACCCCAGTAAATTACCCATCACCTTACTGTCATCCAGACCGCTGTGACGCCCCAGCAACCAGAGATTCGTCAGACCCAGGCACACGCCGTCTTCCACGCTTTCTACCTTTTCACGCATCTCGGGCATTTGGGCTTTTATCGTCTGAAGGTAGTCACGCTGTTCCATGTTGATGGTTTGCCCCGAATGCTGGTTACAGGCTAGCTCAAGATTCGATTCATAACGCCTTGACGTCCTGCCTGACATATTCATATCCCTGCTTTCCCCGCTTGATAAAAGATGACTCCTATCAGGCATCGAAATGGCAAACGGCATGGACGGCAGTTTGTTCATCAACCCTTGCAACGAAAAACTGGCATGTCCTTCTTTTTGGGTCAATGGCGTAAACGCCGCCTGCTCTTGCATGACACCCGACCGGGGCGCGCCCGACAGTTCGCTTTTTGCTTGTGACTGTGACGTGGTTATTTCAGGTAAAACCGCTTGATGAATATGCATAGCAACGATCTCGTGGAGCTAAATGAACACATGGCGATACTGGCGGAGCAGGCGTCTTAACGGGAAAAGGGAGACTGAAACAAGTGCGCCCGATACCGGTCAAGACCGGATGACGGCAACGTTTTGACGTCGGGCGACGCCTTGCGAGCGGCCGCAACCGAAGCAAATTCTTCTCGTATACGCAGACCGAGGCTCACCACATTTTCTATCCATGCGCTCAACGCCCGCTCATTAAAAGACAAAACATTCTGATGTGCCGTCAACATCAGATTGCGCTGTTGTGTTTCCAGACCGATTGCCGCACCGCACATCAAACCAGGCTCAAGATTTAACATCATACCTAACGCAAGCAGATCGCTATCCCGTTCAAAATCCAACGTATAGATCGGCATAAAAACAAACAGGGTTTCCCGTGAGTCAGGCAACCTTAAAAAAAGCGTTTGCCCGTTGAATAGAACCTGAACGTCCGCTTCAATATCGGGCGTGCCGTCTACGCCCGCCTGTCTCTCAACCCAGCGTAACAATAGTGCCTTGGCATAGTTCGGCTCTGACATGCCCCCTCCTGAACAATATAAAACGTACCTGAAAAACCTGTTGTTGCGGCATATGGACGGTAAACACTTAATAGTGTGTGTCCGAAAAAACGCACGCGTTCCCAGCCCAGCGCCGCTAAAAACAAAACCCCCGAAAACCGGGGGTCAGTCAATCATCTAATCCCGCTTTCATGGCAGGATTTACGACGCCATGGGGGGTCAGAATAATTTTTTCGCCGTTTCCAGCCAGTCGCCTTTAAAGGGGCGTTTCATGTTCTCAATAGCATCAATAATATCGTGATGAACCAGTTTTTCGTTCTGGATACCGACGCAACGGCCGCCATAGCCTTGCAACAGCAGTTCGATGGAGTACGCGCCCATACGGGAAGCCAAAATACGGTCATAAGCCACTGGAGAACCGCCGCGCTGAATGTGACCCAGTACCGTGGCGCGCGTGTCGCGCCCTGTCTCTTTCTGGATATATTTCGCCAATTCGTCGATATCGCAAATGTGTTCGGTAATCGCCACGATCGCGTGTTTTTTACCCTTTTCGATACCGCCTTTGATTTCACTCACCAGATCTTCCGGGCTGAAAGGCACTTCCGGCAGCACGATGAATTCGCATCCACCCGCAATCGCCGCCGCCAGCGTCAAATCACCGCAGTGACGCCCCATGACTTCAACAATCGAAATACGCTGGTGGGATGTAGACGTATCACGCAGACGGTCAATAGCTTCCAGAACCGTTTCCAGCGCCGTAAAGTAACCAATGGTGTAGTCCGTTCCTGCTACATCGTTATCGATGGTGCCTGGCAGACCGATACAGGGGAACCCCATTTCCGTCAGGCGCTTAGCCCCCATATAGGAACCATCGCCGCCGATGACAACCAGCGCATCCAGCCCCTGGTTTTTCATATTTTGAATGGCGGCTTCACGCACCTTTTCATCACGGAACTCAGGGAAACGCGCCGAGCCCAGGAATGTCCCGCCGCGGTTGATCATGTCCGATACACTGTAGCGATCCAGTTCAATCATCCGATTCTCATACAAGCCCAGATAACCATCATAAATACCAAACACTTCCAGCCCTTCCGTCAGTGCGGCTCGCACCACACCACGAATTGCCGCATTCATTCCGGGTGCATCACCACCGCTCGTCAATACTCCGATTCTTTTAATCATGACAACCTCTGGACTTGTAGATGTAATTTCGCAGGATACTTATACCCAATAGATTACGAGATGACGGGTATAACGCAAATTAACCGCCGTTTGTTACACGACAGCGACCTCTTATCTTTTATGAGCATACTATAACAAATACCCGTAGCTGAATTGATTCAGGTCAGGCTAATAAGTGCCCAAACTTCCACTGCATATCACGTTTTAAACATAAACGGGAAAGACCCCATCGCCGTCAAGGGCTACGACATCTTCAGGTGTCCTTTCTGCGCTTCCGGCACCGCCGAAACCGGGTCCAGATGAATAATAATGTCGGAGCCTGGAAATTGCTTGAGCAACGCCTGCTCTATGTCGTCGGCAATTTGATGAGATTGCACCAGCGGCAGAGCGTCGTCCATCTCCAGGTGCAATTGAATAAAGCGGGTCTGACCGGAGCGCCGGGTTCGTAAATCGTGTGCACCGCGAATACCCGGCCAGTTGGAGACAATCCTGACAATCATGTTACGTTCTGCATCCGGCAAGGCGTGATCCAACAGCGTCTGTACGGCCTCATAACCCATACGTAGTGCGCTGTATAAAATATAGACGCCGATACCCAGCGCGAATAACGCATCGGCGCGGGTGATGCCTTTCCAGCTCAATGCCAACGCAACCAGAATCGCACCGTTCATCAACAGGTCAGACTGATAGTGCAGCATATCCGCACGCACCGCCTGACTATGAGTACGCTTAACCACCCACCGCTGGAAAGACACCAGCAGCAACGTTGACAGCAACGCAATCACCGTTACCCACATCCCCACTTCCGGGGCACGCAGCGTCTGAGGATCTATTATATGCCGCAAGCCGGTGAGTATCAGAAACAGCGCAGAACCGGAAATAAACATACTCTGCGCCAGCGCCGCCAGTGATTCGGCCTTGCCGTGACCAAATGCGTGTTCAAAATCCGCTGGCTGAAGCGAGTAGCGAACCGCCAGCAGGTTGATCAGCGAAGCGGCAATATCAACCAAAGAATCCACCAGTGAGGCCAGCAGGCTTACCGATCCTGTGTACCACCACGCAAAAACTTTCATGGTAAACAAAAGCAGCGCAACAGCCGTGGCGCCAAGCGCTGCCGTCGTCACCAGACGCGCATACTGTGAATTCATAAGGTTCTCTTCAGTTTATCACCGTATTGTTTAACACACGGGCATAGCGATTAAACGTGAAAATACACCATCCCAGCGCAACCACGCTCAGGGCTGCGCCAATGAAACCGACCTCCGTCAGATTCATATGGATAATCACCTGATTGCCCAGCAGTGCGCCAGCGCCAATGCCGATATTATAGATGCCGGAATAGAGCGACATGGCAACGTCTGTCGCATCCGGCGCCAGCGTCAACACTTTGACCTGCATCCCCAGACTCAGCGCCATAATAGCTATCCCCCACACCACGCAAAGCAGCGAGACGCTCCATCCGCTGAACGACAAGGGTAGCAGCAACATTAGACACAGCGTCAAAGACGCAATCGACGTGATCAGGAACCCGGAAGGATATCGGCTGCTATAGCGGCTAAAGATGATGCTACCAATAATTCCGGCGCCGCCAAACACCAGCAGCAGCATGGTGATGAAGTTTTCACTCAGTAACGCCACTTTTTGGATGAAAGGTTCAATATAGCTGTAAGCAGTGAAATGCGCGGTAATCGTCACCACCGTCAAACCAAAAATACAGAGTAACGCAGGACGTTTAAACATTACCGGCAAGCTTTTTAACGAACCAGAATGCGTGCTGGGAAGCACGGGCAACAGCTTCATCATGACCAGCATAACCGCAGCAGCCACCACGCCAATAATTAAGAACGTACTGCGCCAGCCCAGATATTGACCAACCACGCGTCCCAGCGGCAACCCCAGTACCATCGCCAACGCCGTGCCGGTCGCCAGCAGGCTCAAAGCCTGCGCTTTTTTATCCGCAGGCGCCAGACGCACCGCCAATGACGCGGTTATCGACCAGAAAACCGCGTGAGACAACGCCACGCCAATACGGGCGATCACCAATACCCAGAAATTCCACGCGATGCCGGATAGCAGGTTACTGACAGCAAACAAGATAAAAATTTTAATCAGCAAACCACGCCGCTCCATGTCACTGGACAGCAACATGCAGGGTAACGACGCCACCCCGACAATCCAGGCATAGATAGTGATAATCAACCCTACCTGCGCCGCGCTCATCGAAAAGCTGACGGCGATATCTGAAAGTAACGCGACCGGAACAAACTCGGCGGTATTAAAAATGAATGCCGCGAGAGAGAGGCTGACAACTCTCAACCAGGCGGCCGATCGGGGAGAACGGGTCATGATATAGGTATCAAAAGTTAAAGAAAGAATATGCCGCCTTGTTCTGGCAGAGCCTGGCACGGTGGAGCAATGGCACAGAGAAAGTATGATATCGCCGTGTAAAACCGGCGGTCAACGGTGTTCAGCGTGCTTTTATGAGGGATCAAAAAGCCTGAAAACAGCTTGGGGAACACTCATGAGCATTATTTTTCGTTGATATTCTACTCCTTACTTGTCCCTCGCACTGTCTTTTTTCGTGCCGTTCTGTGCTAGGAGTCCACCCCCGCGGATCGTTTTTTGACGCTGACGCCCGCATCGTAAAAAAACCAGCCGTCACAGGCTGGCTTCTCGAGAAATAGCATCAGCACACAGTAGACGGGGACTAAATCAAACTACCCAGTAAACCAAGGCCCAGTACGCAGGAACAGCCCCCGATCAGACGCGGCCACCATATCGTCGATTTTGAAGCGATCAGCAGATATCCCATACCCAGCCCCAATAGGTGCAGCAGTGCGGTTGCAATTACCATCCCTGATAATACCGCCGCCGAAGGGGAGAGCTCGGCGCCATGAGCCAGGCCATGAAATATCGCAAAGGCGCCGATACTCAGTGCGCCCGCGGCAGACCGCAGCTTCAACTGCATCGCCACCATCAGACCGACACCCAGTAACGATGCCGCAACGATATGCTCCGCGGCAAGAATAGCAACTCCCGCCATACCGATCAGCGCCCCGACTAACAACAGGGACGTAAACAACACCGGAGCCACCCACCACTTGCGAGTATTCATCGCACTCCATACCCCGACCAGCGTCATCGCAAACAGGTGATCCAAGCCGGTGAGAGGATGGCTGAACCCTTCCGCAAAGCCAAGCACATGGTGCGTGCCGCCGTCATTTCCGGTGTGAGCGAACACCAGTATCGGAAACAAAGTCACTACCAATACCAACGCACGTTTGACATTTATGCTCATATTTTCCGCCAGAATAATGTTGTTGTAATGAGTTTTACATCCCTATTTAGCTCAAAATTCAGGCGCCTCATTATGATTTAAATTAATTTTTATGAAAATCAGGCAAGGGAAGAGAAAAAAATAACTTCACCACTTTAATCCGGCGCGGTTTCACTACCCTGCTCATGCAACATAACTTTCAGGAAGAGCATGGAGGATACATAGGGTGGAAAATACTGGGAAAGCCCCCCAAAAAAAAGCCCTCCATCATGGAGGGCAAAAGACAGGGATGGTGTAGAATTTATCCCCGTATCGATATGAAATAAAAGGATTTATTTCTTTCAATGTCCACACGTTGACCACATCGACAAAACGCCCGCAAAACCTGCGGGCTTTCTTTTTATAGGCAGTAAGATGATGACTCAACTTGATATCAACAAAACCAAACCTAACCCATAACAATAAATACAGAGATATTTGTAAGTAAATGTTATAAGTTTACCAAAGGAAAACATTAATAAATTTCTGATCTGTTGACCTTTACATTCAATGAGTATTTATCACACAAAGATTTAACAACGTTAAAGAACCAATTCGGCGCTGTTGGTGACACCCTAATCTCCTTGATTAAAGTGGAAAGGTTGATGTCAATATCTGTGCCAAAACTCATTCTTTCACCTCTAATATCTGTTGAAGGATTATATCCTAATATCCTGACTTCATTTTCGTAAGAATAAAAATGGGCTTTATGCATATATTGTGAAAGAATATGGTCATATGTGAAAGAATCATTCTGATGAGAGATATATGCGATTTTAGCAATTATTAATTTATAGTCGGATGACTCAACAATACTGTTTATCAGTCGCTCTAAGTCAGTAACTATACAAACTGCGCAATCATCACCACCGTATATTTTCCACATCGCCATGCTTTCATGCTCATTGGAATGCCAGCAACTAACATCAATCCATTCATTATATTTATTATAAATTACCTCATGACTCATTTCCTTATCAGGGATATCACCAAACACAGTATGATGCACTCTATTATCATATGCTAACGATGCATCTTCACGTAGTTTATCATTTTGTTCTTTTTCTTCTTCTGTCAACTTTCTTACTGTGGGCATCGAAAAACTCACTGCTATATCGTACAGCATAGCATCCCCACTCCTTAATAAATCTGATTCAAATGTTAGACATCCTTCTAATTTATCTTCAAAACAAGACGCCTTAGACAAGAAAATTTTATTTCTATCAATTAAGTCAATGAATTTGGGGAAACTCATATATCTTTGCAGTTCGGTAGAGCTATCTAAATCGCCGATAATTTCCATAACATTTTATTTTTTTTGTGATTACTCATAGCATTAATGTATACATCTTCAATTATTACACGTCAATCAACCTTATCACTTCATGTTGTGGCACCTAAATTATATAAGTGAAGATGGATGCCCCATTTCGTTGGGGTGATAATCTACAGGTTTAAATTAAGCTGATCACGGCCATAGTGTGATGAGGGAAATGCGTCTTTCGGTACAAAGTCCGGTGGCACATCCTCGCATTTGGTGCGGGCTGTAACCAGGCGTTCAACGCTGTTAAGCGTCGTAAATGTGATGCTACATTCCAGATTTTGACATTGATGATACTGACGCACGGTCATTTCACTTAGCTGGCGGCTGGTACGTGTGCGGGCGACTGCGCCGCAGTGAGGGCAAATAAACATGATTGAATCCCCGGCGGGGTTTGACTCAATTCCATTCTAGTCACTTTCTGCTATCCAGTCAGCAATCTTTGCCTCCAGTTCCAGACGGGAAGTAAAACCGCTCCCATCAATGACATGTTCTATACGTGATATTATCCATTCCTGATTATCAATGTCTGATTTAAATCCTCTGACTGAAACCGGCACTTCCGGGTAAAGGTCAGCACGGCCACGCGCTAGGGTGATCGAGAATTGCGCCGCGCCGCGTTGGAGTTGTTGCCATTTCGCTGCCGCAGCACGATTCGCCGCCGTTTCATTCTGATAGGTTTTGCGCAGCACGTAGACATTCCCGTCTTCACCTTCCATATAATCACCTTCGCGGCTGCTGCTTTTTTCCTGTTTCTTTTTTGCTGTCCGTTTTTTTACGCTGACCTTTTTCTTTTTCCCGAAGTTCAGATCCAGCCAGTAAGCGCGCACGCCGGTATAGGCATCACGATCTGCAATGCGGAAACTGTGCCGGTCGCCGCTGGAACGGGTGATTTCAGCCGCTGGTAAGGGCTTACCGGATGCACTGACGCCGCCGCCGGGCAGGATAAACAACAAACATCCGTTTTTAATCGTGGCGATAGCGCCCAGCATTTCCGCCATGCGGGTTAAAAACGACATATCGCTTTCTTGGGTTTGATCTGCATGGTCAATTTCCAGATCCATCAGTTGCGCACTGATTAAGGGCTTTAGGCTGTATCGATGGGCGATTGCCGATACTACACGCTCAACCGTTACGTCATGCCAAGACACTTCGCGCTTGACGTTAAATTCGTCACGAAAGTCGGCGCTTCGGGCGGTGATCTCGATGGCGTCCGGTGGCCCTGTGTGTGCGACCTCATCAACAACAAAAATGCCTTTGTGAACCAGCGCTTCACCCTTCCATCCCAGCGACACGGATAATTCGGCGCCACGCGGCGGCAGGTCAATGCGTCCGTCCGCATCATCAACGGAAATTGTTAACTGGTCGGCATCAAAGCCCCGGTTATCTGTCATTGAAAGCGAAATCAGTCGTTCATCAAGCAACAGCAGCGTTTCCCCGCCCATTGTGATGTTAAAGCCTGGAACCTTAACGGCTTCCGTCAGTGCGTTATCAAGATCTGAAAGCCCCGATTTCAGCGTTTGCTGAATATCCGTCAAATTACTGAATGCCATTTTTAACCCCCGGCGCTGATAGTTTCATGCGTGCGCGAAACGACAAACAGCCGTTTGTTGTCGCCGATCTGTAACAACCCTAAGCGCGTGTCTGGCCTGTTGTTTTCGGCGAATATCACGGTGAACTCACTGACGAGGCGGCAAGAAATGACCGACAATTTTTTCCACGGCGTTCGCGTCCGGGAAAACACCGATCTGGTAACAGCCATCAATGACATTGACTCGACAGTCATTGGTATCGTGGCGGTTGCGAACGATGCAGACCCGGATACGTTTCCGTTAAATACTCCCGTACTTATCACCCGCGTTAACAATGTGTTGGGTAAGGCCGGCATGACCGGATCGCTTTATAAAAGCCTGAGAGCGATTTCTGACCAGTGCAGCCCTAAAGTTATTGTGGTGCGAGTGGCTCAGGCTGTTGAAGGGGAAGACAATCCGACGCAATCACAGCTTGTGATTGGCGGCACTGCTGCTGATGGTAGCTATACCGGCATATATGCGTTTTTAACGGCAGAACAGAAAACCGGCTATCGCCCGCGTATTCTGGCCGTTCCCGACCACGACACGATCGAGGTTGCTACACAACTTTGCGTTATCGCGCAGAAACTGCGGGCATTCGTTTACGCGCACTGTCACGGCTGCGAAACCATTGCGGAAGCGAAGGCATACCGCACCACACTGAACTATCGCGAAGTGATGACAATCTGGCCCAACTTCATCGCGTACAACCCGTTGACCGGGCAAAACGAAGAATTCCCGGCCACGGCCTATGCCTGCGGTCTGCGGGCGCTGATCGATAACACCCAGGGTTGGCACAAATCCTTGTCCAACGTTGCTGTTAACAATGTGCTGGGGATTGCAAAAGATGTGTTCTGGGCGTTGCAGGCGGAAGACAGCGACGCCAACGAACTCAACGCTAACGAGATCACCACGCTGATTAAACGCGACGGGTTCCGATTCTGGGGCAACCGTACCACTGATCCCGATAAAGAATACATCTTTGAGGTGTACACCCGCACCGCGCAGATCCTGGCTGACAGTATCGCAGAGGCGCAATTTACCACTGTCGATAAACCCATGACGCCAGGCAACGTCAAGGACGTGGTCAGCGGCATTGACGCCAAATTACAGGCGCTGGTGACCGCCGGGAAACTGATCGGCGCGGCCTGCTGGTTCGATATCGAGGACAACCCGACGACCGGGTTACGGCAAGGCAAGTGTATTGTGCGTTACAACTATACGCCCGTGCCGCCGCTGGAAGATCTGAGTCTCTACCAGACGTTCACCGATCAGTATTTTGAAACAGCTTTTTCTTCATTAGGGGGCGCGTAAATGTCCGTACCTAAAAAGCTCCGCCTGTTTACGTGCTACGTGGACGGCGACAACCATATCGGGAAGATCCCCAGCGTAACGCTACCTAAAATCACCCGCAAAACGGAAGATTTTCAAGGCGGCGGAATGATTGGCGCCGTTGCTGTTGATCTCGGCCTGGACTCCGGCGCGCTCGATGCGTCAATGCAGGTCGGCGGCTTTGAGGAACAACTGATCCTGAAATATGGCGGCGACATTGACGAACTGAAATTGCGCTTTGTCGGTGAGTTTTACACCGGCGGCACCAGTTCCATCGTTGAAGTTGAGATGCGCGGACGGATCACGGAAATCGACCCCGGCGAATCAAAACAGGGTGATGACACCAATCACACTTACGCCATCAAAAACACGTATTACAAACTGTCTATTGATGATCAGCCATTGCTTGAATTTGATTTACTCAATTTCATTTACAAGCGAAACGGTCAAAACCTGTACCCCGACCGCGTTCGCTCCGCGCTGGGGCTGGGCGGTTAACCAATAACACTATCACCATGCTGTCGGGCCGCGGCATAGCGATACCGGCAAACATAGTTATGACTGACTATTCCGGCCAACTCTCAATATTTAAACGGTGGCACTCGCCGCCCGGAGATAAAAAACATGACTGTAAGCAAAATCACGCTTTCGGTGCCCATCAAGCGCAAGGGCAGCGAAATCACGCAGATTGAAATCACCCCGGCAATTAAGCAGGCCGGATCGCTGCGCGGGTTGCGGCTGGGTGACGTCATTAACCTGGACTTTGACGCCGTGTCAACGCTGCTAACCCGCGTCACTGCGCCAGCGCTTACCCTGCCCGAAATCGCCAGCCTGCCGACTTCCGATTTTGTTCGACTGAATGAGGTGTTAGTTCCTTTTTTAGCTCCGCAGGCGCCTGCCGAACAGAGCGAGGCGGAGACGGAGGATCAGTAACCGTCCTGCTGTTTGACCGCGTGGAGGATCTGATAGCAGATATCGCCACAATTTTTCATTGGCCGCCCTCGGAAATGTACGGCATGGAGCTTTGCGAGCTGATAGCCTGGCGTGAGCGGGCGGCTATCAGAAGTGGAGCCAATAAGGATGAAGAGCCTTGATATCCGTGTCGCATTCAGCGCCATCGATAAATTTACCCGCCCAGTCAATGCCGCCCGCAACAGCACGGGCGGTCTTTCTGAATCCATCAAAAAAACGCAGGCCGCGATCAAAAGCCTGGAATCCCAAAGCACCTCTTTTCAGAAGCTGCGCAACAGCACCAACGACACCGCACAAAAACTGAACCGGGCGCAGCGCGAAGCAGCAGGGCTGAGCCAGCGGCTGAATGAAACCGGCACATTGTCAGAGGCGCAGCGGGCCAAACTCGATGGTCTGAGAACAAAGATCACCAAGCTGACCACTGCCTACAGCGCACAGACCGCCAAACTCCGGGAAGGTGTGCAGGCATTGCGCCAGCACGGGATCACGCTGACCAGCGGCAGCGGGGCGATACAAAGCGCTATCCGACGCACAGAACAATACAGCCAATCACTTGAACGAGAGCGGCGCCAGCTTGCCGCTGTCACTCAGGCGCGCGCCCGTTATGACAAGATGCAGCAGACCGCAGGCAATTTACGTAGTTCAGGCACCGGAGTCGCATTGGGCGCGGCTGGCGCGGGGTATGCCGGAGGGCGCTTTCTGGCACCTGCCGTGGGTTTTGATGAGGAAATGTCACGCGTTCAGGCGCTAACCCGGCTGGATAAAGGCGATCAGCAAATGGGCGCATTGCGCGCTCAGGCGAAGAAACTTGGCGCTGAGACAGCATTTAGCACGCGCGACGCCGCCAGCGGCCAGGCTTTTTTAGCAATGGCGGGTTTTACGCCGCAATCTATTCAAGACGCCTTACCAGGCGTTCTTAATATGGCGCTGGCTGGCGGTATGGATCTGGGCGAATCCGCTGATATTGGTTCTAACGTCCTCTCTCAGTTTGCGCTGGATGCCAGTCAAATGGATCGCGTCAGTGACACCCTGACCGCCGCATTCACCCGCACCAACACTGATTTACGCAACCTGGGCGATACGATGAAGTATGCCGGGCCTGTTGCATCCAAGCTAGGTATCAGCCTTGAAGATGCGGCGGCAATGGCCGGTATGCTGGCTAATAATGGCATTCGGGGCAGCGATGCAGGTACAGCAATGCGCGCCAGTCTTTCCCGTTTGGCATCACCCCCCAAAGCAGCCGCTAACGCGTTGAAAGAGCTTGGCGTATCTGTCGCTGACGCTCAGGGCAAAATGCGCCCAATGCAGGATGTATTGGGTGATTTGTATAAAGCCACAAAAAAATACGGAGACGTCGATCAGGTATCGTTCTTTAAAGATATTGCGGGAGAAGAGGCATTTGTAGGCCTGCAAACGTTAGTCCAAGCGGCGGGCAGTGGCGCATTAGGAAAACTTGCCAGCGAAATGAAAAACGCCAGCGGTGAAGCAGCAGCCGCTGCTAAAACAATGGCCGACAATCTTAGCGGTGATCTGAAAGAACTGGATAGCGCATGGGAAGGGTTTCGCATACAGATTGAAGAGACTATCGACGGCCCATTGCGCCTACTCACACAAAGCCTCAGTAGCGTCATCAATAGCATGATGGAATGGGCTAAAGAAAACCCCGAACTTACGCAGACATTACTACTTGTTGGCGGCGGCGCCCTGGCTCTTACTGCCGCAATTGGCGTGACCTCCCTTGCTATAGGGATACTGATGGGGCCATTGGCTAAACTGCAACTTGGTTTCACTCTGTTGACTGGCGGGCGAGGCATCGGCGGCACGATCGCCATGTTCCGCACGCTCGGCGGCGTGGCGGGCAGTTCTATGGCGCGGATCGGCGGCTGGTCGCAGGTGATGAAGTCGCTGGCCGCAGGATTTGGCCGTCTGCCGGGATTGCTCATGCCGTTGCGCGGAATGTTGCTTGCTGTATTTACCTCGCCGTTATCGTCGCTCGTCTCCCTGGCGAAAGGCATTGGTCTGTTACTGCTAAGACTCACCGGCCTGCCTGCATTATGGGGGCTGATTAGTGGCGCGGTATCTGTTCTGGGTGGGGCATTATCATTGCTACTTAGCCCCATTGGTCTGATTGGCGCGGCCTTTGTTGCGGCTGGCTTGCTTATCTGGCGATTCTGGGAACCGATTAAGGCATTTTTCAGCGGGTTCTTTTCCGGGGTGATGCAGGCGCTGCAACCACTCCGCGACACTTTCGCTTCTCTATCACCTGTTTTTGATGCCATCGGCGCAGCCGTTTCCCGCGTCTGGGATTGGTTTAAGCAACTCTTTACCCCGATAGAGTCTTCCCGCGAATCACTGGAAAAATGCACCAGCGCCGGGGAAACTTTCGGGCGCGTGCTGGGTACGGCGCTTAATGTGCTTCTCTGGCCGCTGCAAAAACTGATGGAGGGTATCGGCTGGGTACTGGAAAAACTCGATCTTATCCCTTCCGGGCTGGAAGCTGCGCGCCTTAAAGCTGAAAGCCTCAAGAAAGATCCCGTCATGTGGGAATGGGACGAAAAACAAGGGAAGATGGTTAAAAAGAGATGGGATTGGTCGCCCAAAGGTGCCAGCAGCAATCCTCCTGTGATTACAACCCCGCCGCAGCCATTGACAGGGGAAACAGGCACCCAGCGGAGACTACAGAAAATCTCTGACAATACCAGCGGATTACTGGATGAAACCAAAAAACAGATAGGGCCGGGGGATATCGTTTTTAAAAACCTTCCCCGCGCTTTTGCCGTGCAAGGCGCCTGGCAGGAAACACGTGTCGCTGCGCAGAAAGTCCCGCGCGTTATTTCTCAGCAGATGCAGGACATTACTACGCAACCTATCCGGCAGGCCCAAACCGCGCCTGTGTCTGCATCACCCAGCGCGGCGCCATCGTTCAGCCTGGTATTTAACGATGTTGGCAAACAAGATCCGCGCGAACTGGCACAGCTTGTTGAACAGAAAATAAGGCAAATCCTCAACGAAAGAGAACGCAATCAGCGCGGTTCATTCCGTGATGCGGATTAAGGAGAAAATATTATGATGATGGTATTCGGTATGTTTGTTTTTGCCCTCAAAACCGTACCTTATCAGCAATTGCAGCAGTCCCAGCAGTGGCGCCATGTCAAGAATGATCGCATTAACCGATCGGCAAGTTGGCAATATATCGGCTCCGGGGAATCTCAGATCACGCTGAGCGGCGTTCTCTACCCGGAAATCACCGGTGGTAATCTTTCGCTCTCCGCGCTAACGACGATGGGATATATGGGGCGTCCCTGGCCGCTGATTGAAGGGAGCGGAAAGATCTACGGGATGTATGTTTTAACCGGCTTGCAGCGTACCGGGGCGGAGTTTGACCGGTACGGCAATGCGAAAAAAATAGAGTTTTCCATCAGCCTGCAACGGGTTGACGAAGATTATCGCGAACGGCTGCAATCACAGTCATTCAGCGACATGCTGACCAATATCCGCAGCAGCGCAACGGAAGCATATAATGCGGTTAATGCTTCGGCCGGTGGGCTGCTTTCCTGACTACCAGCTGACACAGTCATAACTGGCTGTGTCAGCTGGTAACATAGACATCAATATCTATGCTTCAGTAAAAACCTAAACAATTCCCGTCTATGCTAATTAACTAATAAGAAATAACCATATCTGAGCAAACCGCACGTATAGCTTCTTTTAGCAGTGCTTCTTCGGAGTCGTCTTTATTTTCAGGTTTTGTTATGAGCACAGGGAAACTAAAAACTCGCTCTCTCATATTATTATCGGCGTATATCGCTATATATCCTTGTATCTCCGTACCGCAATCTATTTGTTCATCAACGAGGCCAACGGCATTTTCATAGCCTATATATAAATCAGGGTTTTCATCTACAGCCTGATAGCTTTTGAATGGGCCAATAATATTCATCACAGTATCCTTTGAAAATTAAACATGACCGACATAGACGCCTGCGATCCCTGCACCGCATAAAGCGTTAAGTTTGTGACGGACAAAGTTACGCCCGTCACCGTGTTGTCAACCAACGTCACTTCCGATGCAGACACATAAATCAGACATTCCCCGCTCACGCCATTCAATGCCCCAGAAACCGTAACCCGCCAGACCTCTTTTGTCGCCGTTACTGTGCCGTCACCAATTTTTGAAAATGTGCGAACACCCGTGGTAGCAGATTGTAATAACGTTAAAAAGACTTCGGTTCCATATATACGATAGCTGCGCATATATAAATGACGGTAGGGTGCAATATATTTATCGTTAATATCTAATACATAATTATCTTTATAGGCATCACGTAAGGAAAGAATTGAACTGGAATGCACCCATTGTGCGCCGTTTATTCCGTTTGTTTTGGCGTCGTTACTATTAGCAAAATGGTAAACGCTGCTATGGAGAAGCCCCCCAACGATACCGCCGCAATAGGATGCATATATCGTACATTTACCAAACGCACTGCCGGTAAAATCGTGAATAATATCAGGATACCATTCCGCAGAATCCGGCGTTTTTACCGAATTAACAGCAGAAGCCCAACTGCTGTCTGAGTTTGTGATCTCATCATCAGAAGAAAAATAACTCCCATCGTTAGATACGTCATGGCCCTCTGCGATCAACAGTTTATAGGAGCCAACAGGCTGCTGGTAAAATGCAATAACTTCTGCTGTATTTGATCCGTTTGTAACGGTATCTCCCCGAACCAGTACCCCCTCAGGATTAACGGTAACAGCAACCTCAGATAAAAAACGACCGTTAAAATCGAATAAACCCCGCACATCACTGTATTGTGCCCCGTCGCGGAGAAGCGTCCCGCCACGTTTAAAGCCAGTGATAAAATTCACATCAATTATGTGGCCCTCAACGATGGGCTTTATACCATCCGATCCTTTTTGCAGCCATATTCCTATACCCGTTCCGTCACTCCAGTATCCCCCAGTTATTCTGTTTGACGCTGACGGCCAGGTAATGTTTTTCGGGACATACCCGTTAACCACATTGGTTAAACGTTCAGCGTGAAAATGCGAACCGCCACAGCCTTGCGCGACAACGTTTACCCAGTCGGCTTTATCGCCGCCATTGACATAATCACAGCGAATATCTAAACCAACCATGCCGCCATTACCCCCGACAGAAATCAGAGGCTTGGCATTTTTCCAGTTATCATAATTCGGCCAGGTGTTATGCGCCCGCAGGCTGCGCAAGTGCATTTTAAAACCGTAAGCAAAGTTGGTTATTGTCAGCGATGCCGATATTGCATAATCACCGTGACCAATAATTGCACGTTTAGCCCCACTCGTTTTTAAGTATTCAATGGCGGTCTGTATGGCAATCGTATCATCAGCGACACCATCCCCGATGGCGCCAAACATTTCAGGGGTTAAAAACAATATTGCATCCTGAACCGTTCCACCTTGCGCCAGCCCGATTATCTTCGCGCCATCATTTTCAATTTTCTGTTGTATTACAATAACTGATTCATCTACATAGCGGCGCGTTGCTAACACAACGGACGGATCAATCTTCAGCGTTACTGCATCAGTGCTGCTGACTATTAGAATCATGCGCACGGTCTGAACGCGGCCAGATCCTTCCTGCAATCTTGGCTTGTAGGTTTCCGGGCAATTGGCGATAGCGATTAGGTCGCCTTCATCGTCGTATAGACCGATTTCACGTATCCAGAATCCACCATCAGACTCCGGTATCACCTGCTCCGCAATAATCTGGCTGTCATTGGCGGGATCAATGCTCAACATATTGAGCGCAGCACGGCGCCTTTCATTAATCAATGCGGTTTGCGCAGTGTTTGGGGTTGGTAAAATACCACCGCCATCACCGACCGCCATTTCAGTAATACTTAATTGAGTACCCAGCGCGGCGGCATTTGCCAGCTTTGCGGTGCCGGTGATTGTTAATAATGCAAAGTATGTGCTCATGCGGTTACGCTCATATTGTCGATAATGTGAATGCCTGCCCCGGCTGCGCTGTGTCCGGTAGCGCTGATAACTTCCGGCATGTATGGGTAAACAGTAAGCTCATCACCCAGATAACCCACCGCAGCAGCAGATATCACACCGTTAACGTCAAGGTTGATGGATAGCGCGGTAAGATGCCGGGAACATGGACGGGTTTGGTCTATAAGCCGCTCAATTTCCCAATAAACCTCATTTGTAATACCCTGCTCGTTAACACCGACATCAATCTGAAACGTGCCGGGTTCACCGCCATACTGAAACCACTCAGCAACACGAACGAGATAGCCAAACGGCTCGATTGCACGCCGTATGGCGGCGATAGTTCCCTTTTGACGGTGTACCAGCCATGCCGCCTTAATTACCTGGCGTTTGGTTTGCTCCGACCAGCGTTTGTCCCAGCGATCAACTGACAGCGCCCAGGCCAGATAGGGCAGCAGTTCGAGCGGACATTTATCCGCGTTCCATAACGTATTGAGATCGACTGGCAGACGGCTAAGGCGGCTGGCACCCGTCGCCACATTGCGCATAAAACCGCTGGCAGAAGGCGGCAGCAGGCTATTACTCATCCGTACCCCCGTCTTCTATGGTGAAGGCTTCGCAGTATCCCGCCTGGGTATCGCTGATAACGATATCCGCCACAGGCTCCAGCAGTTCAACACGCTGCACACCCTGCACATGCAGCGCCGCCATGATTGCCGAGCGAACCACATCACGCCCAATTTTCCCTTGCTCACTGATCCACGATTCCAGCGCCTTTTGTGCCGCATTGTGTATCGGCTCTGATTCCGGGCCGGGGTAAAGATAAAGCAGGGCGTTAATCTGATAACTGACGATCTCCGCGCTCTGCACGGTCAATCGGTCACCGACCGGTCGCTTATCCTCGGCAGAAAGTGCCGCTTCAACGGTAGCCAGCAATTCAGTAGATGCGCCGCCGTTCCCCTCGGAAGAAAGCACCGACACAACCACCGCAGCCGGTGACGGGCTGGTCGCTTTAGCGTCTTTGACTTTTCCGTTCGCACTCTTAGCAAAATACTCATATGCCGCCGTTGGCCCGGCCACGCTAAGCCCTTCAAATGCCGCTTGTGCGCGCAGGCGAAACGCCTCATCACTCTCCATGATGGCGTCAGCCGTTTCTGTGTCTTCCGTAATGACTAACCGCTCCGTGTTCAGATTTGCCGCTAGGTTATCCAGATCGCCGGAAACCGCATGACTTAGCATGCAAGCTGCGGCACCGTCATTAATCCGCTGCCGCAACATCAATTCGCGATACGTGATGACCTGCGCTAGTTGGTTTAACGGCTCAGACTCCAACGCAAGCGCGGCAGTCACGGACGCCTGCTGATCGTCGGGGAAGGCGGCGATCATAACTGCTTTTACGTCCAACAAAATCGCTTCAAAATCCAGCGTCTCGATGATCTGCGGCTGGGGTAACTGCGATAAATCAACCGTTGCCACTGTCGCCCCCTTTTATCGTTATTGATCCGCTGCTTAATTCCATCGTTTCAGTAATCAGCCCGGTTAAATTCGCTTCTACTTTGCCGGATGCGGAATAGACAATATCTATCACGTTCAGCGCAATCCTCGGCTCCCAGCGCGTTAACGCAATCACTGTTGCGCTCATCAGTTGCAGGCGTGTTACCTCGTTTTGTGGGGCATCAATCAAATCAGGCACGATCGACCCAAAATCACGGCGCATCACTCTGGAGCCGATCGGCGTAGTCAGTATGTCGCGCGCGGACTGCCACAGATGATCGCTGTCTGTCAGCGTTCCCAGCCCGTCTGGGTTCATGCCCGTATAGCGCGTGCTCATCTTGTGCCCGCCGTCCAACTTGGCCCGCTCTCTACTGCGCCGTGCGCGTGATCGTCAACCTGCACACCGTTTGACTTGAACGCGCCGCTCTGATGATTGACGTCGCCGCGCATTTCTCCGCCCTCGGTGATTGCGAAAGTTTTGGCAATCAGATGATTGGTGCATTCAACGATCGGCGTATCAATCGTGACTCCCACTGACGCGACGATGCGTGCCGTTTTCATTCCGTTGGCTTCAAGCGCGCCGGCGGCAGCGTTATAACGCAACGTTGCGCCGTCCGGGGCTTTGATCACCAATTCGCTGATGCTGCCACCTGGGGCCGGGGTTTCATCGCTGTACAAACTGCCGAGAATAACGGCTGTTTCCGGGTTTCCGCCGATACAGCCGAGCAAAACCTGTTCGCCTACGGACGGCGGGAGCCAGATACTGAAAGCGCCTGCGCGTGTCGTTTGCCAACGCAACCAATCCGTGTTCAATTCCCCCGAATTGACACGGACTCGCCAATCGTCCACGTCTATTTCTGTCACCGTGCCGACCCGCAGCACATTCCCCAGCAACCGGAGTAGTTCAGCAGTCATGACAACCTCATTGATTCAATCATTTTATCTGCAACAATCCGCCGGTCTGATTCGCTCAATCCCAGCAGCACACGGCGCGGGTACGTCACCGACGCATTGCCACCGACCTTATCTTCCAGCCCAAACTGATGTGCACGAGCAATGCGGGCGGATACACCTGAAAAACCCACCGTAGCGCCTGCTGCATCTGCTTTAGTGCGCAGCCATTTGGCTGCTCTGAGACGGCGGAACATCGGATCGGTTTTTGTCGTATCCTTTTTGGTTTGAGCAAAATTAATATTGAGATAGCGCGCTATGTCGGCGCGATAAAATGAGCGTACAGCCCCGCGATCCTCATCGAAACCGGTCAGCATTCGCCCACGTTTCCCACGGGTAGCACGCCAGTTTTTCAGGTGCCGTGTTTCATCGTTCCAGATAAAGCTGATCCCGGTCTGTGAGCGCAGCACCTTGCGGCGGCGCTTCTCATACTTTGAGCCGTCCGGGTTCTGCTGCCCTGCAATGCGTTGCTGCTGGCTACGGCGCAGGGCGATCGCGATTGTCCTGGCTGATGCGCGGCGCCCTTGTACGGATATTCCTGCCAGGATGCCGTTGAATACCTCATCAAGCTGAAGAAACAGCGCATCATTGTTGCTCATGACCGGGCCTCTTGCGCCATTTCACCGTCAAAAACAGCGTCCCATTCGCCGCCGCCCAGACGAGGGCGAGACTCGGCCAGGTGTTCGGCGGTCACCGCGCCGTTCTCGTCGCGCGTGACGATGACTCGCTCCCAGACGGGGATTTTAAATAGCACGTCTGCGGTGTCGTCGCTGGCAATATCCGCATCGAATTCAATCAGTTTGTTCTTATCGGGGTTTAGCAGCAGGTCGGGCTGATTAATGCGCAGCCAGTCCAGAATCGGCAAAGTGAGATCGTCAATATTGCCGGGATAGTCCATTGCAAAAACGCTTATCGGATAGCGGTACATGAAAGAGCTATCATCACCGGCTATTTCAATAGAGCCTTTTTCAACCCAGACGGTTACGCCCTCCGGGTTGGCTTTGCACCAACGGTTTTTTTCTGTCAGCGCTGCGCGCAATGATTCAGCCTTTAGCATGGTTTAACCCTTATTCCCGCTTCTGATTTAATCCTGTCGGCGCATCTGCGCGATCCTGACAGGCGATAGTGAGATCAACCTGATCGGCACAGTCAGCCAGGGCCGCTTCTGTTTCATCAAGCTGGTTATTCAGTTCGCCGTTGGTCTGCGGACTGGATGCCGGAAACCGGCACGGCGTCAGCTTCGGACAACCATTTACGGTAAGCACTACCGCCGGTGAAGCCGGGACGTTGCCGCAGCCTGACAATATCAGCAGGCAAAGGAGTATCAGACCACCGCTTAAGCTCTTGATTATCACGTTTTAACCTCTCAATCAGTTTCTGCCTGTCGGACAATGCCGCGTGATTCTTTGCCGCCAACTCACGCAGCCGCGCCTGTTCTTCATCACTGCGTTTCAACTGGCCGGCCAGCGCGGTAATCTGGCTATTTTTTTCATCCAACGCATTCCGCTGCTGTTTTAGCGTCTCGCTTTGCTGGTTATTCAGTTCTTGCGCATTACTGAGTCTTAGCGATTGCACGCCAAGACCGGACAGCAGCAGCAAGACTGCTACGCCAATAATCAGCGCAGTCTTCATGCGATTTGCCCACCTGCCTGCCGGTAGGCAACCAGCAGGCGATCAAGGTTATGCTCACGCTGTCCATATCCGGCGCCCGGTAACGACGCCCAGATGTTCCGGCACTTCGATACGGCACGGTCAAACCGTCCGGCGATCACATCATTTAGCGCGCCGCGTTCAGTGATCAGTTGTATCGCCAGCCTGTCCTGTGATTCGGGGCTGAAATCCGGTAATGCCAACTGCGCCTTGTATTGCGGCCAGTACCGGTAAAGCTGCTGGTAACGCCCGGCCGCCGTTGATCGCTGCCTCTGTTTGTTGAATACCTTGCCTGGTCGCCCAGATGCAAAAGGGTGATCGCTGTAGTCGGTGAAAACCTCCGGCTTGCCATCCATGCCGGTTACGATCACGTCATAGCCACAATTACGCGTCAGCGGGTGATAGGCCGTGCCTTCCGAAAAGGCCAGCATGTCAAGAAATGCAATAACATTCGGATGGTTAGCCATTTTCGCCCCCGCTTGCCTCATCGTTTTTCTTTCCCAATTGATTGGCACGCCGCCGGATCAGTAACTCAATGGTTTGGTAACCGGCAATCCCCAGCATGGAGCCAATGCCGCATATGGCTGTAAGTGGCAGATTCGGAAACTGAACCAGCACCACACCGGCCACCATTGATACAAACCCGCCCAACAACATGCGCCCGATAAATAATCTCAAGGTGATCGGTTCACCACCGGCTAATACTTTTCCCACTGCTATCAACACACCGATAACAAACAGCGTGACGACGCTTTTTTCCGCTTCATTCACAATTAGCTCCAAAGCTGGATGATTTGCGGCTCTTCGGCCTCAACGCTATCCGGCATTTCGACTGACTGACCCGCAGCCAGAAATAATTGACCACTCAGGCCGGGGTTGGCGGCAATAACCGCCTCGGTTACGCCTTCCGTGCGTCCGTAATGCCGGTAACACAGTTGGTCGACGGTATCGCCCTGTAGCGCTTTCACTTTCACTAAAACGCCTCCGCAAAGTTGCGTACAGCGCCGCGAATGTCTGCTATCGCCCAGCGGGCATCACGCCATAGATCTGCCGCCTGCAAAGTCAGCGCGCTGGCGTGCTTCTCGCCAGCGTCCCCGGTGGTGTCAACATCGCGATAGTTCTCAATAAGCAATGCGCGCGCGATACTGAACACGGCGCGGCGGTAACGGTGTACTTTCACGCTTTCGCCGTTCACCTGCTTTGCCGGTACGTCAGCCAGCGTTGAATAACTGTTGCTTTCCTGGCTAACCTGCCACTTTTCCAACTGGTCGGTGACATGCGCGACCGCTTCAATCACGACGTGTTTTAGCCGGGTAGTGGTCACCGCACCATTGATGCGCATTTCCATACGAGCGGCACTCAATGAAATATCCGGCCAGAACGCGCTAACGCTGACTTTCTCGCCGTTATCATCGATATCAGGCACATCGTCAGCGGCGGCGGTGACGGTGCGTCCGGCAACAAGGCTCATAGCCCAATCTCCTTAAAAGTTGGCGGTGAGCGAGTGGAGAAAAGCGCACGCGATACGTTGCAGATCTCCGCCCGCGCCGCCAGCGCACGGGGCGCAAGTCGTTTATTCGGTTTTTTCGGTCTCTGTTTTCTTAGCCGCGGCCTTGCGGGGCGTTGTTTTCCTGGCTGTCGCCGCCGTTTTGCGGGTTGAGGTCTTATTCGTTGCCATGGCCACCACTGCCGCATTTGACGATGCTTCAGCGTTTCCGTCAGCCGTCACGCCTTCGGTTGCATCCCCGGCACTATTGGCAGCATTACCGGCATCCTCCCCGTTACCCGCGTCAGTTCTACCCTCTGCATCAACGGATTGGCTGGCTTTCTTAACCAGACGCGCCAGGCGTTCGATTTCTTTCTTCACACCCGCGCCCGCATCCAGCTTTAACGCTTCGCGCAGGTATTCCAGCGCCGTCGCCTGGTCTGCCTCAGTTCCGCCACGTAGCGCAAAGGCGCGGGTTTTAAACAGTTTGGCGCGCACCTGATCCGGCATGTCTTTGCTGTCAACAATCTGGGTGACGTCATCCAGCACAGTCAGATAACTGGAAATATCGGCGCTATCGTCGGCTTTCACCTGTACCAGAATCGGATCGCAGATTTCTTCAACCAACACGGTCGGCGCAGTACGGTTAAAGCGGTCTGGCATGGCGAGGCCGTGAGTAACAACATAGCGGCCAATACGCACCGCAAGCGGATAATCAGCGGCATCGATCGCCCACACCATCAGAGTGACAATCACTTCATCCTGTCGCCCGCTGTCGCCTTCAATCGTTCCGTCAATCCAGCCCTCATACTGCGGCAGCAACCGCTGTTTCATGGCAGCTTTCGCCTGGTCGGACTGCACTTTGCGCAATGCACTCTGATCCATGCGCAGCCGGTGCATAATTTGTTCATGTGCGGTGCGGGCGGTGTCCGTCTGCGTTTCCGCGTTGCCGTGGCGCTCGGCCATGACCCTTTGAAAATGTTTTTGTGCCGGTGTCAGCATTATCCTGTCCCCGAATAGCGGCGGGCATGGCCCGCCTGCGTGTCATTAACCGCCGTTTTCTGCCTGCGCAAAGGTGATGCCGTCGATAAATGCCACGGCGCCGTAATCCTCCACGACAAAATCATCGTTAGACGATTGGTAGGTAGCGACGCGGTTATATTCCGGCTCTTCCTTGATGGTGCGGCGCAGCCCGCCGTTCTGGTAATACAGCGACAGGTTTTTAAACGGCGTGATCAGAATGCCGCTGACCGGAAAGTACGGCGCGATAAAGGTCGGCATGTTTCCCACGCGTTCGCGGGCCACAATCAACTGACCGGCCAACATTTCGCTGTTGGGGTTGGTTTGACTCATGGCGTTAATGGTCGGGAAGCTACTGGTTGTCAGTAGATCACCGGCCAGGATCACCACGTTATCCGGGTTACGCTTGTGCCACTCATCCATCAGACTGTTTTTCGCGTCATACACGGCGGCGTCCACGTTGCCATAGGTGCCGGTCGCGATAATGCCGTTGTTCTGGTCGCGCGAAGTGATGGTCACGCCGCTGATAATGCGGTGTGATGCCTCGTTGCGGATTTTTTGCAACCAGCCAATCCCGCAATCCTGCAACAGCGGATTGGCTGTGCGGTCTGACGGATCGGCATAACTGGTGCCGTTAAAGCCGATCATGATGCGGTCAAGCGACATCTGGCGCACCATCGCCGCGCTGATCAGCGGCTGGAAATTAGGCCGATGCGCCCAGGCGTCCAACTGTGCGTATTTAATCGCATAGTCGTAGTTGACCTTACGGCACATATAATCGTAAGGCGTCATGCTGCCGTTGGGGGCGGGGTTGCGGCGCGTGGTTGTGCTGTTGTTCACGCCGGCCAATGGCCCCTTACTGCCGATCAGGATTTTTTCACCAATCTGTTCATTAACGCCGAATACGTTGATTTGTTTCAGGAAAGCATCACTTTCCTGTGCCGCCGCTTCCATCCTTTGCTGTACGCTGGGATCGACGTTGAACCGCGCCGCCACCGAGTTCACGGTGACGCCATTCAGCGACGCCTGTTGGGACACATACTGATCAAACAGTTTGCGAGTGTCATTTCTCATGTCTGGGTTCTCTCGTATTGAATTAGAATTCAGCCAGTTGACCGGCGTCGCCACCGCTGGCAGGCGGGCGGCGGCTGAAATTACCGTCCGTGGTTTCCAGCTTCCGTTGCAGCGCGGTCAGATCAGTGGTCAGCTTTTCGATGGCCTGTTTATTGCTGGCGCATTCCTGCTCTGCGGTACTGAACTGGTCACTTAAATCGGCCTGTGACTGTGCAACCACTTCAACCGCCTGATGCACCTGACTGAATCGCTCATCGTCGGTTTTCTTGCCTTTACCCAGGATGCCCATCACGCGGGAAAACCACTCTTTGCCGGAGTCGGCGCGCGCCTGCTCTGCCTGCACCAAATCAGCTTCAATAGCTGCGGTAAACATGGTTGGTACAGCATCTACCACGTTGAACCGCATAATTTCACTGCGTTTTTCAGCGGCAAATTTCAGCTTGTCAGTTCCCAGGCTGGCCGGTGTATCAGTCATTGCCAGGCCGACCAGATACGGGCCGTTAGTCAGAGAGAATTTGGGGTGAATTTCGACGCTGGAATAAATCTTTTTCCCATCGTCGGTCATGGTTTTCATGCGGTCAGTAGGTTCAATTTCGGCAAACAATGCCGCTTCGCCTGTTAATGGCCCCTCAGCGATATCCTCGGCGGACAGGGCCATCACATCGCCCATTGCACAAAATGTGCTGTCCGGGAATGGCGACAGATAATGCTCAATATTGACGCGAGCGCCATAAACCGCCGGGTTATATGCCGCCGCCATCGCATGAATTTGATCGCGACTGACGCTACGGCCATCAATAGTGGTGCCGGAGGTCATCACGCGGAATTTTTTACGGGTACTCGTTTTGCCTGCCATGTTCGCTTGCTCACGAATTTGTTGAGTTCCCGATGATGATGGCAGGGCGGTAGCTGTCCTCTCAACACCTTGTTGTTGTAGGAGAAATCAGACAACCGTAGCCGCAGGAAAACACCCGCGCGCGCGGGTTAACCTCCCCATCAGTAAATGAGGGGACGGCAATGACGGTTCAGGAAGCATTCATCAGGCAGCGGGCGAGACAGCTTTACTGGCAGGGATACCCCCCGGCGGAGATCTCGCGTCTGATGGGTATCAACCAAAATACGGTCTATGCCTGGAAAAAGCGCGACGAATGGGACGAAACGCCGCCGATTCAACGGATCACCACGTCCATTGATGCGCGACTGGTGCAACTGACCAGCAAGGAAAAAAAGACCGGCGGAGACTTCAAAGAAATCGACCTGCTGACGCGTCAGTTGAAAAAGCTGGATAACGGCACAGCGGCCACTCAACCGAAAAAAAAGATCCGCAAGAAACAGAATTTTTTTTCAGAGGCGCAGATCGCCGCGCTGCGTGAAAACATCCTTAGTTCGCTGCACTGGCATCAGCAGGGCTGGTACGACAATCATCATCACCGTAATCGGGCAATCCTTAAATCTCGTCAGATTGGGGCGACCTGGTATTTCGCCCGCGAAGCGTTATTACGGGCGCTGACAGATGAGGTGAAGTACAAGCATCAGCGCAACCAGATATTTCTGTCGGCCAGCCGTCGCCAGGCGTACCAGTTCCGCAGCTTTATTCGTTCTGCTGCGGAAGAGGTTGACGTTGAGTTGAAAGGCGGCGACATGATCCAACTTGCCAACGGTGGCGAGCTTCATTTTCTCGGCACCTCGGCGGCGACGGCGCAGTCTTACACCGGCAATCTGTATTTTGATGAGTTTTTTTGGGTCGGTCGGTTCGCCAACCTCAAAAAAGTGGCGGGCGCAATGGCAACCCTGAAAGGGTTAACGCGCACCTATTTTTCTACCCCATCTGCTGAAAGTCATGAGGCTTATCCGTTCTGGACAGGGGAAGCCTTCAACAAGGGGCGCACACACGCAAAGCGCGTTGAATTCGATACCTCATGGAAGACGCTCAACAGCGGCCTGATGTGTCCCGACAACATTTGGCGGCAGATTGTCACCCTACAGGACGCCATCGATCACGGCTGGGATCTCACTGACATTGACGAAATCCGCCAGGAGAACAGCCCGGAGGAATACAACAATCTTTACGATTGCCAGTTTATTAAAAACGGCGAATCGGCTTTCGACTACAACATGCTGCTGACCTGCGGCGCTGATGGTTATGACGACTGGCCGGACTGGAAACCGTATGCAATGCGGCCAATGGCCGATCGCCCGATATGGATTGGTTACGATCCCAACGGCGCCAGCGGGAAAGGTGATAGCGGCGCTATTTCAGTCAGTGCGGCGCCGTTGGTCGGCGGAGGCAAATTCCGCACCATTGAAACGTTACGTATCCGGGGCATGGAGTTTGAAGAACAGGCCAACCTGATTATTGGCATGTTGTCACGCTACAACGTTCAGCACATTGGTATTGACGGCAGTGGGATTGGTGAGGCGGTTTACCAACTGATAAAGAAAAGATTCCCGGCGGCAGCCTGCTATCAGTTCTCACCAGCCAGCAAGCGGATGCTGGTATTGAAAATGCAACAGATAGTCCGGGGTGGGCGCTGGGAGTATGACAGGGGAGAATATGACCTGATCACAGCGTTCAGCGCTGTTCGCAAGATTGTTACCCCCGGCGGGGTTATAACGTATGACACCGATCGCACACGAGGCGTTAGCCACGGCGATCTTGCCTGGGCGACCATGCTCGCAATTATTAACGAACCGCTGGGGCAAGACGGCGGCAGCACAATGACGGTTATGGAGTATTAAATTGAGCAGACGAAAATCACCGCGTGCGCGGCGGCAATCCGGGACGGATCTGGCCGCAGAACTACAAAAACTCCCCGGCCTGAACACGTTTACGTTTGACGGCCCCTGGCCGCTCACATCGTCCTATGACTTGTTGGACTCGATGTATTGCGCCGACAATGGCCGGTACTACGAGACGCCGATCAATTGGTACGGTCTGGCGCGACAATTCGGTCATGCCAGTTGGCACCAGTCGGCGCTGATATTCAAGCGCAATGTACTGGCTGGCTGTTTCATTCCTCACAAGCTGCTGTCCCGCCAGATGTTCTCCGCGTTTGCGCTTGACTGGCTGGTTTTCGGCAATGCCTATCTTGAATTACGAAAGAACGTGTTTGGTGGCCCGCTATCATTACGTCATGTCCTGGCAAAATACACCCGGCGCGGTTCCGATCTGGATACCTACTGGTTTATTCAGTCTGGGCTGGATGATTATTCGTTTAAGACCGGTGATGTTTGTCACGTTATCAATCCTGATATTCATCAGGAAATCTACGGGATGCCGGAATATCTGGCGGGGCTGCTGTCCGCCAACCTGTCTCACTCTGCCGATATGTTTCGCAAACTGTACTACGACAATGGCAGTCATGCGGGCTGCATCGTCTACGTTAACAGCGCCATTGCCGATCAGGAAAGCCTGGACAAATTAAAAAAGACGCTGACGGATACGCGACGGGGCGGGGCTTTCAAAAACATTCTGCTACATGCGCCAAATGGTGGTAAAGACTCCGTGCAGATCCTGCCGTTTAGTCAGATATCGGCAAAGGATGAATTCATTGGCGTTAAGTCGGCAACGCGTGATGACATTCTGGCAGCGCATCGTGTGCCGCCTCAACTGATGGGCGCTATACCCGAAGGCAATGGTTCATTTGGTGATATCGAAAAGGCCGCAAAGGTATTCGCCATCAATGAACTTACCCCGGTCATGGAAGCGATGAAGTATGTAAATGAATGGCTGGGCGAGGAAGTGATACGCTTCAACCCTTACGCGCTGCTGGATACCGACAAATAATCATCACGGCCATGCTGCCCGGCGGCGGCGTGGCGATCAGGATAACATAGTCATGGCTGACTATTCCGGCCAACGCCCCGATAACTCCCCAAACATTATGCATCGAGCATAGCCACAACCGATCCATTTACCGCAGCCCATTAACCCCACACCAGACGCGACAGGCGGCACACTGGCGCGTTTTCTCACACCTATCCGATTGACGCACCGATGCGGTGCGCACCTCCCAGCAAGCGATTTAGGAGGCATCAGCCCCCTACCTACCCCCCAAAGCGCGCGCTTGCTCCCCCGCCTCGCCTGCGCGCTAAACATGCCTCTTTTTGTGCAATATATCAGGGTAGAGAAAACCGCGCCGTGACTGGCGCGGGATGGGATTCAATGATGTGAAAAAATTGTGCAAATTTGTGCGGGATTGTGCAGTGCTTTTCAGGCAAAAGAAAACCCGCCGAAGCGGGTCAGTAGCAACATCATCAAAGCGTCATTTGCTCAGGACGGCAGTGATAAAGTTCAGCCAGTTTTTCGCGGGTTTTTTTCTGCGGGCGGGAATCTTTCGCTTCCCACTGTGAAACCGCTGATTGTGTTGTCCCCAGCTTTTCGGCCACATCGTATTGTGATAATCCGCGATGAATGCGCCAGGCAGCAAGCAGGCTAACATCATCACGGAACATGATTTCTACCACGTCATTAGGCACGGTTTCGTTATCGTGCTCATCAGCAACATAAGGAATGTCCTCATAGCCTGAATCGCTATCAGACAACATCTTTTCATACTCTTTGATTGATAATACCACGAACTGTGGTTTACCATTCACGTCATTGATAAATTGTAGTTTTGACATAATTTCATCCGGGTGTCAGTGAGTCGCGGTGTATGTCATAAGGAAACTGGCGGGTTACCCCGCCTGATAATTAGTAAGTTGTTGATGTTCTGCGCTTGACCGCCTGAACTTCACAGACAACTGGCTCACCTTTAATGATTTCAAAAATTACCCTGTAGTCTCCAGTCCGTAGCCTGAATTTACCCGCCTCACCCTTCAGCGTAGTAATATCCAGTTTGACGGCGGGGAAGTTCTCCAGTTCGGCAACTTTCTCACTTATGGTGTCCTGATATCTTCGGTCTATCGTTGAACGTTGTTTCAACGCTTTCCTTGTCCAGATTACCTTTACCATCAGCTTCCTCGGTTTTTTAAAGAGCATATCCGCTTGGGATGAGATAATAATAAGATATTTATCTAATCTTATCAATAATTATCTAATTATTTTGTGCTCTGACATCAACTTCACATAATGCCGTCATCACCGCCAGCCGTTCCGCTGGCATCATAGCCCGGTATTTTGCCGCCCATCGTTCCGCTTTTCGCTTGATACGCTGCCGATCAATGTAATCTTTACCAGCATATTTGGCGCTGTAGGCCGAGCTTTCTGGATAGTTCATCCATAGTTTTTCTGTCCTGGCCCCACCGCGCGTCATCACCTGGAACGTTACCGATCGCCAGCCCTTTAAAAGCTCGTCATAGAGCGCTGACGGATAGCCGGAAATCATTACGCTGTAAGGAACCTGCTGTAGAATAGCGATTAAATCCCGATGATCATCAACAGTGTATTCATGCCGATAGCGGGCGCGGCTGGTTCTGGTCTCCAGCAGATAGGGAGGGTCTGCATAAATCAAAGTACGACCCATTGGTTCGAGGTCGTGGCTTTGCAAAAAATCAATGGCATCCTCATTTATGATTCTTAGCTGCGTATCTAGCCGATCTACAAAATCAGGATTGAACTGGCAAAACGCCTCAACGGTATCCGGATCAATATCAATCCCAATATTTAACCTCGCGGGTGGTTTATTCAACATGATCGCACCGCCGCCCAGATGTGTTTCAACATACACATCATGCGGCGGCATGTTAGCGATAATTTTCTGATACGCTCCGGACGCGGCCTTACTTCCCAAATACCCCATATTTCCCCCTTTCGGTACCACATAGCTGTGTTTATCTGTGCTGCAGCAGTGTCATTTCTGACGGTGATCGATGCCGCTGGCCAACACAGCCATTTACGACTGTGCGGCTAACTCCCGCAGCGCGGCGACACGTTTCAATAACGTCACCGCTTTATCCTGATCCACAGATTCCCGTCCCTTCACCGGCGCGCAGTACAGGCACCCGTCAGCGCGCGCAATGTATGGCCGACCAGCAAAGGTGATCGCATAGCCCATTGCCAGGCGCTGAACTTCCCCGCGGCTGATATCCCAACCCAGCGACCGGGCGAAATCGGTAACGCTGACGCGCCACTCGTCCGACAGTTTGCTAACCGTCTGTTTTTCATTCGCTTTAATGGGCTGAGTTGTGGACGAGTATTTATTTTGTCGCCGATCCGGCGGTTGCGACCTGAGCCGGTTTAGCAATTCGCGCCGTTCCGCGTCCGTCATCTGCTCAAAGTCGATGCTTTCTTGTTCTGATGTGCTGTCAATCTCTCCGTGCGGCGGTTCACAGCTGGCACAGTCACCCCCAGCTATGTCTTCCGGAATGACTGTTTTTTCGCCTACCGTAGAGTTATTGACAGAACTCCAAGCGTCGCCGGAGGGCGACGTAACGGCCAAAACCCTCACGGCGCTGGCATTGGCGCCATCGTCAACGGCCTGTTTTTTTCTGATTTTCCACTTGATTAACCGGGTACAGATACGCGAGAGCGCCCCCAGGCGCGGAGAAAATACCCCGTAGATTTTTTCCGGCGTTTCGCCGTAGGTGTTTTGCTCGTCTGCCTCTTCATAAGCGATGCGTACCGTGTATCGCTCACGCGGGATCAGCACGCCGCCTTGTTTTTCAATATAAGTAGCAAAACATCCGGCATCGGCAGACGCTAACACGGCATCCATTGAGGGATCGGCAAGTTGAGCGGCACCGCGTTTAAATGTTCCGGCTTCTTTCTGCATCGCAGTAAGCTGGTTCGCCAGTCGGCGCAGTTCGCGCCATACCGTGACCGGCGGCAGGCCGAACGGTTGAAACTGGCGAATGTTATTCTGTGACGCCCACGCCATCGCAAACTTAGCCGTCTCGCGCAGGGGCTTTCCGGTTTCGCCATCAAGCTCGCCATCAAGTGCGTAACCATCAATGTTTTTGCTGATGTATTTCGCCACGTATGCCGTAGCGCTGCCTTTTTTCGGATCGAGTCTCTTCGCTTTGAAACGGGCGCCGGTATTGCGGCCCAACTCCGCGCGGTCTTCGGCAATAAAGTATTCACGCAGAATGCAGGTAATTTCTTTTCTGTCTTCTGGCGGCATAAACAGCAAAACATGCCAGTGTGGTGTAGCGTCGTGATGCGGCTCGGCAACACGAAAACCATAGGGCCGCAGGCCGCGACGGTTGAGTGCCGACATAGCCTTAGCCCAAGTTTTGCATAAGTAACGCTGTCCCTGACGAGGGGATGAGGTATCCCACTTGGGATTTTGATGGCCGCTCTGAATTGTGGCGTGATAGCGGGACGGGCAGGTAATAGTAAGAAAAATCCCCTCATCACTACGCGAAATAGCAACCATTTCAACACCCGCCATGCGCGTCATTAGCTCATGCCGACGAATAACCGGATTGCTAATGCTGGCATACACCATATCTTCGAGTGATGCAATGTTGCCATCTTCATCAACCAATTCATGTGCCTTAAAGAAGGCGCGATTTTTGCGGCGCTGCTCTTGCCACTGGTTTAGCGCGTCAATGCTGACATAAGGCATACGCTTTTTATGGATCACGCCAATAGCGCGGAACTGGTTTTCTCTCCATTCACAGCGTAAACGCCATAGCTTACGTCCCCACCATTCAGGGTTAGTAATGCGCAGAATGGCGGAGTAAATACGATTTCGTGATTCGTTATCACCGATAATCACGCCCCAGCATGGCGGAGTAACCCGCAGCGCCAGCATTTCTCGCCCCAGATGCCAAAAAAGCGTCTGTATCTCTTCATTTGTCAGATTTTCCGGCGAAGAATTACCGCATTCGGTTTCAAACATTTCCGCGACGCTGGCGGCGATAGCATGACCGGCGTTAATTACTTCACGCTTGGTGAACTCGGCCAGATGCGCCCAGCGCGCCCGCCAGTAGCTCGCGAGTTCTGACACAAAACCATCGCGCACGCCCTGTTTTGTGCGCACGGCATCCAGACGCAGCAGGGCTTTTTTCACGGTTCCCATGAAAAAGGCGCTGACGTGTCGCGGTTCGCGGTTGGCCCACAGCCATTCTATTTTTTGCCGGTAGGTATCACGGATAAAAAACGGTTGTTCGCGCAACCGGGCTTCCACACCTTCCGGCGTTTCCATCCAGTTTTTTAATGCGGCCTGATGCTCTGCCTGCACCGCTTCAGCGAATCGGCGGCGCATCGTCAGCAATGTTGCATTAGACTCGAAATAGTCCAGCCGCGCGACGGCCTGATCGATATCCAGATCAGAGAAAGCAGCGCGTGATACCAGCCGCTTAAGATGCTCCTCGACGACGGGATGCGGCTCGGTAGTATTTACCGCCAGAGAAGGAAGGGAATCAGCGATCCCCTGATACGCGGAGATCGCGGGGCGCGGCGCGTTCCAGGGGTAGGCCCACTGCTCGGACATTAATTACCCCGCCGAACATCAAGAAATGCCGTTATAAACTCTTTGGCTGCTTCCGCGTTGATCGCGTTTCCATAGGCGCGCAGTCGTCCCACACGGTTGGTAATCCCATGAGCCAGCGGGAATGTGCCGGGTTCAACTGGCCTCCACTTTCCATCCCGGCAGAAGAGCCAATCTGCATCACGCCAAAAACCGTTAACCTGCAAGGCTCCGCTATCGCCGCGAAATCCTGTAAGCGCTGCTGATACTTTTTCCCGCGCTGATCTTTCATGTTCAGTGCGCGGTCTGGCACTCCCGATCTGTCGTTGCTGCCCGATAGCGGGGTAGGCCATCCCGCCAGTTGTGCCGTCACATCCAACCGATCCGTGCTCAACTTTCCGTTTCTCATTCGCCCCCCCAAATACCCGCCTTTGTGATCGGTTGCTGTCGGTGTATTCCACCCCGCTAACTGCGCCACCGTTTGCAGATTCATGCCGCCCATCCTGCCGTTTGTTCCCGCCCCGGTTCCATTGTTCGCTGTTGTAGTCGGCCACCCAAAAAAGACGTTGGCGGATGTGCGGCGCGCCGACGCTCGCAGCGCATAAATCAACCGCTGCGACGGCATAGAACGATGCTTCCATGTCAGTTTGTACAACGTCGAGCCAAGCGAGGCCGTCTTTACTTGCAACCTGTTCTCCAAAGACAACTGTAGGCCGATATTGGTTAATGAGGTGATAGAAAGCGGGCCACAAGTGCCGCTCATCAGCAAACCCGCCTTTCTTGCCTGCCGCGCTGAAAGGTTGGCAAGGGCATGATCCCGTCCAGACGGGTTTATCATCCGGCCATCCCGCGCGGCGCAGGGCGTATGACCACACTCCGATCCCGGCGAAAAAGTGACATTGGGTGTAGTTTCTAAGGTCATCAGGTGTTACATCCTCGATTGAACGCTCGTCAACGTCCCCCGGCGCGATATGGCCGGCGGCAATAAGATTGCGCAGCCATTGGGCTGCAAAGGGATCGATCTCGTTGTAGTAGGCGGTCATTGATCTGCCTCCAGCACGCCAATCAATTCCCCGATCTTTTTCCGTGATGCGGCGGCAGCGCTCAGCGAACGGTTTACGCTGATCTCATGAAACCGGTAGTTCTGGTAAATCTCGCGGGTTGCTGGGGTATCGCTGTTTGAGATAACAACAGCCGCGCCGCGTGACTGGTTCACGTTCAGCAATGCCGCTGCTAATTCGCGGTGATGTTCGCCGGTAAATGCGGCGTGGTGATATTGAGTAAAATTGGCTGTATCGCTGGCCGGCAAATACGGCGGATCGCAATAGATAACGCTATTTTCGTTTATCGTCCTTGCTTTCAGTACTTCCCGAAAATCGGCCCTGACAAAACAGGTTGTGGTGTCGTTTGCCTTCTCTGCGAATAACTTTATTTCGGCTTCCGGGAAGTAAGGCTTTTTATAGTTCCCGAACGGGACATTAAACAAACCGGCACGGTTGTAACGGCAAAGGCCGTTATAGCAGTGGCGATTTAGGTATAGGAATAAAGCGGCCTTTAACATATGTTCATCGTCTGATATGGCGTTGAACGTGTCGCGATTACGGCAAAATTCGATCAGGCTATTGCCGTTTTCGAATAGCTCTTTCGCGATGCGGATAAAAGGTTTGGTGGCATTCTTAGCCATCTGGTACGTATTAATAAGATCGGCGTTGATATCACCCAGTACATAACGGGGATAGTCGGTATTCAGGAATACCGATGCACCGCCGACAAATGGCTCAAACAGGCGATCGCCTTTCGGCAAGTGCGGCAACAAATCAGGAAGGACGCGGGTTTTACCCCCCGCCCATTTGATGAACGGGCGGATCATTTCGGCGCCCTCGCATTGATTACTTGTTCCAAGCGGACAAGCAGCGCTCTCTGCATTTCTGCGGGTGATGATGGTTCGCCAGGCTGATCCAATCCTGCAAAGAAATCCGCAACCTCACTGAATACCAAATCACTTAACGGCTTATGTAGAGTCTTGTCGTACTCCCATTGACCATCATTAGAAATTAGTGCGCCTGCTGAAACCCCCGTTTCTGGATCGCGAAAAACGGCCAGCCCCAGCGGATGCAAAAGCTCTTCATTGATCGTCTGTAACAATCCTCGCGCGCTTATTTCGTTCCAATCAATCCAGTCGTAACCGCCTATTTTTTGCGGGAGCGCCTTTTCATAAGGTAAGTTATTCCAGATGAAAGTAACCAAGCCTGCTTGATTAACTGCGTCATCTAACGCATGGTGTTTGCGCCCATCGAACATGTGGGTGCCGATATTCTTTTCGCGCCCGATATCTTCAATGGCCCTGACATCCCGCTCATTCCAATACTTCCACGGAACATCCGTATCAGTGCACTCAAATGCTAATTTCAGAATGACAAAATCAAAAGACGGGCCTTTCGCCCACACTTTCAGCGTTTCCAATTCATCAGCGTTATCTGTCAGCCAATCACTAAACTGACTAACCGCATCCCAGATCGGCAAGGCATCATCGCTGATTAACTCGGCGCGCGCTTCGGATGGTTGGCGCAACCACCATTTGATAGTGTCGCCATCTGGCACTGCGCCGTTTTTCATATGATTTTCAAAATCAACACGGCAATAGAACTTTTCACCCAGACCATACTCAGCCGGATTAAAGAAAACGGCACCGATAGACGCTATTGGTGCATTGGGCTTCTTACCCACTGTTTCCAGATCGATCATGACATTGTTCATAGCGTTATTTCCTGTGCTGAGTTTTCAAACCGTTCCGACTCTTTACGCAGTATTTCTATGATTTCAGGGGCAGAAAATTCATTTTTCTGAGCATGGATCGACAGCGCAGCAAGGCGCAGCGAAAAGGCCAAATGCTGATCTTGACGTTCTCCCTGTTTTTCTTTTTTCAGCAGTTCAACAAGCGCGTCACTGCCAGCGATTTGCATCTGTTTAATTTCTGCATTTTTCATCGTGATTTCCTTTTTTCAGGTAATAAAAAGCCCGGCGGGTTTACGCCTAAAAAATGGGTTTTTATTACGGTTAAAGAATTAAATGTCTGGGAAATAAACTCACAACTGCCTTAAGTTTATTCATTGCTTTAATCAGCCTTTCTTTCTCGTCAGTTGTCAGTTCATTAAATTTCAAGTGATGCCTTTCTATCTCTATATCCGCTAATTCAAATATCGCTGATAGCACACGCATATTTTTGTGATAATCGTCGTCTATTTTATCCCGCATATCGTCAATAAATCGGCACATGTCTTTTTCGCTATTTGTCTTGAAGTGTTTACCTCTCAGCATTGCTATATGGTTCAGCCCGTCAGTTCTGGCGGCGATACTCAGCGGAACGGCGCGGGCGGCTTCGGTGTTAGCCATGACAGTTACGCCGTAATACCTAGCAACCACGCAAACCAGCGGCGGCGCTTCGGTGTTGGCACGTAAGGTTTTTTACTCGACGGTGCAAAGTAGGCTTGCGTGGGTGTTGGTTGAACACGCCGGCCGTTCGGCAATTCCAACCAGCCTTTATTTTCAGGCTGTGGGGCGGGTGATTGAGATATTAATAAACGCGCGATGCTAATCATTTTTAACCCCACATAATTTATCTATAGTTTTACATGCTTCTGCCAACGCAAAGTCCAACCCGAAATAATTGCATTCTCGCGTGATTTGATAACGCTGACGGTTATATGGTTTTTTACGTGGCAACTTTAAAATAGTGAAACCACGATATAGCGACGTTTTGCTATTTAGCTGAACCAGATTCACGGCGCCTCTCTTATTTATTACAGCCCCAGCCACAATAACCATGCGTCGCGCTGTTCTTTCGGCCGATTCATGAAGGCATCACGCATAGCGCGATTAAACTCTGGGATATATACCCAATTTTCCCCGCGGCGCGGGCTTGGGTTTTCTGGGTTAACCCACGGAATCAGCGGCAACTTGCCGTTATCAACCATGCCCTTTACTGCCGCTTCCGACTTCCCGATCATTTCTGCAAACTTCTGATACGGCACCGCATCAACCGGGTGGCGAATCTCATAAACACCGTCGCTCATTGCTAGACTCCTTTTTTCAATTATTGGAATGTGTGCCGGGATTTTTCACCACGCCCGGCGCGTGGGCTATGCTATTTTTGCTATGCCCGCCTTGTTCTGAGCGGAACCACGGGCAAAACAACCAACCACAAGGAATCAACATGGAATTGAATATTTCTTCCTGTCACCGCGTGTTTGATAAAATCGTCACGCGCGTTGATAACTCTTTAAATATCAAAGATAGCTGTATGAGTGAGGCAAAAAACTACATAACCCATAGAGCGCTAATTATTTTCAAACTTGACGTTCTCCTTATTGAACACAGAGAAAAATTCGATAATGAACGACTCGTTTTATTTGGAAAAAACGCGCTTTATCATTACCTTTTCACTAAAAAGGGTATTCCATTAGAAACAGCGAAGAACATGGGGCTTCATGATTCTTTAATTGTTCTATGGGATGATATTACGGCATACAATTTACCCACGGACGTTGATGAATTTATCCGAAAAAATTTCTATTATGCTAACAACCCTGATTCTCAATCTGTTCCGGATGAAAAGCGTTATTTTCAGGACTCTGAATGGGATCCTGAATTTACCGAAAGATGGCTGAGTTAATATCCTTATCCAGTTTAACTAAGTCTTTTTCAGCCTCTACTGCTTGAGCCCGCAATTTTTCCGGCCTTCCCTCGGAAATCTTGCGGATCTCAATCTTTTTAATCACATCACGCAGGAATCCAATCAATTCATCATCACTCAACCCCGCCCGGAATATTTTCGGTTGTGCTTTATTCTCGCTTCCCATCCGTTCACCCCTTCACTGTGTCGTGATACTCTCACTCGATCGCCAATCGCTTAGGCTTGCTTTCTGTTGCTTGCTTGCGCGGTTGGTATTTCGTGTCTTGAAAGGTACTGAGTTACAAACCTTTTGAGGTGAATATAGTCATTAAGTCAGGAACTTGTCAAATGAAAATTTCACAAAAACTAAGGGCGATCAGGAAAGCTGAGGGTCTGACTCAGGCTAAATTCTGTGAAATCAGCGGAATAGCATTGGGAACAGTAAAAAATTATGAAGGAGGGCACCAAGAGCCGGGGATCCAAGTAGTGCTACAAGTGACCAACACCAAACTATTCGAGAAGTACACCCTCTGGCTAATGACGGATAAGACAGCGCCAGAGGCTGGTCAAATTGCACCGGCCCTCGCACACATTGGGCCAGAAGAAACAATCTCACCGCGCTCAGGCCAAAAAGCTGGATAAGTCTCTATGTTGCTTACATTTGCAGGCATCAGCGTTTTAAACAGTGTTATACATCGAAATCCATATCTGTAGTTGATATCACTCTCATCATGAGGGCTTCGTAATGGCAATTAAGAAGCTCGATGATGGTCGATATGAAGTGGACATACGCCCGATCGGAATGCAAGGAAAACGCACCCGGCGGAAATTTGAGAAAAAGACAGAGGCGATAGCCTTTGAGCGCTATACGCTATCCAGAGCAGACAAAAAGCAATGGCAGCACGGCTATGGCGTTGAGCGTCGCCAGCTCAGCGAGCTGGTCGAATTATGGTGGCTTTATCACGGCCAGACGTTGAAAAATGGCATGATTGAAAAGCGACACCTGAAGCGCACAACCGGACAGATGGGCGACCCGGAGATCTGCCGGATAAATAAACGCGCGATACTGGAATTTCGTACACTGCGGCTTACTGGCGGCATTAACCCGTCAACTATTAACCGCGACATGTACCGGCTTTCCGGCATGTTTTCAGCGTTGATTAAGCTGGAAGTCTACGCGGGTGATAATCCACTAAAAGGCTTGCCGCCGCTAACCGAAAAACCGGCATCGGTCACATTCCTGACGGAAGCGGAGATCGCGCGGTTGCTGGCCGTGCTGGAAGACGACTCGTACAGGCTGGCGGTGTTATGCCTGAGCACCGGGGCAAGATGGGGAGAGGCCAGCGCATTGCGCGCCGATCAGGTGATAAACTGCCGGGTTACGTTTACGGAAACAAAGAACGGCAAAAATAGAACCATCCCCATTTCGGAAGAAGTGGAACGGGCTATCAAAACCCGCGAAACCGGCAGGCTGTTTAAGGTGGACTATTCGGCGTTCTGCGAACAAATCAGAGCGGTGAAACCGGATATACCGAAAGGCCAGGCATCACACATATTGCGGCATACGTTCGCCAGTCATTTTGTGATGAATGGAGGAAGCCTGGTTGCGCTACAGCAGATTTTAGGTCATGCCAGCATCCAGCAGACCATGACTTACGCGCACCTGGCACCGGACTATCTGGAAAACGCTATTACGCTCAACCCGTTGCGGGGGAAAATATCCGTTTATCAGTGACCACTCAGTGACCACATTTGCCAAAAACGACCGGTTTTTGACCACTTTCTAACCGTTTATAGTTGCTTGTAATCGCTTAATAAGCGGTTGTTTTAAGACGATTTTCCAGAAAAACCGCAAAAAAAAGCCCTCCATCATGGAGGGCGAAAAGACAGGGATGGTGTCTATGGCAAGGAAAAAAGGTGCGTACTCACTACTCACTACACGTCACTACTCGAACGACTACTCTACACTGCTACTCAGGGTTAACTGTGGTGCCTGACGATGGCATCGGCATCTGATTTAACATCGAGATTTGCCGCTCCATTTGTTGCATTCGTTGCTGATGTTTCTGCTCCAGAATACTTTTCTGTTCTGGCGTCAACAGGTTGTACATTTGATTGCGCACGCGCGTCATTTGCACCTGACGTTCAATCTGTACTTCCATCATCTTAGTAATCTGCTGGCGAACCGCAGCTTCATCAAAGGTGCTGTTCGTCACCAGGTTATGCATGGTTTCAACATCTTTCACATTAAACGCCGGAATCTCCTGACGCCCTTGATACATCAAATCGCGCATTTGTTGCCGCTGTTGCTCGGTTAATTTCACGCCATCAAACATCGCCTGCTGATCGTGTATCCTTCTCATGGAAGGGTCATCCTGATGCCAGTTATTCACAGACGCACTCCCAAGCTCTGCCGCAAACGCAGTGAAAGCACTCAGCATCAGCAGTGAAGCGAGAGATAACGTTGTGACTTGTTGCATCTATAATCTCCTTTTTAGTTCGCTGTTCTGTGAATCAATGCGTATCAGTCTAATTGTCTTGCTGCAAACATGCGTCAGAGGATGTAAAACTACGTAAAGTCATGGAATGCCACGAATCTATGACGTATTTTGCCCCTGGAGGTAGACAACACATGAATAAGATCCTGCTGGTTGATGACGATAAAGAGCTAACGTCCTTACTGAGAGAACTGCTCGAAATGGAAGGATTTAATGTCGTGGTCGCCTATGATGGCGAGCAGGCGTTAAGCGCCTTGGATAGTACAATTGACCTGCTTTTACTCGATGTGATGATGCCGAAAAAGAATGGCATCGACACACTAAAAGAAGTGCGGCAACAACATCAGACGCCGGTGATTATGTTGACCGCGCGTGGCAGTGAACTGGATCGGGTACTCGGTTTGGAGTTGGGCGCGGACGATTATCTGCCGAAACCCTTTAACGACCGTGAACTGGTGGCGCGTATCCGAGCCATCTTGCGCCGTTCAAATTGGACAGATCAGCAACAGGCCGGCGAAAACAATGCGCCGACGCTGGAAGTTGACGGTCTGCGGCTCAATCCCGGACGTCAGGAAGCCAGCTTCGACGATACCGTGCTGGATCTGACGGGGACGGAATTCACGCTGCTCTATCTGCTGGCCCAACGGCTGGGTCAGGTGGTTTCACGTGAACACCTGAGTCAGGAAGTGCTGGGTAAGCGCCTGACGCCCTTTGACCGCGCCATAGATATGCATATCTCCAATCTGCGCCGTAAGTTGCCAGAGCGCAAAGACGGGTTGCCCTGGTTTAAAACCTTGCGCGGACGGGGTTACCTGATGGTATCCGCTGCATGATTAATAGCCTGACCGCGCGCATTTTCGCTATTTTCTGGCTAACGCTGGCTTTGGTTCTCATGCTGGTGCTGATGGTGCCCAAGCTGGATTCCCGTCAACTGACGGCGCTACTGGAAAGTGAAGAGCGGCAAGGCGTTATGCTGGAACAGCATATTGAAGCCGATCTAGCCAACACTCCCGCCAACGATTTGCGCTGGTGGCTGAGGCTGTTCTGGGTCATTGAGAAATGGGCGCCGCCGGGGCAGCGCCTCTTGCTGGTCACCAGCGAAGGACGAGTGCTGGGCGCTCAGAAGAATGAGACGCAAATTGTACGCAACTTTATCGGTCTGTCCGACAACGCCGATCATCCGCAGAAGAAAAAGTACGGCCGGGTTGAACTGCTGGGGCCGTTCTCCATCAGGGACGGCGAAGACCACTATCAGCTTTACCTGATACGTCCGGCCAGCAGTCCTCAGTCAGATTTTATTAATCTGCTGTTCGACCGGCCGCTGCTGTTGCTGATTTTCACCATGTTAATCAGCTCCCCCTTGTTGTTGTGGCTCGCCTGGAGCCTTGCTAAACCAGCCCGTAAACTGAAACACGCGGCTGACGAGGTCGCCCGTGGCGATCTACGTCAACATCCTGAACTGGAATCAGGACCACCGGAATTTCAGGCTACCGGCGTCAGCTTTAACCAGATGGTCAGCGCGCTTGAACGTATGGTGACGGCGCAGCAGCGCCTGCTGTCGGACATTTCACACGAGTTGCGTACTCCGCTCACCCGCTTGCAACTTGCCACCGCGCTCTTGCGCAGACGGCAGGGAGAGGGGAACGAGCTTAGTCGCATCGAGATGGAAACCCAGCGGCTCGACAGCATGATCAACGACCTGCTGGTTCTGTCACGAAACCAGCACAAGAATGAGTTGACCCGTGAATTTTTGCGGGCGGACGAACTGTGGGGCGACGTGCTGGACGATGCGGCGTTTGAAGCAGAGCAAATGGGGAAAACGCTGGAGGTCACCTATCCCCCCGGCCCGTGGACACTCTTCGGCAACCCGAACGCGCTCGACAGCGCGCTGGAGAATATTGTGCGCAACGCGCTGCGTTATTCCCATCATCACATTGCTGTCGCCTTCGCCGTCGATAACCAGGGTATCACCATCAAAGTTGACGATGACGGCCCTGGCGTCAGCCCGGAAGATCGCGAGCAAATTTTCCGGCCTTTTTACCGCACCGATGAGGCCCGCGATCGCGAATCTGGCGGTACGGGCCTGGGATTGGCGATTGTCGAGACGGCAATTACCCAGCACAAAGGCTGGGTGAAAGCTGAAGATAGCCCGCTGGGTGGCTTGCGGTTAGTGATCTGGCTTCCTCTGGATCAGCGATAGGAGTAACCGGCACGGTCAGGAACGACCGCCAAAACCGTTCTGCCGCCAGGCTTCATAGCTGATAATCGCCACCGCGTTGGACAGGTTCAGGCTACGGCTGTCTGGCTGCATTGGGATTCGAATACGAAAATCCGCTGAGAAACCGTTACGGATTGCATCGGGCAAACCCGCCGTTTCCGAACCAAACAGCAAAACATCACCCGGAGCATATGCGGGCTGATCGTACGGACAGCTACCTTTGGTAGTACAGGCGAAAATGCGTCTTCCTGTGACCGCGGCCAGAAAGTCCTGATAGTTATTATGGCGGCTGACGTTAGCCAGATCGTGGTAATCCAGCCCTGCCCGGCGCAGCTTCTTTTCTTCAAAATCGAAACCCAGCGGTTCAATCAGGTGAAGGCTGCAACCGTTGTTGGCGGCCAGACGGATAATGTTTCCGGTATTTGGGGCGATTTGTGGCTCATAGAGCGCAATATGAAACATGGGGTAACTTTAAGTCGCAAAGAAAAATTCAGCGCCAGTATATAACATCCTCATCGCCCCCAAAACCAGAGCGGGCAATGAATACGGATAACTCCGCACGACGTTTTCGCCGCCAGCGATTACACTATGAGTAACACGATTGTTCATGTAGGTAAGGCAATAATGAAAACCCGACTGATATCCCTATCCTTGTGCGCTTTGTTTAGCCTGCCGCTGACCACCCAGGCCAACACGACGAAAGTCCCCTCCACACAACAACGGCTTGAAAACGGCATCACCAGCCAACGAAAATTAGAGCAGAATATGCAGCAGAGTCAGCAATTGCAGCAACAGCGGCTGAATCAACAATTGCAGCAGCGCAATTCTCAGTTACAACAGCAACGCCAGCAGCAGTTACAGCGGGATCGGCAACGTACGCAGCAAACCACGCCCCCGCCGCCGATCAAGCAAACGCCCTAACGCGGCGATTTACAGCCGCACGCCCATCAGTGCCAGGATCAACGGCGTGGTCAGCGCGGCCAGCGTCGTTGACATCAGCAGGCTCGACGCCACCGGGCCACCCAGCACGTTGAACTGGCGCGACATCAGATAAACGTTCACGCCTACCGCCATCGACCCCAGCAACACTACCGCCCGCGTTTCCATTTCAGGCAGGCCGATCGCGATCGCGATCCCCCAGATCACTAACGGCTGCACCATCAGCTTGATGACGCAAATCACAGCGCTGATCTGCCAGCCATCGCGGATCTGGTATTCGGCCAACCCCATACCCAGGGCGACCAGCGACAGCGGCACCCCAATTTGCCCCAGCATGCTGAGCGGCTGATCGACATAGGAAGGGAGCGACAGCCCGGTCAGGCCGAATGCCGTCCCGGACAGAATGCCGATAATCAGCGGGTTTTTCAGCACGCTCAGCGCGGTTTTAGTAAATCCCTGCAACGACAGCGCCCCGTTGCGCGCCCACTCCACCGACACGGTCACCAGCGTCCACAGAATCAGGCCGTTAAACACCACCACCAGCGCAACGGACGGTATCGCCTCTTCCCCCAGCATCAGCGTGGCGATCGGCAACCCCAGCATGACATTGTTGGAGAAGATGCCGCTCAGCGCAAAAATAGAACCGGAAACGCCGTCGAGATGAAAAATCTTGCGCGCCACAAAGCGGCCCAGTACAAAAACGATCAGGCAACCACCGAAAAACGCGATCAACAGCCGGGCATCCACCACGGGACGCTTGGAAAAATCACACATCAGGCGGAATAACATGGCGGGCATCGCCACAGAGAAGACAAAGCGGGTCATGCCATCGGTAATGGTGGTCGGCCACTTGCCATAACGGATCAGGCAGTAGCCCAGTGCGATCACAATGAACAACGGTAAAGAAAGAGAAATCTGGTACCAGAGAGAACTAACAAATGCGGGCATTGAACCACTTCCTTATTGCGGACGCCAATAGCGGAAAGCATATGTACCCGTCATCTTTCACATCACCCGCGTGCCGGCTTGGTGAACCGCGAAATCCAAGATGAGGTATACAACAGACAAAATTCAGCCGGTAGCAAAACCCGGCCCGATTAAATCTATTCGGTCAGTACAGATACAGTCAACGCCCCAATCGAGCAAAGTTTGCGCTCGCGCAGGTTGGTTGACGGTGTAGACCAGCATTCGCAGGCCCGCCGCCTTTATTAATGCCACCCGTTCCGCTGTCAGCAGTTCGTGATTCAAATGGAGGGACACGCACCCCAGTAGCCGGGTCAGATTTTGCCAGTCGTCATGCCACTCATCCAGCAGCAGGCCGCGCGGCAATTCCGGCGCCGCCCGTTGCGCGGCGGCAAGCGCGTCAATCGAAAAGGAGGACAGCAACGGCGCAACGGAATGATCGGCCCACAGTTGACGCGCAGCCAGCGCGACCACGCGCCCGGTTTCCTGCTCCTGACCGGTGGTCGGCTTGATTTCGATATTAGCCGCCATGCCATACTGTGCACAGCGCTTTGCCACCTCTGACAGCAACGGCAGTTGCTCGCCTGCGAATTTTTTCCCGTACCAGCCGCCGGCATCCAGGCCAACCAGCTTGTCCCACGGCAGTTCCCCGGCGCACCCCCAGCCGTTACTGGTGCGTTCCAATGTGTCATCGTGCAGTAAAAAGATCTGGCCATCCTGCGACAGCTTGACATCGAACTCGATCATCTTGTGGCCCAGGCTCGCGCCCACATCAATCGCCGCCAGCGTGTTTTCCGGCGCCAGTGATCCGCCGCCGCGATGAGCGACAATTTTTGGGTAAGGCCAGACAGTTACCATTATTCCATCCGTAATCCGCTTTGCGAATCAAACAGGTGCCATGATGACTCAGGCAGATGCAGCCAGAGCGTCGATCCGATCGCCGGACAATGCTCATAAGACAAACGGGCGATCACGTTTTGTCCGCCCCACTGACCATGCGCCAGATTGTCGGCGCCCAGCAGTTCCAGTGTTGAAACCTGCAACGGGATACCGCCGGTTTCTTGCGTGGTCAGTTGAATATGCTCCGGCCTCACCCCAAGCGTCAATGCCCGCCCGCGCCATTGCGGTTTCGCTGTCGGCAGCGAAACCGCGATATCCCCGCTAATCTCGAAGCGGCAACCGTCATCACTGATTCGCCCCGACCACAGGTTCATGGCGGGCGAGCCAATAAAGCTGGCGACAAACAGTGACGCCGGATGGCGGTAAATCTCCGATGGCGCGCCAATCTGCTCGGCAATCCCTTTATTCATTACGATCACACGCTGCGCCAGCGTCATGGCTTCCACCTGATCGTGCGTCACATACAGGCTGGTGGTTTCCAGCCGTCGATGTAGTTGCTGCAATTCCAGCCGCATCTGTACCCTCAGCTTGGCATCCAGATTAGATAGCGGTTCATCAAACAAAAACACCGCCGGTTCGCGCACTATCGCCCGGCCCATGGCCACGCGCTGACGCTGCCCGCCCGAAAGCTCGCGCGGCTTGCGCTGCAACAACGGCGCCAATTCCAGAATACGCGCCGCTTCCTCCACCCGCTGACGAATCTGTACCTTGCCGAAACCACGGATTTTCAGCCCATAGGCCATATTGTCATACACGTTCATATGGGGATAAAGCGCATAGTTCTGGAACACCATCGCAATGCCGCGATCTTTAGGTTCCAGCTCGGTCACACGCCGGTCGCCAATGTAGATATCCCCGCTGGTCGTGCGTTCCAGACCGGCCACCATACGCAGCAGCGTCGATTTTCCACACCCCGATGGCCCTACCATCACCACAAACTCGCCATTGGCGACATCCAGATCGATGGGGTGAATAGTCTGCGTTTTGCCATCATAGGACTTGGTGACAGCCTGAAGTTTTAAACATGCCATAAAAAAACACCCCGCGTGTGTTTCAACGTCGCTCGCGACGTCCCAAAGGGGAGCGGGGCAAACTTCCCCCGCCAGAATGTATTATTTTTCGCTATCCACCAGACCACGCACAAACCAGCGCTGCATCAGCAGCACCACCATCAACGGCGGGAGCATCGTCAGCAACATCGCGGCCATCACCTGATTCCACTGGGTCGCGCCGTCACCGGAGGCGATCATGCTTTTGATTCCGGCTACCGCCGTGCCCAGATCGGCATCGCTGATAATCAGCAGCGGCCACAAATACTGGTTCCAGCCATAGATAAACGTAATCACAAACAGCGCCGCCAGATTGGTTTTTGACAGCGGCAGCACCATGTCGAAGAAGAAACGCATAGGACTCGCGCCATCAATGCGCGCCGCTTCCAGCAGTTCATCAGGCAGGGTCATGAAGAACTGGCGAAACAAAAAGGTCGCCGTGGCCGAAGCCATCAGCGGCAGCGTCAACCCGGTATAGCTGTCCATCATGTCCAGCCTGGCGATCACCTCGACCGTGGGGAAAATACGCACTTCCACCGGCAGCATCAGCGTCAGGAAAATCATCCAGAAAAACAGGCTGCGCAGCGGAAAGCGAAAATAGACAATGGCGTAGGCGGATAAAATCGATACGGTGATCTTGCCAAGTGTAATCGCCAGCGCCATGACAAAGCTGTTCAGCAGCATCAGTCCAAAAGGCGTCGTAATGTTACCTGCGCCGTGCAACCAGACATCTCGCAGATTCTCCCACAGATGCGCCCCCGGAATCAGCGTCATCGGCGTCTGAAAGACTTCCTGATTGTCCAGAGTAGCGGCGACGAAACCCACGTACAGCGGGAATAACACGGCGGCAATCCCGATGACCAGCATCAGGTGGCTGAAGATATCCAACCCTCGGCGATTCTCAATCATTGGTAGTTCACCTTCCGTTCAACAAAGCGGAACTGGATGACCGTCAAGCCGATGACCAGCAGCATCAGCACCACCGACTGCGCCGCCGAGCTGGACAGATCCAGACCGGCAAAACCTTCCCGGTAAATTTTGTAGATCAGCGTGGTGGTTGACTGCACCGGCCCGCCGGCAGTGGCGGCATCAATAATCGGAAAGGTATCGAAGAAAGCGTAAACCAGGTTGACCACCAGCAGGAAAAAGCTTACTGGCGAAATCAGCGGCAGCACCAAATTGAAGAATCGGCGTACCGGCCCGGCGCCGTCAATGGCGGCCGCTTCGATCAACGATCGGGGGATGGATTGCAGCGCCGCTAGAAAAAACAGGAAGTTATAGCTGATCTGTTTCCAGACTGACGCCAGTACCACCAGAAACATGGCCTGTCCGCTGTTCTGCGCATGATTCCATGAGTAGCCCAACGTCCCGAGGAAATGAGCAATCAAACCCAGACCGGGGTTGAAAAGAAACATCCACAGCACGGCGGCGACCGCGGGCGCAACCGCATAAGGCAGGATAATCAACGTCTGATACAGGCGGCTACACCGAATGACATAGTCCACCAGCGCCGCCAGAAATAGCGAAATCAGCAGGCCAAACCCCGCCACCAGAAAACTAAAAATCATCGTGGTGTAAAACGAATCGAGATAATAGGGGTTATCGAGCAGTTGCCTGAAGTTTTCCATACCGACAAACTCACTGGATAACCCGAACGGATCGAGACTTTGCACCGAATACCACAGCGCCTGACCCGCAGGCCAGATGAAAAAAATGATGGTGATGAGCAACTGAGGCAAGACCAGCGCATAGGGAAGCCAACTGCGGCGAAAAACGGGACGGGATGATGTCATGCGGTAACTCATTGCTGGCTGAAAAAAATGGTGAAGACCTTTAAACCCCATCCCTCACAGGAGACGATACTAACGGGTTGTTCCGGTTCCCTCCCCAGTGATGGGGAGGGTTGGGGCAGACTCTGTCCGTCAGCTTATTTGGCTGACTGCTCGAAGCGACGTAACAGTGCATTACCACGCTCAACCGAGTTATCCAGCGCCTGTTGCGGGGTTTTCTTGCCCGTCCAGACGCTTTCCAGCTCTTCATCCACCACGGTGCGGATCTGCGGCATATTGCCCAGACGCAGCCCTTTAGTGAAGGGCAACGGCGGCTTGTTCAACATCTGACGCGTAGCGATGTCCGCACCCGGATTTTTCTCGTAGAAGCCTTGCTGCCGGGTTAGCTCATACGCGGCTTTGGTAATCGGCAGATAACCGGTTTTCTGATGCCATTCGGCTGCGATTTCCGGCTGAGTCAGGAACTGCATAAACTCGGCTACGCCTTTATAGGTCGCCGCGTCTTTACCATTCATCACCCACAAGCTGGCTCCGCCGATAATGGCGTTCTGCGGCGCGCCCTGCACATCAGCGTCATAAGGCATCATCGCCACGCCATAGTTGAATTTGGCATGCTGACGAATATCCGCCAGCGAACCGGAAGAGGCGGTAGTGATAGCGCAATCACCATTATAGAACTTCTCGGTCGGCTCATCCTTACGACCGAAGTAGGTGAAATCCCCTTTCTTGTTCATGTCCTGTAATTGCTGGATGTGCTTGACCTGTGTCGGTTTATTAAATTCCAGTACCGCGTCGGTGCCGTCGAAACCGTTATTTTTACTGGCGACTGGCAAACCATGCCAGGCGCTGAAGTTTTCAATCTGAATCCAGCCCTGCCAACCACTGGCATAGCCGCATTTCATGCCCGCCGCGCGCAGTTTTGCCGTGTACTCGGCCATTTGCTGCCAGGTTTTTGGCGGTTGTTCTGGATCTAATCCCGCCTTTTTGAAGGCGTCTTTGTTGTAATACAGTACCGGCGTCGAACTGTTGAAGGGCTGCGACAACAAATGGCCGCTTTTCGCATCGGCGTAATAGCCGGACACAGTCGGAACAAAAATCGACTCGTCAAAATTGATGCCCGCCTCTTTGAAAATTTCATAAACAGGCTTAATGGCCTTGCTGGCCATCATGGTCGCGGTGCCCACTTCATAAACCTGCAAAATCGCGGGCGCATTTCCAGCACGATAAGCGGCGATCCCGGCGGCCAAACTCTGTTCGTAGTCGCCTTTATAAACCGGGACAATTTTCACATCACTATGGGACTGATTAAAACGGTCAGTCAGCGAATTAACGGTTTTACCTAATTCGCCTTCCATTGAGTGCCAAAAAGGGATTTCGGTTACGGCGGCCTGCGCATTGGCACTGCATACGAGCGCCAATGCCACGCATGCTGTTGCTTTACGGATGTTAAGGTTAAACATGCCAGTCTCCTGCAATAGATAGGTGCGCCCGCATCACAGAGGCGCTTTTTTTATGGCGGGCGTCCTGCCCGTCTCCTTTCGAACCGTTGCCAGGCAACGTTGAAAACACGCCTTGTGTTTATTATGCGGAGGTAACATGACACGCGCGTATGACAGAAAAATAACCAAGAGATGACGAAAAGGTGACAGAAAGGAGGGCAAGCGCTGTTTAAAAATAGGCGCTTTCATCGCTTCGGTAACACCCAGGCGCGACCGACAATCCGCCATCGGTAATAACGCCGTTGAACAACGTCAGCAAAGCGATCAGAAAGGCGGCACAGGGCGCCTTAATAAACACACACCATTGAGCAACACCTATCGCGGCAATGAAAAAAACGTCAAAAACCCCTACGAACAATTTCAAGTAATAGTCAAAAGTATTTATTTCAATTTAAATAATAGACATTAACTATTGTATGGCGACAATCACGCGGTTTTTTACCCATTTATCCGTTAATTAACTTACGCCATCTCCCTTTATAGTAGGTTGTCGCCTTCTCTTTTTCGGCCCGTTTTTCAGCCAGACAAGCAGGTGACGGAGACACAACAACAGGCCCACTTTTCACAACCGCGGCCTGATTTATAAACACTTTTATTGATGCTCACGCAGGTAAATTCACTTATCGGCTGGCATTCATCCACCAAGGAAACGTATGAATTTTTTAAAAAACATGAAGCTGGGGACCATGCTCGGCTCCGGCTTCACCATTGTCATCTTGATTGGCTGTTTCATTGCCTTATTCGGCCGTGTTCAACTCACCGAACTAAGCAACAATATTCAACTGCTGTCTCAAGTCCGCATTAACAACCTACTGCTGATGCAAGAGGTAAAAGACAACGTCAATATCATCTCTCGCGTCGTCAGAAATATCGCGTTGATGGACAATCCCCAGGAAATGGAGAAGGAAAAGAAACGCGTAGATGAACGACTGTCAATCAATACCAAACTGCTTAACACGCTACGCACGACAGCGGTATCGCCCGAAGCACGCCAGCGCATTGAAGCGCTTATTCAGCACAGCCCTTCTTACCGTGACGCACTGTATAAGGCGATCGATCTGGGTATGTCAGGGCAAAAGGCAGAAACGCGCGCTGTGGTGTTCGGCGAAATGCGCGTCGCACAAACCAACGTATTTAATGCGTTGGATGAGATGGTCGCCTATCAGAAATCCCTGACGGTGGAAGCGGCGAACACCTCGGCGCAGCAGGCGGACACGTCAGGATCGCTGATGTTGATTTCTGCTGTCATCGCCGCGCTGTTAGGTTCATTGATTGCATGGAGCATTACGCGGCGTATCAAGAAACAACTGGGGGGAGAGCCCACCTACGCGGTTGAGATTGCCCAGCAGGTGGCGCAGGGTAATCTGGCGTTGAAAATTGCGTTGCGTTCGGGCGATGACAACAGCGTACTGGCGGCGATGGCGACCATGCGGGACAGCCTGAGCCATACTGTCGATCAAGTGCGCCAGAGCAGTGAGTCCATCGCCACCGGCGCCAGCCAAATCGCCATCGGCAATACCGATTTAAGCCAGCGAACGGAAGAACAGGCGTCCAATCTGCAACAGACGGCAGCATCGATGGAGCAGATGAATATCACCATTAAGCAGAATACCGATACGGTAAATATGGCGTCAGAACTGGCGCAATCCGCCAGTTCAACCGCGATCAAAGGGGGTGACATGGTCAACAACGTCGTGAACACGATGGAAGACATCACCACCAGCTCACGCAAAATCGGCGATATTATCGGGGTCATCGACGGTATTGCCTTTCAGACCAATATTCTGGCGTTAAACGCCGCGGTGGAAGCCGCTCGCGCCGGAGAACAGGGTCGGGGTTTCGCCGTTGTCGCGGGCGAAGTTCGCTCGCTGGCCCAGCGCTCCGCCTCCGCCGCCAAAGAGATCAAAGAGTTGATCGGCGAAAGCGTGGAGAAAGTGGAGACCGGTTCACATTTGGTTAATGAGACGGGCGCCACGATGGGCGAAATTGTTGAGCAAGTGCGCCGCGTGGCCGATTTACTGGCCGAAATCGGGGTCACCACCCGCGAGCAGTCGCAGGGTATCTCGCAAGTTAACGATGCGGTTAATCAACTGGATGAAGTGACCCAGCAAAACGCCGCGCTGGTGGAGGAATCCGCTACCGCCGCAGACAGCCTGAGCGATCAAGCCAGACGTCTGGTGGAACTGATGAGTGTCTTCCAGCTTGATGGCGGCACCCGCAAAGCCAGCCAGCAGGCGGCCCCGCGTCCGGCACAGCCGCTGAAACTCGCGAGCAAAGCGCCAACGCAGCAGAGCTGGGAAGCATTCTGAGCAATACAGAAAACTTCGCCGTTGATCTCACCCCAAGGCCGCGAATGCGGCCTTACTTCATCGTGTCTCCCGCCTTTTCCTGCGTTTTTCACATAACACCAGTCCCGATACCAATAAAAGCACCCAATTTATAGCCGTATTCCCCGCCACGCTGAGAGGCCGTTATCTTTATTATTTCTGGTGTTAGTTTTTTATTTTATTTAATTTTATTTACTCGAAAATAAGTCAGAGCATGGCGTTTGCGTTCACTCTGAGTTAACACAGCCTTCAATCAAAACAATCTCTACGCTATCGGTTTCGAAAGAGGGAGAGGCAAATCCCATAAGCTGGTTCAGCTAAGCAGCAGGCGCGACTTCAATGATAAATGAAAGCGATATTTCCTTTGCCTCTGGAATGTCGCGCCACATATCAATTAGACGCAGGAGTTTAAGGCAACTTATGAACTTTATAGAAAAAATGAAGCTTGGAACCATGCTGGGGGCGGGCTTTGCATCGGTGATCATTATCGGCCTGCTGGTTGCCATATTCGGTCGCGTACAATTAGTTTCGCTGGGAGAGAATATCGAATCGCTTTCTGAAAAAAATCTGACGAACCTGATGCTGATACAAAACGCCAAAAACGGCTTTGACACCGTCGCCCGCTCCGTGCGCAATATCGGTTTGCATACCGACAAAAATCGTATACAGGAAGAAAAGCTGCGGATCGATCAGCAGATTATCCGTAATACGGAGATTCTGGAGCAGTTGTATAAGCGGCTGTCCGAGCCGGAAACCCGTGACTCACTGGATCGTCTGACCGCCGCGCGTCCCGCCTATATGCAGGCCGTCAGAACCGCCATTGAGCTGGGCGTATCCGATCAGCCTGGGCAGCGAGCGCAGGCGCTGAACGTGATGGTTAACGATATGCAGCAAACGCAGGCGCCCGTTTTCGCCGCGCTGGACAGCATGGTCAAACAGCAGGAGAAACTGACGCTGGAAGTCACCAATACCTCCATGCGTGAAGCCAAATCCGATGGCAACTTCATGTTGATATTGTCCATCATCGCCGTGCTGTTAGGTCTTCTTGTATCGATGTTAATCACCCGGACCATTAAACGACAACTGGGCGGCGAAGTAGCCTATGCCGCCCAGATTGCCCGTCAGGTGGCGCAAGGCAATCTGGCTATCGACGTCAATCTCCGTCCAGGCGACAACCATAGCGTTCTGGCCGCCATGAACAGCATGCGGGAAAGCCTGACGTCTATCGTCGAGCAGGTACGTCAGAGCAGCGAATCCATCGCCACCGGCTCGAATCAAATCGCCGCAGGCAGCGCCGACCTTAGTCAGCGAACGGAGGAACAGGCGGCGAATCTCCAGCAGACAGCCGCGTCGATGGAAGAAATGAGTCAGACCGTGCGCCAAAACGCCGATACGGTGCGCAATGCCACTGCACTGGCGCAAGCCGCCAGTGACACCGCCGCCAAAGGTGGAGAAGCGGTAAGCAACATCGTTGTGACCATGAAAGATATCACCGACAGTTCGCATAAAATCGGCGACATCATCGGCGTCATCGACGGTATTGCCTTCCAGACCAATATTCTGGCGCTGAATGCCGCGGTGGAAGCCGCTCGCGCGGGTGAACAGGGCCGTGGCTTCGCGGTCGTTGCCGGAGAAGTACGTTCGCTGGCCCAGCGTTCCGCCTCGGCCGCCAAAGAAATCAAAGAACTCATCAGCACCAGCGTCAACAAAGTGACGGCGGGTTCGCGACAGGTTGAAGGCGCCGGGGAAACCATTAATGAACTGGTGCGTCAGTCTCGGCATGTCGCTGACTTGATTAATGAAATTGGCGTCACAACTCAGGAGCAGGAATCCGGCATTTCACAGATTCATACTGCGGTGAACCAGCTCGATCAGGTTACCCAGCAAAATGCCGCTCTGGTGGAGCAATCCTCCAGCGCAGCGGACAGCCTGAACGATCAGGCCAGACATCTGGTCGAATTGATGAGAGTTTTCACCATTGAAGGCGGACAAACGCAGCGTACCGCACCGCAGACGCCTAAAGGTCTTAGTTCCACCTTGGCGTTGACGAGTTCGTCCAATAAAGATTGGGAAACATTCTGATAAAGCCGCCTTCCCGGAAGGCGGTTGATAACCAATAAACAAAAAACCGCGTCAGTTCATTGCTGCCGCGGTTTTCACTGGTTGCCGTTTACAGTGCGCGGCGCAAGCGGGCAACCGCCTCGTGCATCTGTTCATCCGTCGCGGTCGCAAAGGAAAAACGCAGCGTCGAGTGGTCAGGGCGATCGGAAAAGAAGAATTCGCCGGGAACAAACACCACCCCTTGATGAAGCGTCTGCTTCAGCCATTCCGTGGTGTTGAATTCATGACGGAACTTCGCCCACAGAAACATGCCGCCTTTCGGCCGGTTGAAGGTGATGACATCACCCAGCTCCTGTTCCACCAACTGTGCAAACAACTCACCTTTGTGTTTGTAGGCGTGGCGAATCTTCTCGATTTGCGCCTCCAGACGTCCCAGTCCCAGATAGCACTCCGCCACGGTTTGTGACAATGCGCTGGCATGCAGATCCGCCGCCTGTTTGATAATCGCGACTTTATGCAGCAACCAGTGCGGCAGGATCGCCCACCCCAGACGCAACCCCGGCGCCAGAACCTTTGAAAACGTAGAGGTGTAAAGCACATATTCCGTGCTGCCCAGTTGTTCCTGCGCCAGTTGGAACAGCGTCGGCTGGCGCTCTTCGGTAAAACGCAGCTCGCCGTATGGGTCATCTTCAATAATGACAAAACCATAACGCGCAGCCAGCGCAATCAGCTGGTTACGGCGCTCATAGCTCAGCGTGACGCCGCTGGGGTTACCAAAGTTCGGGACGATGTAAACGCCTTTGATACGCTGCTTGTGCAACAGCGCCTCCAGATCATCCACCACCATACCCTGATCGTCGGATGCGACGGACATCACCTGCGCTTGCGCCAGTTCAAGCGTTTGCAGCGCGGCAAGATAGGTCGGACGCTCAACCACAAAGACATCGCCCGGATCGACCATCGCCCGCATAATCAAATCCAGCGCTTGCTGCGAACCCGCGGTGATCACCATGTCTTCCGCCTGCGTTCTCATACCGCGCAAGGCGCACAGATCAGCGATACGCTCACGCAACACGCCGCTGCCTTCTGTCAGCCCATACTGGAAAGCCGTTTTCGGCTGCCCGGTAATGGCTAACTGCGTCGCCTGATTTAATCCTTCAAAATCAAACAGCGCATCAGACGGGATACCGCCGGCCAGCGAGATAATATTGTCCATCTTGCTATGCTTAAGCAGTTCGCGAATCGCGGAACTCTTCAACTGAGCAATGCGGTGCGCCAGTAACCCTTCATTGGCCATCTTTTTTGAACCCTCGTTATCAAACGGGCCGGATAACCGGCTCTATATCAATTACCCGCCCAGATAGGCTGAACGTACCGCTTCATTCGCCAGCAATGCCGCGCCGGAATCCTCCAGCACGATATGACCATTTTCAAGCACATAACCTCGATCGGCCAGACGCAGCGCCTGGTTAGCATTCTGCTCTACCAGGAAGATGGTCATGCCCTCTTCGCGCAGTTGCGCGATAGTATCAAAAATTTGCAGAATGATAATCGGCGCCAGCCCTAAAGACGGTTCATCCAGCAACAATAAACGGGGCTGACTCATCAGCGCGCGCCCAATCGCCAGCATCTGCTGCTCGCCGCCGGACATGGTGCCGGAACGCTGAGCGCGTCGCTCATACAATCGCGGAAACAGATCATAGACCCGGGTTATCCGCTGCTGGTATTGATGACGATCCGCGAAGAACCCCCCCATCGCCAGATTTTCTTCAACGGTCATGCGGGAAAAGACACGGCGGCCTTCAGGAACAATGGCAATCGACCCACGCATAATCTGCGCGGTTTGCAGATGGGTAATATCTTTGCCATCAAACGTGATGGCGCCTTCCGTGGCGCGGGGCTCACCACAGAGTGTCCCTAAGAGGGTGGTTTTACCGGCGCCGTTGGCGCCGATAAGCGTAACGATTTCGCCCTGTTCAATGTGCAGGCTAACCTGATGCAGCGCCTGAATTTTACCATAGTGAGCAGAAACCTGATTTAATGACAGCATAACATTATCCTTCACCCAGATAAGCGCGGATCACATCCGGGTTGTTACGAATTTCAGCGGGGGTACCCTGGGCCAGCGGCGTGCCCTGATTGACGACATAAATCCTGTCGGAAATCCCCATCACCAGCTTCATGTCGTGCTCAATCAGCAGGACCGACACCTGATGACTATCGCGCAATTCCACGATCAGTCGATCCAGCTCTTCGGTTTCTTTCGGGTTAAGCCCGGCCGCCGGTTCATCCAGCATCAGCAGTTCGGGCCGGGTCACCATGCAACGGGCTATCTCCAGCCGGCGCTGCTGACCATAAGCCAGATTGCCCGCCTGACGATTCGCCAGATCCAGCAAACCGATGCGTTCCAGCCAGACCGCCGCGCGATCCTGCGCCTGCGCTTCCGCACGACGAAACGCCGGCGTCTTCAGAAGTCCGGCAAACACGCCGCTCTTCAGATGTTGATGCTGCGCCACCAGCAGGTTTTCCACCACGGTCATCTCGCGGAATAAACGTACATGCTGGAACGTCCGCACCACGCCCATCCGGGCAATCGCCTGCCCTGACAAACCTTCAAGATGGCGATCGCGCAGCATGATGGCGCCGCCGCTCGGACAATAAAAACCAGTCAGGCAATTAAATACCGTGGTTTTGCCTGCCCCGTTAGGGCCGATCAACGATACGATTTCCCCCGCGTAAATATCCAGTTCAACATTGTTGACCGCCAGCAGGCCGCCAAAACGCATCATCAGGCCTTTGACCGATAATAATGGCTTCGTGCTATTCATGCCTGCTCTTCCTTCTTAGCGACTTTCAGCTTCATTTGCGGACGCTTCATCGGCAGTAAGCCTTGTGGACGCCAAATCATCATCAGCACCATCAGCGCGCCCAGCAGCAACATACTGTACTCATTCAAATCACGCATCAGTTCACGGGAAACCACCAGCAGAACGGCGGCGAGGATCACCGCGAACTGCGAACCCATTCCCCCCAGCACCACAATCGCCAATACGAATGCCGACTCGGCGAAAGTGAAGGATTCCGGGCTGACAAAACCCTGGCGCGCAGCAAACAGCGTACCGGCAAACCCGGCGAACGCAGCGCTGATGGTAAATGCGGTCAGCTTGATGCGGGTCGGGCTCAGGCCCAATGAACGGCAGGCAATTTCGTCGTCACGCAAGGCTTCCCAAGCGCGGCCCAGCGGCATGCGCAACAGACGGTTAATCACAAACAGCGTTAATACCACCAACAACAGCGCGACCAGATAAAGGAAAATGATGCGATCGCTGGGGTTGTATTGCAGACCAAAGAAATTGTGGAAGGTATCCCAGCCATCGCGGGTGTTGCGGCTAAACTCCAGACCAAAGAAGGTCGGCTTCGGAATCTGGCTGATACCGTTAGGGCCACCGGTGATTTCGGTATTGTTGAGCAGCAAGATACGCACAATCTCACCGAATCCCAATGTGACAATGGCCAGATAATCCCCGCGCAAACGCAATACCGGGAAACCCAGCAGGAAACCGGACAACGCCGCCGCCATGCCTGCCAGCGGCAGACTTTCCCAAAATCCCAGTCCGTAATAGTGATTCAATAAAGCATAAGTATAAGCGCCAATGGCATAAAAGCCGCCGTAGCCTAATACCAGCAAACCGGAAAGCCCGACCACAACGTTCAGCCCCAGCCCCAACATCACATAAATCAACGTGAGTGTGGCGATATCGACGGTGCCGCGAGACACCAGAAATGGCCAGGCGACGGCCGCGACGATCACCAACGCCGCCAGCAGCTTTTGCCGCGGCGTACCGCCATCAAAGCTTGGCAAGACCAGCGACGGGGCAGAAAACTTTTTCATGCCCGCCTGGAAATAGGGACGAATCAACTGGAAAAAAAACACCACAATGCAGCCTGCGCCAATCCAGTACCAGCGAACCTCATCGGCGCCGCGAACCACCAGTTTGGTGCCGTTAAGCCCCAACTGCATGCCCATTAAAAACGCGGCAAGCACCAGTAACATAAACGCGGAGATAATCGCATTGAACAGATTGAGTTTTTTCATACTTTCTCAACCTCCGGGCGGCCGAGGATACCGGTAGGCATGACCAGCAATACCCCAATCAGCAACGCGAACGATACCGCATCCTTGTACTCCGTGCTCAGGTATGCGGAGGTCAGCGCTTCCGCCACCCCCAGAATCAGTCCGCCGATCATCGCGCCGGGAATGCTGCCGATTCCGCCCAATACCGCCGCCGTAAAAGCTTTCATACCGGCCATAAAACCGATATAGGGGTTAATCACGCCATAGAATTGTCCCAGCAGCACGCCCGCGACCGCAGCCATGAGCGCGCCAATCACAAAAGTCAGGGAAATGACGCGGTCAGTGCTGATACCCAACAGGCTGGCCATTTTCAAATCTTCCGCACAGGCGCGACAGGCTCGTCCCATGCGCGAATAACGGATGAACAGCGTCAACGCCAGCATCGCAAGGAACGTCACGATCCAGATAGTCAACTGCATGGTGCTGATTGTCGCGGCAAAGCCATTCGTCTCGCCCAATACCCATTGTCCGGTAATCATGCTGGGGAGTGCGACGTCGCGTGAGCCCTGATTCAGGCTGACGTAATTTTGCAGAAAAATAGACATCCCGATGGCGGAGATCAGTGCAATCAAGCGTTTGGACGTGCGTACCGGCCGGTAGGCGACCCGTTCAATACTCCAGCCGTAAGCGCTGGATATGACGACGGCGGCCACAAATGCGACGCTGATCAACACCCCGTTCGCCTCGATGCCCATCATCATCAGGGCGGCGATAACAATAAAGGAGACATAGCTACCGATCATGTAAACCTCGCCGTGGGCGAAGTTAATCATGCCGATAATGCCGTAAACCATGGTGTAGCCAATGGCGATCAGCGCATAAGTGCTGCCCAACGTCAGGCCGTTGAACATCTGCTGAAAAAAGTAAAGGAACTGCTCGGACATACCCTAACCTTAGATTCTGCCCCCGCGCATTATGGCAACGGGGGCATGCGGTATTGAGGAATTAATACAGAAGCGGTTGCGGTTCAGGCGCATGCAGAACATACGGAGGCTGCCATCGCCGCAATCGTCACCACGCAATCATTTCTTCGCTTCGCTGGAACTACCGTCTGCATGCCACTCAAAGACACCAAACTCAAACCCTTTCAGGTCGCCTTTCTCATCCCAACTCAGTGGCCCCATCACGGTATCCACAGCCTGGGCTTTCAGATCGCTGACCAGTTTTTCCGGTTCCATGCTGCCGCTGCGCTGCATGGCGGTAGTCAGAGATTGCAATGCCGCATAGGTGGTCCAGACAAACGGACCGGTCGGGTCAAGTTTTTTGGCTTTCAACGCATCGACGATCGGTCGGTTCGCTGGAACCTGGTCATAACGCTTCGGCAGCGTCACCAGCATGCCTTCAGACGCGTCACCCGCGATATTGGATAGAGAGGAGTTACCTACGCCTTCCGGCCCCATGAATTTGGTGGTCATGCCGGCCTGACGAGCCTGGCGCATAAGCAACCCCATTTCCGGGTAGTAGCCGCCAAAATAAACGAAATCCACATTTTCTTTCTTCAGGCGCGCCACCAGTGAGGAGAAATCTTTATCACCCGCGGTCACACCTTCAAACAATACGACATCCGCACTGGCTTTTTTCAGGCTATCTTGAACAGAGCGGGCCAGCCCTTCGCCGTACTGCTGCTTATCATGCACAACGGCAATGCGCTGAGGTTTAATCGTTTCGACGATATATTTCGCTGCCGTTGGCCCTTGATCGGAATCCAGACCGGTCGTACGCAGCACCATCTGATAGCCGCGCGTGGTTAAATCAGCATTGGTTGCGGCGGGCGTGATCATGATCACACCCTCTTCTTCATAAATATCAGAAGCCGGCTGTGTAGAGGAAGAGCACAAATGACCAATGACATAACGAATGCCATCGTTGATGACTTTGTTCGCCACGGCAACCGCTTGTTTCGGGTCGCACGCATCGTCGTATTCGATGCCAACCAGTTTATCGCCGTTGATGCCGCCTTTGGCGTTGAGATCCGCAATAGCCTGACGTGCGCCGGTGAATTCCATATCACCATATTGTGCAACCGGACCAGACATGGCGCCCACGATGGCCACCTTAATATCCGCAGCGCTCGCCGCATGGCTCAGCGCAACCGCTATACCGGCCATCAGCAGTGTTCTGCCTTGACTCAATTTCATTCGTTTTACCCCATCTTTTATTATGGATATTGCTAAAAATATGACCGCCATTCGTCATAACTTAACCTTTTTCTTATAAGTAAGAACAGGTTAGGGTTATTATTACTAATCGTTTCTAATAAGGCTTTATTTTTCATATTATTAAACAGGAATAATATGCTGCAAATCAACTGACATCATCATAAACAAAACAGATAAACAGCATAAAATATGCGTTTTAAAAACCAGTATTTGACCTACATATAGTCAGTTATGCTGCTCTGTACATTCATTGCTGATGCAATACTCGAAAAATAGTCGCAGAGGAAAGCATTTTCCCTGTTGCCTTACAGCAGAAAATGCCTTGAGCATGTTCCAACATCACTTGCGATGGCCTGGAGGTTGGCGGGGGTAGTCCGTCATAAAAAACTACACTCCTGTTCCACCACAAAACTATTGCATTAATTTTAGACTCATTTAATGGAGTGCTAGGAAATGAAACTAACCGTTGAATGCCTCACCCAATTCAGCCACCAGGATAAAATTGATCTGGCCAAAATTTGGCCGCACCAGAATCTTGACCTTCTGGAAAATGGACTTTCGCCGGATCGCCGCCTGTTTGCCGCACGTTTTAACGAACGGCTGCTGGCTGCGGTGCTGGTTGAGATTAAAGGGGAATACGCCGAATTAAGCGATCTTCTGGTGCGTGAAACCACCCGGCGACGCGGCGTTGGGCTATATCTGATAGACGAAGTACGGAAACAACTGCCGGGCGTTAAAGAATGGTGGCTGGCAACTGACGATCACGCCGCGGTCAAAGAGGAAGTGTTGGCAAAATTCATGATTGCCTGCGGCTTTTCACCGGTATCCGGCGGCTGGCGTTATATCCGTAGCCAGGGTTAAAAATTTTTCGGGAGACATTCAATGTCGCTTACGGCGGCCGAAGGGCGGGCAGGATAGCCGCTATAAAAGCAGGACGGCCGGACAATGCCCGGCCGTCCTGCTATTTGCTATCGTTTAGGCTTCAATCGCCGCACGCAGCTTTTTCATGGCATTCTTTTCCAACTGCCGTACCCGCTCTGCGGATACGCCATATGTATCAGCCAGTTCCTGCAATGTTGACTTGTTGTCGTCATCCAGCCAACGCGCACGGATAATATGCTGGCTGCGTTCATCAAGCCCTTGCAACGCGTCCGTCAGCTTGTCTGCCGCATGGTTTTCCCAATTATCCTCTTCAATGCCGTCGGCAAAGTCGGAGGACTTGTCCTGTAAATACAGCATCGGGGACATGGCCTTGCCATCATGGGTTTCTTCATCCGGCGTCGGATCGAAGGTCATATCCTGCGCGGCCATCCGCGATTCCATCTCACGCACATCTTTACTCGTCACGCCCAGTTCACGGGCAACCAGTTCAACTTCATCCTGATTAAACCAGCCAAGACGCGTTTTGGACTTACGCAAATTAAAGAACAATTTGCGCTGCGCTTTAGTGGTCGCGACTTTCACAATACGCCAGTTGCGCAGCACATATTCGTGAATCTCAGCCTTGATCCAATGTACGGCGAAAGAAACCAGACGCACCCCCACTTCAGGGTTAAAGCGGCGCACCGCCTTCATCAAGCCGATGTTACCTTCCTGAATCAAGTCGGCCTGCGGCAAGCCATAGCCGGAATAATTACGGGCCACATGAATAACAAAACGCAGATGCGACAGAATCAAGTGCTTGGCCGCATCCAGATCGCCCTGATAATGCAGCCGTTCAGCCAGCGCCCGCTCTTCCTCCGCTGTCAGCATCGGATAGGCATTGGCGGCTCGAATGTAACCTTCCAGACTGCCCTGGGGAACTAAGGTGAAAGTTTGCATATCTTTAGTCATTCAACCCTCTCATTGCTACGATTACGCGGTGCTTTTCAACCAACCCGCTCAAACGGCTGTCACCGACAACTCGCGATGCCAGCATCGCTTAGCATCCTTTTTACGCGAACCGGTAAAAACCGGCACGGCATCTCAGTATTCAGACTGTGATTTCCCTCGCAAGTTCCTACAATATTATCCATCTTATTTTACATATCAAGCTGGATACGGCGAGAAAATAATACGTCGACAAGGCAGGAGAAATACGCGGGAACAAGGCAAGAAGAGAAACTACCGAGGAGCGCGTCCCCTGCCGCACAGTTGAAGCTACAGGGGAAAGTATATCAAAAAAAGACTACTGTGGTGTAAAGCGGCGTAAATGTTGAACGGTCGCCAGCCAAGCGGCCAGCCAGCCAATCATCCCGGCGACGAGCAACAGCAACAGAGACTCTTCCCAGCTCAGCCCTTTGACTGTAAAGGTCGTACCGAACACCGAAGCCACCTGCGCCACCACCGCGCCGAGCTTCCACACCAGCGCCTGCGACAGAACCAGCGACAATACCGCGCCGCCAAATCCCATAACGGCGCCGCCGTTGAGGAACGGGCGCAAAATAAAGCCGTCTGTCGCACCGATCAATTTCATGACATTAATGGTTTCACGGCGGCTAAAGATACTCAGTCTCACGCTGTTGCCGATCACCAAAAACACCGCGATAACCATCAAGACGCCAATTGTCGCCGCAATCTGGCCGACCAAGCCGGTCAACGCCACCAACCGGGCAAACCAGCTGTCATCCATCCGCACTTCATCCACTCCCTGCGTAGCACCGATGCGATCGCGCAATGTCGTCAGCGTGTCGGCACTTTGAAAATTCATTTTTGGCGTAACAATGGCAACGGCGGGTAACGGGTTTTCTTCAAGCATATCCAGCGCGCCGCCAAAGCCAGACCAGTTGCGGAATTCCCCCATCGCTTCATCGCGCGTCAAGTAATTCACCTTGTCGACGCCGTCTTCAGACTGAAGTCGTGCGATCACCCCCTGCGCGGCGCCGTCATCCAGGGACTTATCCAGATAGACCGTTAACTGAGGTGAGGGATACCACTGCGCCGCAGCCTGACTGACGTTTTTCCACACTAAATAGCAGATGCTGGGCAATGCCAGAGAAATGGCGATCACCATCACGGTCAGCAGCGTCGCCAGCGGCTGACGCAGCATGTCATCCAGCGTATTGGTCCAGGCGTAGCGCCATTGCTCCCGCCAGCCGCCGCGTAAGGCTTTGGCCTTCGCTACCGGCTTTTTCGCATTACGGGTATTATTCGCCATGATGATTTCCCCCAATCATGCGGCCATCCGACAGCGTCAGAACCCGGTAATGACGGCGGGCGATCAGCCCGGTATCGTGGGTTGCCATCAGTACCGTGACGCCAACCCGGTTAAACTCTTCAAACAAACGCAAAATACCTTCGGACAGGGCATCATCCAGATTACCGGTCGGCTCGTCCGCCAATAAAACAGCGGGCTTATTCACCACCGCACGCGCAATGCCGACTCGCTGCTGTTCACCGCCCGAAAGCTGGATAGGGTAATTTCGGGCTTTATCCAACAGCCCCACCTTGTCCAGCGCCGCCGATACCCGGCGGCGGATATCTTCGCTGCTGGCGCCGGCGATAATGAGCGGCATCGCCACATTGTCATAGACGGTTCTTTCCATCAGCAGATGGTGATCCTGAAAAATCATACCGATCTGGCGGCGTAGAAACGGAACTTCACGTTTTTTCAGGCGGCTGATGTTGTGCCCGGCAAACAGAATCTGCCCCGCGCTGGGACGTTCAATGCCGCAAATCAGTTTCAGCAGGGTACTTTTCCCCGCGCCGGAATGACCGGTCAGAAACGCCATCTCCGCCGGCCGCAGATTAAAATCCACGCCTTGTAGCGCCTGACGCCCGCCGAGATAAGCTTTACTGACCTGTTCAAAACGAATCATCCGTTTTAATCCTCTCGGGCAAAAAGTGCCTCAATAAAATCGTCAGCCTTGAATGGCCGCAAATCTTCAATGCCTTCCCCTACCCCAATATAGCGGATAGGAATGCCGAACCGATCGGCAATGGCGAAAATCACCCCGCCTTTGGCGGTGCCGTCCAGCTTCGTCAGAACGATACCCGTCAGCCCTACCGCCTCGTTAAACAGCTTCGCCTGGCTGACGGCGTTCTGTCCGGTACTGGCATCCAGCGTCAGCATCACTTCATGCGGCGCATCTTCATCCAGTTTTTTCATCACGCGCACAATCTTTTTCAACTCTTCCATCAGATGCGCTTTGTTCTGCAATCGGCCCGCAGTGTCGGCAATTAACACATCAACGCCACGCGCCTTTGCCGCCTGAATCGCATCAAAAATCACCGAGGCGGAATCGGCGCCGGTATGCTGAGCCACCACCGCCACATTGTTGCGCTCCCCCCAGACCTGAAGCTGCTCTACCGCCGCGGCGCGGAAAGTATCGCCAGCCGCCAGCATGACCGATTTTCCCTGGGCCTGGAACTGACGCGCCATCTTGCCGATGGTGGTGGTTTTACCCACGCCGTTTACCCCGACCATCAGGATCACGTAAGGCATTTTGCCCTCGATATTCAGCGGCTCATCAACCTTAGCAAGAATCGCCGCCATTTCTTCTTTCAGCTTAGCAAAAAGCGTATCAGCATCTTTCAGTTGTCGACGATTGGCGTGCTCGGTCAGGCTGGTGATAATTTTGCGGGTGGTTTCCACGCCCACGTCGGCAATCAACAGTTGCTCTTCCAGTCCGTCAAACAGATCGTCGTCGATTTTCTTGCCGCGAAACAATCCGATAAATCCTGAACCCAAATTTTGACGAGTTTTAATCAGGCTGTGTTTTAGGCGGGAGAAAAATCCCGCTTTCGACGGCCGCTCCTGCTCGTGCGACACGACCGGGGCATCATCCGGCTGAACCGCTTCCGGTTCGGCTTCGACCATCGGCGCGGCGTCCTCCACGCTCGCCTGTTCCGTCTCTTTTACCACGTCGACAATCGGCTTTTCCGCCGGGGATTCCTTTTCCTGCACGGCGGCATCCGCCAGTTCCTTTTCTTTTTCAGCAACCTGCCGAGCCGAACTCTCACTATCCGGCGACGCGGCGGGCACATCTTCGACGACCGGTTTCTCTTGCGGTTGCTCTTTTTGTTCTTCTTCCTGTTTCCCTAATCCCAGCCAGGAAAAAAAACCGCGCTTCTTTTCTTTTGTCATGTGCAATCGCGCTCCACGCCGCTCCGCGCAGCGAATGAATCAATGAAAATCATAGCTAAACAACGAGTTTAACACTTTCCTGCCGCCAGCAACACGCAGCCGGAAGAGGCAAAGGCAGACAATCTGCGTAACGAAATATGTCAGCCTTCATCTTAACATTCCCTCTACACGTAACCGCCGTTAGAATAGCGCCTGAATTTTCCTGACTGTGCCTGCCGGCAATGCGGCACACCAACCAACCCGTGAGCTATGGCAAAAAAACATGCATCGTCAGCCGCCGGCCAGATCCGAATTATCGGTGGTCAATGGCGCGGCAGAAAACTTCCGGTTCCCGACAGTCCGGGCTTACGGCCTACGACCGATCGGGTACGTGAAACGCTGTTCAACTGGCTGGCGCCGGTGATTCAGGATTCCCGGTGTCTGGACTGTTTTGCCGGCAGCGGCGCGCTGGGCCTGGAAGCCCTGTCGCGTTATGCGACCCATGCGACATTATTGGAAGCCGAGCGAGCGGTGGCCCAGCAATTAACGCAGAATCTGGCTCTGCTTCGGGCGGAAAACGCACAGGTGGTTAATACGGATACACTACGCTGGCTGGGGCAACCGGGAGAACCTTTTGACGTGGTGTTTCTCGATCCGCCCTTTCGTAAAGACTTATTGAACAACACGCTATCCCTGCTGGAACAACAAGGCTGGCTGGCGCCGGAGGCATGGATTTACGTGGAAACCGAGTCAGAAAATACGCAGTTGGCTATTCCGAATAACTGGCAACTGCACCGCGAAAAGATAGCGGGTCAGGTCGCCTACCGTTTGTACATCCGTCAATGATCGGCTCAAAGCCATTCTCAAAAACATAAAGAGGCGCACAGATGTTATGGATTAATTTGGGACGACTGTTGATGCTGGGCGTGTGGGGTTTTCTGGTTTTTAACCTGATTCAGCCGTTTCCCAGACCGCTGAATATTTTTATGACGGTGGCGATGGTGTTTATGATCCTGATGCATGGTTTCCAACTGCTGCTGTTGAAATCCAGCCCGCCTAAAGACACTCCGTCACTCAACCGGGCGCAACAGGCGCGTATTTTTCTATTTGGCGTGTTTGAACTGTTGGCGTGGCAAAAGAAACAGCCCAAATCGACCAAAAAATAATCTTCACGCCTGCTGGGGCGCAAAACCGATAAAACGGGTGCCTTTCACCTGCAACATACCCAGCATGCCCGTATTGAGTTGGTGATAATCGGGACTATCGAGCCGCAGAGTCATATCCGTCCCGCCATATACCGGATGAAACGTTGCTTCATAACGCATCTCCTGCGGCACCACGATCTGATGTTCACGGGAACGGCTGCGACTACGCGGATACGCCCGCTTACTTAGTTGTTACCTCCACCAATACGGTACGCAGCGGAGCGGCATCATTCAACGCCTCCTGTTTTCGCTGGCGCAGATATTGTCGCCCAGCCAGCACAAGAATTAACGCAAAGACCAGTATCAACAGCAGAGGAAACTTGCTCATGGGTCAGGTTTTTTTTCCGGGAAGATAAGGGAAGTGCGTCACGTTATCCCCCAGTTCGGAAATACGGGCGCTGCCTTTTTCCGTCACCGCATCAATACGAATAATTGCCTGCAAAGGGATAAAGCTGCGGCTGACGCCGGAAAACTCCGTTTTAAGCTTTTCTGTCGAAGGGTCGACCAGCACCGTTGATTGGCTATCGAAGACAAAGTCGGCGATTTCAATAAAACCGAACAGCGTGCTCGACACTAATTCACGCACATAAAGCTGGTAGTTCTTACCATTATTAATGAATTGAATACGATACAGTGCGGATTCCTTACTCATTCAACACTACACTCCTTCAAGCGATTTTACCGCCCCCATCGGCAGTAAAAACAGGTCGATAAAATAGCATGAAGCACGGGTATTCGCATCAGTCTCACCCGATGTTGTTTATACTTATAGCAGCCCCCTACATTGAATAAAGAAAGGGTTACATCTGATACTGGTTACCTTCTCTCATAAGGACGATCTATGCTCTGGTCATTTATTGCCGTACTTTTCTCTGGCTGGCTATACGTTGACGCCAGCTATCGCGGCCCGGTGTGGCAGCGCTGGCTGTTCAAACCGGTCACGTTGTTACTATTGCTGGCGCTGGCCTGGCAAACCCCGCTCCTGAGCGTACCCGGTTATTTGGTAGTCGCAGGCTTGCTGGCCACGCTGGTCGCCGACACTCTGCTTCTGCTTCCGACACAGCGTCTGCTCTACGCGTTTGCCGCCTATTTCGTGTCTCACCTGCTTTACACCATCAGCTTTTTCACCAGCCAGATCACGCTGACATTCTTCTGGCCGCTGGCGCTGGCGCTCGCGGTGCTGGCGGCGGTGCTGATCGCCATCATCTGGAGCAGACTCGATACCTTACGCTGGCCGACATGCGCTTTTATCCTCATGACCACCTTAATGGTATGGATCGCCGGGGAGCGTTATTTTGCACTGGAAAGCGATTATAATTTCTCATTACTGGCAGGCTGCGCGCTGCTATTCATCGCCCACGCGACCTGGCTTATTCATCACTATCGCATCAGCTTCCGCGCCCATCAGGTCATTGTGGCGGCCTGCTATTTTGGCGGACATTTTCTTATCGTGCGCTCACTCTATTTTTAACGTTCACCCCGCACGCGAATTGCTGGAGTAACCCGATACAACGGTGTAAAGTTTCTGATGGAAATCATTATCATCAATACAGGAGGAGTATATGCATTCTCATCAGCACCACCATCATAGCGGTGAAAAGTCAGCCTGCTGTCAGGCGCATGCCAAACCGGTATCACGCGCGGAAAAAAGCTGCTGCGCGGTAAAACACGCCCCTGCCGCCGCAATCAATACAGGTCGCACTCCCGATAACACCGCATCGGAAAGCGGCGATAATGCCGACTCGGACGACCCCGACGGCGGAGACAGTGACCGCCCCCGCGCCTTTCAGAATTTCAGTTGGAAAATCACTGGAATGGATTGTCCAAGCTGTGCCCGTAAAGTTGAAAATGCAGTAAAAAATCTCCAGGGAATCGAACGCGCCAATGTGTTGTTCGCAACCGAAAAACTGGTTGTCGCCGCCCGCGACGATGTCCGCTCACAGGTACAAAACGCAGTTTCGCAAATTGGTTTCACCTTGCATGATCTTGCCCCAAGCACGCCACCTGCGGCGAATTCACGCCGTTTCATGCACGGCTCTTATTTTCAAGAATATGGTTTCCTGATTCTCTTTGTGTCGTTGACCGCCATCAGTTGGGGGCTTTCATTTCTGGATGATAGGCTCAGTGAAATGGCGTTTATCGCCACCACGGTTGTCGGCCTCATTCCCGTACTGAAAAAAGCCATACAGCTTACCCGCTCCAGCACCCCTTTCGCGATTGAAACGCTGATGAGCGTGGCCTCCATCGGGGCTTTACTGATTGGCGCCACAACAGAAGCCACGGTGATTCTGCTGCTCTTTATGCTGGGTGAACGACTGGAATCCTATGCGGCCAACCGTGCGCGGCAAGGCGTCACCGCTTTAATGGCCCTGATCCCTGAAGACGCCATCGTGCTCAGAAACGAGCGGCGCGTTAAGGTGCCGATTGCCAGTCTGTTACCCGGCGATGTGATTGAAATCGCCCCCGGCGGACGACTGCCTGCCGATGCGGAATTGCTGCATGTGGAAGCCAGCTTTGATGAAAGCGCCCTCACCGGCGAATCAATGCCCGTTGAGCGTAGCGCAGGCGAAAAAGTCGCCGCCGGCAGCCTGTGCGTCGATAAAATGGTACAACTGCGCGTCATTTCACAACCGGGCAACAGCGCCATCGATCGCATTCTGCAACTGATTGAGGAAGCCGAAACGCGACGTGCGCCAATCGAACGTTTCCTCGATAGCTTCAGCCGTTATTACACGCCAGCCATTATGTTGCTGTCGTTACTGGTTATTCTGATTCCCCCCCTGCTGATGGGCCAGCCGTGGCAAGAGTGGATTTATCGCGGCCTGACGCTACTGCTGATCGGCTGTCCATGCGCGCTGGTGATTTCCACGCCGGCGGCGATTACCTCCGGTCTGGCGGCGGCAACCCGCCAGGGCGCGCTGATCAAAGGGGGCGCGGCGCTGGAATCGCTGGGAGGAATTCGCACTATCGCCTTTGATAAAACCGGCACGCTGACCGAAGGCAAACCACAGATTACCGATATTTTACCGGCGGTTGGCGTGAGTGAGGCGGCGCTGCTGGCGCGAACCGCGGCAGTGGAGGCCGGCTCACACCACCCGCTGGCGCAGGCGATTGTGCAACACGCCCGCGCCACCAGCGTTTTCCTGCCAATCGCGGCGGATCGCCGCGCCTTAGCCGGCATCGGCGTGGAAGGCACCATCGCGGGTAAGCGAGTTCAGGTTAGCGCCCCCGCCAGACTGCCCGCGGGTACGCTGGCTCCTCTCTGGCAACAGCAGGTTGATACGCTGGAAAGCGCAGGCAAAACGGTGGTTGTCGTACAGGAAGAGGGGCAAGTACAGGGTTTGCTGGCCCTGCGCGACACATTGCGAAATGACGCGCGAAACGCGCTGGCCGCGCTACAAAATATGAACATACGCTGCGTCATGCTCACCGGCGACAACCCGCGTGCCGCCGCCGCAATCGCGGCCGATTTAGGTATCGACTACCGGGCAGGCTTGCTGCCTGCCGACAAAGTGGCCGCCGTGAGTGAGCTTAATCAGCAGCATCCGGTCGCCATGGTCGGCGATGGCATCAACGACGCGCCCGCCATGAAAGCCTCAACCATCGGCATTGCGATGGGAAGCGGCACCGATGTCGCGCTGGAAACCGCGGACGCCGCCCTGACGCACAGCCGTCTGGGAGGATTAGCCAGCATGATCCGGCTGTCGCGCGCAACGCACCGGAATATTCGTCAGAATATTACCATCGCGCTGGGGCTGAAAGCGGTTTTCCTGATCACCAGCATATTGGGGATCACCGGGCTGTGGCTGGCGGTATTGGCGGATTCCGGCGCCACGGCGCTGGTCACCGCCAACGCGTTGCGGCTGCTTAAAAAACAGGATTGACGCATTTCAACGCCCTGTCATGCAGGGCGTTGTCGCTTAACCCTTTTTGCGCAGCAAGTAACGGTAGGGAAGCTGTTCGGTCATTTGCGCCAGCAGATCATGCTCCATATAGCGGCAGAAACCGGGAATATCACGGGTGGTCGCGGGATCGTCTGCGATCACCAACAGCGTTTGTCCAGACGCCATCTGGCGTACCGTCTTGCGCATCATCATCACCGGTTCGGGACAGCGCAGTCCCTGAACATCAAGGGTTTTATCAGGATTGGCGAATAGGTCGGTCATCAACGTTCTCTGTGGCAGGGTGGCAGGCAGTCATAAAAAACCGCTTTAGTTTACGCCGGAGATTCTGTGACGCAAGCCACGACAACGTTTGCGTAAAAAGCAACCATTGCATTACCAAAGCGGTTGCGTATTATGCCGCCGTATCGCCGGAAAAAACGGCGCAGGATGATTTCTTGGGTTCCCTAACCCCAATAACCAAAAAGGTCACATTATGTATCGTTTTACTCCCCGGCAGCAGCTTAGCGCGCTGATCTGGCTATCGTTGTTTCACATTCTGATTATTACTTCCAGTAACTACCTGGTACAGCTTCCGGTATCAATCTTCGGTTTCCATACCACCTGGGGCGCGTTTACCTTCCCGTTTATCTTTCTGGCGACCGATCTGACGGTGCGGATTTTTGGTGCGCCGCTGGCGCGTCGTATCATCTTGACCGTTATGGTGCCCGCGCTGGTGATTTCCTATTTTATTTCCGCGCTGTTCTATCAGGGGACATGGCAAGGGTTCGGTTCGCTGAGCCAGGTTAATATCGTGGTTGCCCGCATTGCCTGCGCCAGCTTTATGGCTTACGTTCTGGGTCAGATTCTGGATGTTCACGTGTTTAACCGGCTGCGCCAGCGTAATGCCTGGTGGGTCGCGCCGGCGGTTTCAACCGTATTCGGCAATCTCAGCGATACGCTGGCCTTTTTCTTTATTGCGTTCTATCGCAGTAGCGATCCTTTCATGGCGTCGAACTGGGTCGAGATAGCGCTGGTGGATTACACATTCAAGCTGTTGATTAGCCTGACCTTCTTCGTACCGATGTATGGTGTGATGCTAAATAGGGTGTTGAAATACCTGAGTGAACAGCAAGATACGGCGTCCTGTCAGTCGGTTAAAGGCCACAGCTAACAGAATCCGCCGCCGAGTGTTGCCGATATTGGCGGTAAAATGCTTGTTTATGCCGTCTGAATAGGGTGCCATACTGTGCTCACCTGTTAAAAAAATACTGAGAAAGGGACCTATGTCTAACTTAGTAAAATACTTCGGTGTCAGCCTGTTGGTGACCGTGCTGGCGGCCTGTGATGGCAAAACGGACGATGCGGCAAACGCGCCCGAACAAGATAAACCGGCGGCGGAAGCCTCCGCGAATCAGACGGTTGAACTGCTGTCAGGGAAAATCTCGTTTACGCTGCCGGCCGACATGCAGGATCAAAGCGGTAAATTAGGGACGCAGGCAAACAATATGCATGTGTACGCCAACGGTAACGGACAAAAAGCGGTGATCGTGATCCTGGGCGACAAAACCACGGAGGCGCTGTCCGTACTGACGCAACGCCTGGAAGATCAACAGCGAACCCGTGATGCCAACCTTCAGGTTGTAACCAATAAAACCATCGAGGTTGACGGGCAGAAACTGCAACAATTAGACAGTATCATCACCAGCAGCGGACAGCAGGCCTATTCCTCGGTGGTGCTGGGCAAAGTGGACAACCATCTGCTGACCTTACAGATCACCCTGCCCGCAGACAATCAACAGCAGGCACAGACTACAGCGGAAAACATCATTCACACGCTGAAGCTGAAATAAATACCCCGCCTGCCGCAAAGATATAACGTCATCTGCCGACTGTCTTTTTTATGGCGGGCATTCTGCCCGCCCCCCTGCGACCGTCATTGCGTGGCGTTGAAAACGCGCCTGCGATTGATGACGTTCGATCGTTTAATGCCGCATTTTTTCCGGCTAGACGACCAAAGGTCATGGCGATACTGCAAGCCCGACGGCGCCGTGTACGCCGCCAACGGTTTCCCCCGCCCCCTATGCGCATGGGATGACGACACAATGGCTAAGGGGACAATGGCAGGTGAGAATTGAACAGTATTTTTTTGAGTTATGCGTGCTTGACGTCATTTCAACACAAAAAGTAGGGAATTAAACGTGAGTCCACTCTCACCGTGCTCACCCGAAACAAGCACTACGGCTTGGTTTTATCAGAAAACAGAGGGGGTTGGCAGAATAATGCGTTACATTTCAACATGCTTAGGCGTGTCTCAGAAAACGGTAAATAACCTACATTAAGCCGATTGCAACGACCTCAAGAAAATCCGCAAACCGAAGATGACCGACAGCATGATCGAATAAGCTAAGAGGCGACGAACGCTTAACCGTTTTCTGAGACGTCACCAATCGGCGTCATTGAGATGAAAATAGCAGACCCACTAAATCCGGGGCAGACTCACCAAGGAAGATCAGCGCATTGACTGATAGCTGCATCATTTTTCGTCCTGTGGCGCCTGATCGATCGAAATATGACCGCTTCGGCCCTCCGTTGGACCCGCTTCTTGCCGCTGAAATGCTGGTGTCGAAACGATGACGTTGGGTGTTGGCCGGATGGAATCGCCCGAAATACCTCCGCGACCATGTGCAAGCGTCGTTACGCCATTCCCGTCTAGTATGCCAAGATACGTCGAGCCGCCTCCATCCAAAGCGAGCGTAGACGCATTGCCTCTGGCCCCACTCGAATGAGCATGGCCTTGAGCGGAGTCTGCGCCGATCTGAGTAAGCTTTTGCCAGACTGCCATGGCGACACCATTTTTCCGGCTTCCTCCCGCGGTTAAGGCATGCATGACGACATCACCGCCCGATCCCTTTTTGGATGGGTTAACGCTAATCGCCGATCGTTCGATCGGGTCGCCAGATGGCGTCATGGACCCGCCATATTTGTTAAGTTCGTTTTCATTTTTTCCGTCTGGCCGATATATAAATTTTTTGTCTCCGAAGGGCACCGCCTCCTGCTTTCCGTTTCGGGCTAACAGCGGTCCACTGCACAGACTGGTCTTGCCATCAATCATGATTTGTCCATAGTACGGCTTCCAGAGCCGGGAGATCGGTTGATGATCCCCTCGGTGAGAGGTTGGGCCGATCGTCGCGCCAATGTTGGTGATGTGCTTTCCATCGTCACCTATCAAGCCTGGCTTGTGGATAAAATACCCGCCGTTGACAATTGCCGTCGGGGCGGGCGTGTTTTTGGATAACGCTTCGGGGCGCTCCGGTAAAGCTCCTTCTTTGGTGCCAATCACACGTGTCGCCGAGGCGCCGCCTACAACGGTCAGACGGGTATACTCAGAATGCGGATTCATAAGGTTTTGCATGCGTGCAAACGGCGTGTTATCGCCCGCGATAGTTGCTTCACCTTGCTTTAACGGTTTTATCGTGGTCTTGATTATTCCCGGTGCAACTGATTGCACACGAACCTGTTCGCGAACGCGCTCCCCATAAGTAATTGCCTGAGTGGACGCAGATGCGAAGCTGAGTGACTCGGTCGGCTGATGAGGAGGATCGTTTGAGGCCACCGTAACTCGGTCGGCACTCTTTGATGATGAAGGTGAAGCAGAGGGGTTATTGGCGTGTGGGGGAATAGTACTGTTTACTTTCATACGAGTTCTCTAAGTAAAGGTTTGGTTTTCGTAACGGGAAGCTCCTTGTGACACGAAAACCTACGTTAAGGTTTTCCATAATGAACCGTATTTAAATGTAAAACCGGCAAGTTTAGTTCCCTTGCCTGGTTCAAAATTAATTGGTTTACAATGACTAATACCTGTGATTGGGGTATTCCTACGCGTTGTCGCTAAGCCTGCTTCCCAGCGCAAGCTTAGCGTGATTTACTTTCAGTTTTCCGAGGCGCCCCCTTCAAGCCCGCGATTTGGCAGATTGCGCGTGAACTACGCCGTTCATCCGAAACCGAACCGTTTTGTGATTTCATTTCATCTTTGCAAGGAGGCGTAAAGTTGCAACGGCCCGCAAGGCGCGCAGCCACAGCACAAGCAACTTGAACAGGAGAGCGGCAAACCTTGAAAGCAGGGCATTCTCATAATGTTGGTTATAATCAAATCTGTTCTCTATCACCCAAACCTGACCGCAGGAGAAGTTCGATGCCCGAACCGGCAGACTCGGATCGTCATTCACCACCGGCCCACCCCACCCATAAAGAGTGCGGCGGCTCAAAAAAGCCGCGCTCTGTTTTAACCCGGACCAAACGTTTAATGAAGCGCATTCAGGCCATTCCTAGCGTTGCGCATATGATCCGTGCCGGCGAACGCTTTGATGATCGTATGGGCAACCAGTTTGGCGCGGCGATCACCTATTTTTCTTTTCTGTCGCTGATACCGATCCTTATGGTGTCCTTTGCAGCCGTCGGTTTCGTGCTGGCCTCCAACCCGGATTTGCTCACCGGGATTATTAACAAAATCGTCAGCAGCATCAGCGATCCCAGTCTGGCCAGCACACTGGAGAATACGGTTAACACCGCCATTCAGCAGCGCACCACCGTCGGGCTGACGGGGTTATTGATCGCCCTGTACTCCGGCGTCAGTTGGATGGGTAACTTACGTGAAGCCATCCGCGCGCAGTCGCGCGATGTCTGGGAACGCAACCCGCGTGATGAAGAGAAGATTTACTTTCAGTACACCCGCGATTTCCTGTCGCTGATCGGGCTGATGGTTGCCCTGGTCATTACGCTGTTCCTGACCTCGGTGGCCGGCACCGCGCAGAATATAATTGTGAATGCACTGGGGCTGGGCGGCATCGAATGGCTGCGGCCCGCGCTGACGCTCATCGCGCTGTCGATCTCGATTTTCGCCAACTACCTGCTTTTCCTCTGGATCTTTTTTGTGTTGCCGCGCCACAAACCCAAACGTAAAGCATTGTTGCGCGGAACCTTGCTCGCCGCGATTGGTTTCGAGGTGATCAAGTTTGCCATGACCGTCACATTGCCCAAGCTCGCCAGTTCACCTTCCGGCGCCGCTTTTGGTTCCGTGATCGGCCTGATGGCCTTTTTCTATTTCTTCGCCCGGTTAACCCTTTTCTGCGCCGCCTGGATTGCCACCGCCAATTATAAAGGCGACACCTCAACTGACCGTAATGAGCAGCAAAGCGAAACGCAGAGCAAGGATTCGCCGACCTAGCCCGATAAGATCCTCAATCCAGACAGGAGAACCTATGCCGTACGTCAATATCAAAATCACCCGGGAAGGTGCCACCGCAGAGCAAAAGAAAGCCCTGATTGCGGGGGTCACACAACTTCTGGTCGATACGCTGGGGAAAAACCCCGCCACCACCGTGGTCGTCATTGATGAAGTCGATACCGACAACTGGGGTATCGGTGGAGAAAGCGTGACCCGCTTACGCCAAAAATAACCCCGTAGCGCTCATGCTCTTGTTCAATAAAACGGGTCGGAAAGCACGGGTTTTTCGACCTTTGTCATAAAAAAATAAAACATCGTTTCAACACTATTGACTCCGTCTCACGTTATCTTAAAACTGAGGCTGATTTCCGCGTTTAACCGGCTTCTCTTTTTAAACAGGCCACCGTGATGACAACTAACCACATTGCCGTAATCGGCGAATGCATGATCGAACTGTCGCAAAAAGGCACGGCGATTCACCGTGGATTTGGCGGCGATACCCTGAATACGGCCGTCTACATCGCTCGTCAGGTAAAGCCCGACGCGCTGGGCGTTCACTACGTTACCGCGCTCGGCACCGATAGCTTCAGTGACGAAATGGTCGTCGCATGGCGGAAAGAAGGGGTGAAAACCGATTTGATCCAGCGCATGGATAACAAACTGCCCGGTTTATACTTTATTGAGACAGACGACGCCGGTGAGCGTACCTTTCATTACTGGCGCAATGACGCCGCAGCCCGTTACTGGCTGGACAACGCCGAAGCGGAAGCAATCTGTCAAAGTCTGGCGCGTTTTGATTACCTTTACCTCAGCGGCATCAGCCTGGCGATCCTCAATCCCGCAAGCCGCCAGCGCTTGTTATCTTTGCTGCGCGCCTGCCGCGCCAATGGCGGTAACGTGATTTTTGATAACAATTACCGCCCGTGTCTGTGGCAGAGCAAAGAAGAAACGCGGCAAGCCTACACGGAAATCCTGTCCTGCACGGATATCGCGTTCCTGACCCTGGACGATGAAGAGATGCTGTGGGGCGAAAAAGCGGTTGAAGACGTGCTGGAACGTACCCACGGCTTTGGCGTGACGGAAATCGTGGTGAAGCGCGGCGCGAATTCCTGTCTCGTTTCAGTGCGCGGGCAGACGGTCATCGACGTACCGGCGGTGAGGCTGCCGAAAGAAAAAGTGGTTGATACCACCGCGGCTGGCGATTCTTTCAGCGCCGGTTATCTGGCGGTTCGACTCAACGGCGGCGGCGTTCAGGAAGCGGCTCAGCACGGTCATCTGATCGCCAGCACCGTTATCCAATATCGCGGGGCGATTATCCCGCAGCCAGCCATGCCGGTTTAAACAAAGAAGAGCAGGCCGCGTTCGCGGCCTTTGGCCCCTACGGGGCAGCGGGCGTGTCGCCTTGCAACGGAGGCGTTTCTGCGCCATCCGCCGCGGGCGTCATGATCCGGTCATAGGCAGCCTGAAGATCTTTCATATTCACCTCCGGTTCACCCTGCTGCTGCACCAGCATCAACGTCGCGTCCTGCGAAAGCTGCTGGTACAGCGCTTGATTCAGCATGTCGGCCGTCAGCGCCGACAGGTAAGCCTGCCGCAGTTCCTGATATTGCTCAGGGGAGATATCCACCACCCCATTCTGCTGCGACCGCAAACGTTGCGACATCAGTATGTCGGTGCTGGTGCGGGCATAGGTGGCGAACAGTTTGTTCAGTTCATCCTTTTTACGCAAAACCAACGCATCAAACTCCTGTTGCGTCAGTCCCTTATCCCGCAGCACCGCCAACTCCTTAGCCAGAAACGTCGCGCCCGTTATCGCGCCGCCGCTGTTTGGCATATCCAGATGGATCGCGCACTGCGCCCGGGTATAAAACACATTGCAATCAAAGCGCAGATTGTTGTCTTTCTGCTGCTGCTTTTCCATCGCCTGTTTTAAATGCCAGTAGAGCGCTTCGCGCGCCAAATCACGTTGCCAGTAACGCATTAACGCCTGCGACTCACGAATAGGATGCCAGGGCATGTCCCATACCAGCGACAACGTATCCTGCCGGGCATCTTCATTCATCAGGCTGATGGCCTGTGTCGGCAGCGGGGTTAATGTCGGCACTGGAGCAGGCGCTTCCCGTTTGCCCTGCAACGCGGAGAACGCCTTGCCGATTTGCTCGATAACACTTCGGCTATCCACATGTCCGACGATATAAAGCGTCATGGCATCAGGCGTATACCAGGTTTGATAAAATTGCTGCAACGGCTTACTGTCCAGCGGCGCTTTCACGTCCTGACCGGGATCGTGGGCCAATAATGCCGATCCTTTCAGCCGGTAGCGCCAACTGGGTTCCTGGGGATTCTTAGGAAAGGTCGTGATCCGATCGGGAGCGTTAAACGCGGCCTGAATACTTTCATCGTCGATCGTCATCTGTCCCGCGGTTTCCGCCAGCCAGCCCAGCGCCTCTTTCAGCAATTCTGGCTGGTTAATCGGCAGGCTCAGGTTGTAGGACGTGAAATCATAGGACGTCACCACCGGCGGCAGAGGAAACATGCCGTTATCGTCCTGTGCCCACATCGACTGTAGGGCCGGAAGCTTCTCGCCGAAGGCAAGCGCCAGATGGGGAAGAAAATGAGCAAACCCGATTTGCTGGGCATTCTCCACCAGCGAACCGGTATTGACCATCAGCCGTAGCTCTATTTTATCGCCAGGGCGCTGTGGCGTGGTCAGTAATTGCCAGGTAAAACCGTTGTCCAGCTTACCCTGTTGCCAGGCCGGATCGGGTTGTAGTGTTTCAGCCTGCACGTTACTGCCGACAGCCGCCAGCAACATTCCACCAACTAAAAGGCCAATTTTGGTGCCCTGCATGTGAACCCCTACTTAAATAACTATCCAACACAATGTGGTTGTTGTTGATAATAATGGCGGCCTTGCGTTTGCCACCGAACACGCTCATGTATGCATCACGGAAAATGAGAAAGGCGAAGTGTACCACTCCCTTTGACCACGTGCTTTTATCTATGTCACCAGCGGAACGAAATGATCCTCAAAAAAAGAAAAATATTCATATTTAACAATCTGGTTACGTTATTGGACAGATAGCGGCGGACAGGACGACCGCTCAGAAAAAAGAGGCAGGTACAGAAAGGGGGGCGACTATTTATCTTTCCCGCAAACTTTCCGTCGCCGAACGCTGGATCGGACGGGTAATGAATTCGATGAGGCAGCGCTTGCCAGTCTTGATTTCAGCGGTGAGGTTCATGCCAGGGTTGAGATGGATGGTCTTGCCATCAATCGCCATCCGCGTTTCAATTTGCAGGGTGTCGTAGGCGAGGTTCTGCGCCTCAATGATATTGTCGCTGTTGTGGTCATACTCGGCGAGCGCCTTGAATCCGTTGTCGGCTTTCTGGCCGTTGCTCAGCATAGTGTGGTTGCCGAATAATTCATTGCCGTTACTCATGCGGCCATCGCCATTGCCATTGCCAACGCCCTCACCAGTTTGAGGGTCAATATAACCGAACCGATGCAGAATGTCAGTCTTGGTATAAGTACCGGGCGGTAGAGACACATTAAAGAATTTTTCAACCATATCGAAGTTGGCTGAATTAACAACTGTCCCGCACCACTTATCATGCATTCGGTTGCATTAATAAGAACTGTATTTTTTTAATAACTCGCTGCGGTGATTGAGAATTAACGGTTCCAGTATATGTTCGGGTTTGTTGTCGGTGCCATACAGAGACTTATTAGTGACCTGCTCTGCGCAGGGAAGTACCATCACGCTCTCCTTGAATCGATGAACTTAGAAATATGGCGCCTCAATTAAAATCATCTAAACATTGATTCCAGAAGCTGAAAATTTGACTAACTCCTAATTCCGGGCATAGCCGCAGTCATTAACCTGGTAATAAGTATTTCGAGATATCATTTCTTTATGGGACCCAGTTTCTCTGTCGATATAGCGAATTTTATGATGAAAGATAAACATTCCGTCACCTGCTCCGTTCGCGCCCAAAAACCGAACTGGCCACCTTCCACCAGTCCCCAGGTGCGCTCGTAACAACGAGGATTCTCTTTTAAAAACTCCTCTTTGCTGTTATAAGGCATCAAGATAAATCGCTTTACCAACTCTTCAAAAAATTCACCTTTTCGTCTGTTGTTGTTGGTGAAAAACTCGATGTCCAAAAGACCAATAACTGTTTGTCTTTGCAGATAATTACCAATAGAAATATCCAACCGTTCCTGAGTCGTGTAACGTTTTCCCATTCGCTGATTATCCCAGATGCGAGAGCCGAGATAGTTACGTGTGCTGGTATAGGTAAATGTAATAACCGCAACAATCACCAAAGTAGTAAACGTTAAAGGATTATTTTAAGGGTAAACTTAATTACCGAGCTAAGTTTTATACTGCTTAATTTACGCGTCATGTTCGATTACCCGCCCCTTGTTGGCTTGATAATTTAAATATCATTAACTGTCAGATAAGGCACTGTTACGCTAACGAATAATCCGCCAACGTTACGCTATTTTATACATGGAACAAATGCCGCTTCATTAAAATTCTTATACACAGTAGTTTATTTATTTTCTATCCAGAATATTAATCATGAATTCCTGTAACGTAGTAAAGTTATTGGTAATATCATCACGTTCTCTTTGGGGGATTTGCGTTGGTTAATATTTTTATCGAAATATTAAATTGCCCGCCATAAAAAATTCCCCGCGATGCAACCACACCGTGGGGAAATGTTCAGAACAGCGCGTTGTAATTATGACAGCGTCGTTGGCTCTGTCGTATTATCGCGTTTGTTATGACCGGAAAGCACATTATTCAGTTGTTCCTCATCCAGTTCGTTGCAGTATTTCGCCACGACGATAGTCGCCACACCGTTACCGATCAGGTTGGTCAGCGCACGGGCTTCCGACATGAAACGGTCAATGCCCAGAATTAGCGCCAGGCCTGCCACCGGCAGGTTGCCGACGGCGGACAACGTCGCAGCCAGCACGATAAATCCACTGCCTGTTACCCCAGCCGCGCCCTTGGAGGAGAGCAGGAGTACAACCAGCAGGGTGACCTGATGCCAGATATCCATCTGGCTATTGGTTGCCTGCGCAATAAACACCGCAGCCATCGTCAGGTAGATCGACGTTCCGTCAAGGTTAAACGAGTAACCGGTGGGGATTACCAAACCGACTACGGACTTCTTACAGCCGACTTTCTCCATCTTTTCCAGCATCCGCGGTAAGACGGATTCAGAAGACGAGGTGCCCAGCACGATCAGCAGTTCTTCTTTTATATAGCGAATGAATTTGAAGATATTGAACCCGGTCGCTCTGGCGATGCTGCCCAACACCAGGAAAACAAACAGAAGACAGGTGATGTAGAAGCAAATGATCAATTGCCCCAGTTGCACCAGCGAACCCACGCCATATTTACCGATGGTGAAGGCCATCGCGCCGAATGCCCCCAGCGGCGCCAGTTTCATAATCATGTTAATGATACCGAAAATGACTTTGGAGAAGCTTTCGATCACATCAAAAATCATTTTCCCTTTACTGCCCAGACGATGCAGTGCAAAACCAAACATGACGGCAAACAGCAGTACCTGCAAAATATTACCGCTGGCAAACGCCCCTACCGCACTTGACGGGATCACATCCATCAGGAATGGAACCAGACCTTGCTGAGAAGCCTGCTGGGTATAAACCGCCACGGCGGAGGCATCCAACGTGCTCGGATCGACATTCATTCCCACGCCGGGTTTTATGACGTTTACCACGATCAGACCAATGATCAAGGCAATCGTACTGACGATTTCAAAGTACAGCAGGGCGGCCGCACCGGTACGGCCCACCGATTTCATGCTTTCCATGCCGGCAATACCCGTTACCACCGTACAGAAGATAACCGGCGCAATGATCATTTTAATTAATTTAACAAACCCATCGCCGAGCGGTTTCATCTGAGCACCAAGATCCGGATAAAAATGACCCAACAGTATCCCTACCGTAATAGCAACAATCACCTGGAAATAAAGACTTTTAACAATTGATAGTTTCATAATTATATGTCCTATGGTGGGGAAACACAGGAGGACAAATCGGGTACGCAGCCACCTGTGATTGCGCCGGAAAGTAACATTGCAATAACAAGCGGGGAACGTTTTATAACTTTAGTTTGTGAACGTTAGGTTAAAAACAAGAGCTAAATCGCTTCAATAGATGTGAATAATAAACAGTTATGCAATTTATTTGTAACAAATAGCTGATAACAGCAGAGATAACGCAGCCGTAAAAAACAGCCAAAGCCAGTCACGACAAGACTTGCACAAGAAAAACAGCAAAAACCATATAAAATATAATGTTATTAGCCTATAAAAACGCTTGAATCAGGGTGTAATGAGATGGATGCCATTTTTTCCTTTATAACGGGCGGTCTGCATCGCAAAACGTGCTCGTGCCAGTAATAAGGCGGCGTCCTTTTGTTCTTCCGTCACAGGCGGGATCAGATAAATCCCCCCTGCACAGGCCGCCAGCGACGACTGGACGGCGGAGGCAAACGGCGCATTGCACTGCAACACCACATGCTGTACCCAGTCCGTCGCCTGCTCCGCTGGCGACGGTTGCCTCAGCATCGCGAACTCATCTATGCCAAGACAAGCCAGCAAGACCGATTCCCCAGGCACCTCCTGCGCGGATTTCAGTTGCTCTACCAAGGTATAACGCATGTTGTCCTGCCTCGCCAATGATGGCTCAAATCCGATCACCACTAGACTGAGCGGGACGTTTTCTGACAGACGTTGCCGCAATCGCAGCAAAAAATCGTCTTTTCCCGGCAAACCATACCGTCCTTCAATCGCATCAAGGCATTGTTCCCGCAATTGTTGATTGCGGTTGTAGCTGCGCACCAGCGCGCCAAGTTCGTCATCCTGATGCCATGCGGGCAGGGTCAATTGATGATGGGGAATCTCTTCCGCCGACAGATTTTGTAACTCGGTAATAATGGCGCGCAGCGGATGCACCATAAGTCGATTGATACACCAGGTAATCGCAATGGACAGGATCAATGCCAGCAGCAAATACGTCGCCAGCATGGTCGAAAACGTACTGACGATAAACTGAAACATGCGGTAGGAATCCGCCTGCAACACCAGGTTTGCCAACGGCGTCGTATTCTGCGTCTGCGGTGGCGAATAAAGCGGTACAGAGATACGGATTGGCAGTTTGAATACGCGTGCAATCCAGTTAGGCACCGGGCGTTCGGTTGGAAAATTGGCATGTAGCGTCTGGAATTCGCCGGGCAATAGCACCTCAGCCCGACTGAGAAAGCCGGCGGGCAGCAAGTTATTGAGAATATCTTCGGCGCGTTGCACTTCGCCTTGCAACACCGCCTCCGTCAAGGGCTGGCGCACAGAATAAGCGATGCTCTCCAGTTGCCTGGCATAATCCTCACGACGCTGGTGCACGAAGTGAAAGAGCTGTATCACGATAAAAAGGCTGATGGTAACCAGTGCCACTGCGGACACGGCAGTCATCTGCTTAATCGTTAATGAACGTCTGAGCCGCAAGCGCCTTCTCCGTCAATCCGTATTGCCTAAAAAACGCCAATATGCCGCAATTTCACTCAATTACGGGTTGAAAATACCTTACTTGCTCACTGATGGCACCGATATGACAAAAACGGTAGTATAAGACAGCTTATCGGTGCCTCAATGCGGTTTTATGCTGATATCCACTGGATTTCATCTTAATCTTAAGCCCGCATTTCCACGATGGCGCCGTGCTGATGACAAACGGCCTCAGAATAGGGTATATCGGCGTGACAAGCCAGAAAACGGCCCCTGTGTTTTCAACTCCAATGTAAAGAGAACCTGACGTCTTCTAACGGCGCGGAGATGCGGGGGTGGCCAATTCGGATAAGCAACCCATTCCCCGCGATTCAGGCGGATACAGGGTTTATCCTGATATTGCATCACTGTTGCGTTTTCGTTTTCCGAAACGGCTTCCGTTTGCGGCAAATCTTTCGTCAGCTTCGTCCAGTCAACCGAAGACGCGGTGAAGACCCGCCATCAACCAGACGCGCGACCAATGCTGAAATAGCCAGATAGCGACTCGGCGCGGGAAACGCTATTACCCGGCTTTTCTCCCGCGTATAAAACCGATCCAGATAGGCAGCCAGATTTTCATTCGTCGGCGGCAACGCATCACCGCCCCAATTGGAATCTCGACGGCCGTGGTGGTTTCCGACACCCTCGGCCCGGAGAGGTTAACGATATTGAGCCACGCCAGGCATCTGCGAGCTTTCAAGCAGCAATCGCACCGACACCCTGAACGTCTCCGCGGGCAGATAGCCCTTGATCTGCAAGGCCGCATCGTCGTCGGTAATTGATCGATACCCGCGGGAACCCGTCTGGAAAAATGTTGCCCCTGCGCGTTTACAAGCCGAGACAAGAAGCGGGACAGCGGTTCGGAATGCGTCACGATGATATTCACGCCGCAGGCCAGCAACAGCCGTTCATCACTGGCGCCGGCGCAGCCCGTCGCCCGTTTCCATTACCCAGTACTGTTTTTTTCTTGCGTAAAACCCGCCACAGCCTCGCGGGGATATAAAGAATGAATAACCGCTTTTTCGGTTTCATCGATCGCATTAGATCATCTGTAAAGCCGAGCAATGCCGCTCTTTTTTAGGTAACAAAAATAGCAGGGTAATCGTTTTAAACGGGTAGTCGGTAACGGTATGAATACCGATTCTGAATTGCCGCCACAGCATATTAACGCCACCCGAGCGTCCTCTGTCTGTGCGCTAATCACTTGCGGGCAAAACAGAGTGGCATCAGTCTGACGATCAATATTAATCCAATATAATCCCGGCAACTGCAACGTTAACCGCTCATCCCAAAACTGGCGGATACCTAATGGAAAAGATTGCACCATGGGTTGATTTTCTTTTTTGTGAAGGGCGTTCCGGTCTATCCTCACTGTCCAAGCGGATCAAAATAAACTCTAGCACCATCAATAGGGATCACAAATTTTCTGATCCCAGCGAACCCTATGAACATGGGTCCATCGCTCTTGCATTCGCTGTTGTTGCACGATGGCACGGGCGAGAGCATCGAACAAAGTACCGCTGTTGGGTATGCCGATCCCTGTTCGCAACATCCCGCCCGTCAGTCCTATCGGTCACAAGTGAAATCAGTCCCGCCCATTGCGGTCCCCATCGAATCCAGGCAAACCTCAAAGAATCACAACGCGCTAATCTCATTAAATTATTTCGTCTATCAGGCCATGAGATATATCCAAAAGAGATTGTTTTCATTTGCGACTATTCATTTATGATGGGAATATGTAAGCAATCATTTAACTCACCGATATGAAAATAATGACAAGGATCGTTACTTTTATTTATTTATCATTTAAAATCAATAAATTAAATAATAATGGCCGAGCAGAAACGGCTTTTTTACGTCATTTGTTATTAACGATTTATTTACCTTTCTTTACATTTTCGACAAGTGCGGCTACGCCGATTGATCCTTCACAGATCGATAACAGGCAGATCAACCAACAGCAAATCAATCAGCAGGAACGGCAACACGCGCAAGAGCGACAACTGACGCCACGGGCGCCGGATGTTCGTTTGCAGCCTCCCAGCGCTTTCCTGACCCGTCTGCATTTCCCCGTGGAAATGACCCCGTGCTTCCCGATCAAAAAAGTCGATCTGCAAGGAACTCAGGATTTCCCTGGCTGGCTGCCATTACAGCGGCTGGCCGATCAAGCGGTGGATCGGTGCCTGGGGGCGAAAGGGATCAATTTGCTGATGAGCGTATTGCAGAACCGCCTGATCGATCACGGCTATGTCACCGCGCGCGTTCTGGCGCCGCCGCAGGATCTGAAAAGCGGTACGCTGACGCTCGCTATCATGCCGGGCGATGTCCGCGCGGTGAGACTGACGCCGGACAGCGATAACGATATCCCGCTCTACAGTGCTTTTCCGGCGCATGAGGGGGATCTGCTCGACCTGCGCGATATCGAGCAAGGACTGGAAAATTTGCAACGCCTTCCTAACGTTCAGGCAAGCATGGAGATTATTCCCGGTGAACAACCGGGCGAGAGCGATATCGTCATTACCCGCAGGCAGGAAAAGATGTGGCGTCTTGGCCTGTCGCTTGATGACTCAGGAACCAAAAGCACCGGCCGCTATCAGGGGGCCGCCACGTTGTCGCTGGATAATCCCTTTTCGCTTAGCGATCTCCTCTACGTTTCCGCCGGCCGCGATTTGCATGGTCAGAGCGGCAAGAGCAGCCGCAACTATACGGCACACTACTCGGTGCCTTTTGGTTACTGGATGCTGGGGATCACCGGCAGCAATTATGACTACCGCCAGACGGTGGCTGGTCTGAATGAGGATTACCGTTACAGCGGCAGAAGTAAAAACCTCAATGTGCAGTTAAGTCGCGTACTGCACCGCAGCAGCAGCCAGAAAACCTCGTTCACCTATGATTTACTGGCGCGCGAAACCCGTAACTTTATCAACGACACCGAGGTGGAAGTGCAGCGCCGCCAGACCGCCGCATGGCGGCTGGGGCTGCAACACCGTCACTATATCGGCCAGACCACGCTTGACGCCGGCGTCAGTTACCAGCGCGGCACCCGCTGGTTTGGCGCGCGTCCTGCGCCGGAAGAGTCTGTCGGCGATGCTACGGCGCTCGGCAAAATCTTTCTGTTCAACGCTCAGCTCAACGCGCCTTTTGCAATCGGTTCGCAGACGTTCCGTTACAACGTGCAGTACCTGCGCCAGATCAGCAACACGCCGCTTACGCCCCAGGATCAGTTCGCTATCGGCAACCGTTGGACAGTGCGCGGCTTTGATGGCGAACGCACCCTTAACGCCAGCCGTGGCTGGTATGTACGCAACGATCTGGCCTGGAGTACGCCGCTGCCGAATCAGGAACTCTATCTTGGCGCCGACTACGGCGGGGTGGGCGGCGCAGGCACGGAGATCCTGGTCGGTCATCATCTGGCGGGCGGCGTCGCCGGTCTGCGCGGCTACCTGCTCAACACCAGCTATGACCTGTTTGCAGGCGTTCCCTTCTCAAAGCCGGACGGCTTTGAAACCGATTCCGCGACTTTCGGGTTCAACCTCAACTGGAGCTGGTGATGCGCGTCGGAAATTATGACATCAAAGCGCCGCTGCTCTTGGGCGGCGAAGCGAACGAAGCGGAAGTGCTTGGCGCTTCCGTGTGGCTGTGGATGCATTCGCCGCTGCATCGCGATGCGCCGTTACATGCGCTACCGACGCTGCTGCTGCCCATCATCAAGCGCCGGCAGTACGTTTTGGTCGCCGAGCGGGAGCGCCCCATTTTCTTTCTGAGCTGGGCATGGCTCAACCTGGAATCGGAAGCACGCTATCTCACCCGCCCTGCCATCCACATGGAGGAAGAGGACTGGGACAGCGGCGATCGGATGTGGTTTTGCGACTGGATAGCGCCTTTTGGACACACCGCCGCAATGAACAAGCTGATGCGCGATGACCTCTTCCCCGACCATTGCGTCCGCGCGTTGTACCACCGCGGGCGGGAGCGCGGTAAACGCGTAGTGATGTTTCACGGCGCGAGAATAAGCCGCGAGGCGGCAAGAAACTGGTGTAAAGCACATCCCCTGCCCGTTGAGTTGCCGCAAGTTTTAACAGTAAGGACACAATGATGAACAAGAGCCTGTATCGTATCGTTTTCAATAAAGCGCGCGGCATGCTGATGGTAGTGGCGGATATCGCCCGCTCCGGCCGCGCCGGTTCTTCACCCTCTTCCGGCATTGGGCATACGCTTGGTCGTCTTATCGGTAAAGTCAGCGCCATCGGCTTCGGTCTCTGGCTGGCGATGGGGGTGATACAGCCCGTTCAGGCGAATATAGTGGCTAACAGCGGCGCGCCGAAAAACCAGCAGCCGACCATCCTCAACAGCGCCAACGGCACGCCGCAAGTCAATATTCAAACCCCTTCCGCGGGCGGCGTCTCACGCAACAACTTCAGCCAGTTTGATGTGAATCAGAAGGGGGCCATCCTCAATAACTCCCGCCAAAACGTGCAGACGCAGTTGGGGGGAATGGTGACCGGCAACCCGTGGCTTGCCAAGGGGGAAGCCAACGTCATCCTCAATGAGGTCAACTCGCGCGACCCGAGCCGTCTGAACGGCTTCATTGAAGTGGCGGGTAAAAAAGCGCAGGTGGTGATCGCCAACCCGTCCGGCATTACCTGTAGCGGCTGCGGCTTTATCAACGCCAATCGCGCCACGCTCACCACCGGGCAGGTGCAGATGAATAACGGCAACTTGACCGGCTATAACGTTGAACGGGGCGAGGTCGTGGTGGATGGGCCGGGTATGGATAGCGCCGGTGCGGATTACACCGATATCATTGCCCGTTCGGTAAAAATCAATGCCGGGTTGTGGGCAAAGGATTTGAAAGTCACCACCGGACGCAATAAGGTCGATGCCGAGCATGGCCGTATCGAGAAAACCACCGCCGATCCCGCCACTACGCCTCAACTGGCGTTGGATACCTCCTCCCTCGGCGGCATGTTCGCGGGCAAAATCCGCATGGTCGGCACCGAAAGCGGCGTGGGCGTGCGCAATGCGGGCGCCATCGGCGCGCAGGCGGGAAGCGTGGTGATCACCGCTGACGGGCGAATTGAAAACAGCGGCGCCATCAGTGCCGGCGACAATACGCAACTGACGTCTAACGCGGGCGTAACCAATAGCGGTGCGGTTCGCGCCGGGAATAACGCCAGCATCCAGAGTAAAGGCGCGCTCAACAACAGCGGCTCCGTCATTGCAGGCAACAATACGCTGGTCCAGTCCGACTCGCTGACCGGCAGCGAAGGAAGCGTGCTGGCGGCAGGCGTGAAAGATAACGGGCAACTGGCGGAAAAAGGCGATTTGCAACTGAACGCCGGCGGCCAGTTGAACGCGCACGGCAAAATGTTGGCGGGCGGCAATCTCAGCATCCGCAGTCAGGGGATGGATCTCAGCGCTAGCCAGACTCAGGGAACGCATGTTGAACTGGACGCCGGGAAAGGCAGCCTCAACACACAAAATGCACAGGTTTCTGCGCAGCGGTTGACGGCGCGAACCGACAAGCAGTTGAATAACGATGGCGGTGCGCTTGGCGCCGACGCGATGGCGCTTTCAGCGCAGAGTTTGTCAAATCGGCAGGGAGAAATCGTCCAGACCGGCAGCGGCGATCTGGCGCTGAACCTGCCGGGCGCGCTCAATAACCAGCAGGGAAAAATTGCCGCCAACGGTAATATTAACCTGGGCGCGCAGACACTTGACAACCAGCGCGGCAAAATACTGGCGGCGCAGGACGGCAGCCTGAACGCGCAGGTTAAAGGCACGCTGGATAACCGGAAAGGGTCGCTTGCCGCGGCCGGAAATACCACCGTAGACGCTTCCGAGCTCAACAATGAAGAAGGGTTGGTCTCCGCCTCAACCGGCAAGGGCGAGCTCCGCAGCAAACAGGCCATCAATAACCGTAAAGGGCGTATTGAGGCGGCCAAATCACAACGTATCGAATCCGTCGGGATGGGGAACCAGCAAGGCGTCGTGCTGGCTGAGGGGCTCGAACTGGCGTTGAACGACGGTACGCTCAATAACCTGTCCGGCACCCTGCTCTCTTATGGCGCGTTGGGTCTCAACAGCGGCGCAATGAATAACCAGAACGGATCGATCATCAGCCAGGGAACGCTCACCTACAAAGGTCTGGCGGTGGACAACCGCAACGGGGTGTTCGGCTCCGAACAGGCGCTGGCGGCCAGTTTCACCACCTTCAGCAATCAGGGCGGTTCCATTAAATCCGGCAGCGGGATGACCCTAAACGCTTCGCAATGGCTGGATAACCGCGGCGGCGTTATCGGCGCGGGCAAGGCGCTCTCACTCGACGCCGGTGAACTGCGTAACCGACAAGGTACGTTGGTCAGCGGCGATGCGGCGTCGATTAACGCCGATATGCTGGACAACCGCGTTGGACAACTGGCGGCGCAAAACGCGCTCCACCTGAGCGGTAAACAGATCAACAACGATGACGGCGGGCTTATTCAGAGCGGCGATAGCCTGGATGTCGACGCCGGCGAGCTCACTAACCGCAACAGCGGTGATAAAGGCGGCCTGATCAGTCAGGGCGCAATGGCGCTCGCGGCCGATGCTTTCACCAATGACCTCGGCCTTGCGCTTTCCGGCAGCGAATTTTTGTTGTCCGGCGGCACGCTTGATAACACCGCCGGGCGGCTAATTGCCGCAAATGCATTGACGTTCTCGTTAAGCGGGGAGTTCACAAACCAGTCCGGTCTGATACAGGGCGGAAACGTCGCGCTCGCTAACCAGGGACAGACGTTCAACAACCGGTCGGGAACCCTTAACAGCCTCGGCGCGTTAACCCTGAACAGCGGCGTAGTGAATAACCAGGGCGGCACGCTGGCGGCGAAAGGCGCGTTCGACCTCGTTGCCGCGGAGCTGGATAACCGCAACGGTGGGCGCGTTATCGGTGAATCAAACGCCAGTTTGCAGACCGGCAACCTGCAAAACGGCGGCGGGCAGATTCAGGCGGTGGGCGATATGCTGCTCGATAACGCCCAAGGCGCGCTTGATAACGTCTCCGGGCTTATCCGCAGCGGTGCGGATCTTACCCTCAATGCGCTTAATGTCATTAATCAGAACACCCAGGGGGCGAATCAGGGGCTGGAAGGCCGGACCGTCAATCTCAACACCGGCGGACTCAACAACCAGCACGGCAGTATCCTTGCCGATAATGCGCTGACGATTGGCAATAATGGCGAGTTGAACAACAGCGCGGGCGCACTGGCCTCTTCCGGTGTGTTGAAGATCAGTGGTTCAGGACTTAATCTCATCAACCGTGACGGTGTGGTGCAAGCCGGCAAGCAACTGGATATCCGGGCGGATAACGTCGACGGAAACGGGCAATTGCTCTCGCTGGGCGATATGACGCTGCAAAGCGATCAGTCGTTTGCAAATAGCGGCACGGCGATCGCCAACGGCAATTTCACGCTCGTCACACCGGGGAGCATCACCAACAGCGGCAAGCTGCTGGCGGGGAGTCAACTCGATCTGCACGGCGGCGACCTGACGAATACGGCGGACGGCGAAATCAACGCCGGACAGAACTGGCTGAATGTCGACGGCACACTACTTAACCACGGGCTGATTGACGGCGGGTATACGCGTCTTAACGCCGGTACGCTCACCAACACCGGTAGCGGCCGTATTTATGGCGACGTCATCGGCGTGAACGCGGCAACGTTCAACAACCAGGCCGAAAACGGCACGGCGGCCACCCTTGCCGGCCGCGAGCGCGTGGATATCGGCGTTCAAACCCTTAACAACAGCGGGCACGGCCTGATCTCTAGCGCGGGCGATATGGCGATTGGCGGCGAGCTGGCCGCCAACGGCGCGGCGACGGGGCTGGCGGCCGCTATCAACAACCATAGCGCCACCATTGAGTCCGCCGGGAATATGACGATTGCCGCCGGGCAGATTAATAACGTCAACGACAACTTCGCCACCGAGATCGTCACCGTTTCCAGCGGACCCGTGACTGAATACCAGCATGCCGGCTCGCCGAATCGCTGGAAGGCCGACGAAGAAGGCGTCTTTGTCGACCGCAACTCGTCAGACGGCCTGCGCAACCTGAACACGCCGGAAGATACGGGTTCCAACAACGACAGCTTCAGCCAGTACGACTACATCCGCACGGTTCAGGAGACGCGGATTAAAACCTCCGACCCGGCGCAGATCCTCGCAGGCGGCGACATCACGGTCGCCGGCGATGCGATCTTCAACGATAAAAGCCGGATTATCGCGGGCGGTACGCTGGAAACCCGCGGCATGAGAGAGATTAAAAACGACGACGTATCCGGCGAGCGCCATACCAACGATGAGGGCTGGGTGACGCACTACTACCGTATCCGCCATAAAGGGACGGATGAACAAGGCGCCGATCGCACAGCCTACACCCCGCCAACGGTGATCCAGGCCATTGCGCTTAAGCCGGGCCAGCTTGTCAGCAATGGCGAGGTTCAGGGCAGCTCGGTCAACCTCAATCCGCTGACCCCGCAAAGTATCGATGTGACCATCGGCCAGACGGAAGCGGTCACGGCGCAGGTGAACAGCGACTCCCGCCTCCCCCAATTACAGTCGGTTTCCGCTGGCGATCCGGTCACCCCGCCGCCGGGTCAGCAGTTTGAGGTCAATCCACCAGAAGGGACAATCCGCATCGTCGGCCCGGACACCACGCTGCCGGATAACAGTCTGTTCACCGTTAACCCGTCGACGGATGTGCCCTATCTGGTGGAAACCGATCCGCGTTTCACCAATGAGAAACAGTGGCTCGGCAGCGATTATATGCAGAACGCCTTCAGTCAGAACGGAGATCACACGGCCAAGCGCCTTGGCGACGGCTACTATGAGCAGCGTCTGGTGCGCGAGCAGGTCATTAATCTGACCGGACAGCGCTATCTGGACGGCTACACCAGCGACGAAGCGCAATTTAAATCATTAATGGATCAAGGTATTACGTTCGGCAAACAGTTCTCGCTGAAGCTGGGCGTGGCGCTGACGGCAGATCAGATGGCGCTTTTGACCGGCGATATCGTCTGGCTGGTGAACCGAGAGGTGAAAATGCCCGATGGCTCCATAAGCACGGTGCTGGTGCCGCAGGTCTACGCCAAAGTGAAACCGGGCGATATCGATGGCGCCGGAGCGCTGATCGCCGGTAACAATGTCGTGATGAAGCTCGACGGCGACCTGTTTAACCGCGGTACCCTCGCCGGACGGCGCGTGTTGCAGTTGGATGCCGACACTATCACCAACCAGACCGGCGCCATTCAGGGGGCCGATGTCAGCCTGAATGCCCGGACGGATCTCAACAATATCGGCGGCATTATTCAGGGCAACGACAGCCTGCTGGCCGGCGCCGGACGCGATATCAACGCCACCACTACCCTTCGCAGCGTGGAAAGCGCCGCGGATCAGAACCGTTTCGCCAGAACCACTATCGACAGCGTTTCCGGTATTTACGTTCAGGGCGCGGACGGCAAGCTGACCCTCCAGGCCGGACGCGATCTGAACCTGACGGCGGCCCAGGTCGTGAACAGCGGCGAAAAGGGTCAGACGCGGCTTATCGCCCGGCGCGACCTGAACCTCGATACCGTCACGACCGCCCGCCGCGACGACCTGGTCTGGGACGGTGACAACACCCTGAAGCAAAGCCAGCGCGACAGCGTGGGCAGCGAAGTGGTCGGTAAAGGCGGCCTCACGCTGGCGGCGGGTAACGACATCAACGCACAGGCGGCGTTGCTCTCATCGGAGAATGCGCTGCAACTGAGCGCCGGGCATGACGTGAATATCAAAGGCGCGGAGAACACCCTCGATCTGGATGAACGCCACAAGGTGACCGGCAGCAGCAGTTGGCTGTCGAAGACCACCACCCGCACGCATGACGCCGTCTCCCGCCAGACGGTTGCAGGCAGCGAACTGAGCGGCGACAACGTGGACATCACGGCAGGCAACGACCTTGCCGTACTGGGCAGCAACGTGGCGGGCAGCGGCGACGTGTCCCTGCTGGCAGGCAACGAGTTGACCGTCGGCGGCATGCGCGAGCGTAACAGCGAACGGCATCAGAAACAGGAGAAAAAATCCGGCCTGATGAGTTCCGGCGGCATCGGTTTCAGCATTGGCTCGCAAAGCCTGGACGTGACCGATACCGGCCGGGACGTGACGCAACTGGGCAGTACGGTCGGCAGCGTGAACGGCGATCTGACGCTCAGCGCGGGCAACCACCTCGCCGTGACCGGCTCAGCGCTGGTGGCGGGCAACGATATGACGCTCAGCGGCGGGCGCGTCGACATCGATGCGGCGCAGAATCAACGCCGCCAGACGCACGAAGTGGCGCAGAAAACGTCGGGCCTGACGCTGGCACTCTCCGGGGCGGCGGGCAGCGCATTGAATACCGCCGTGTCCACGGCGCGGGCGGCCAGAAACACCGACAATGACCGCCTGAAGGCATTGCAGGGGGTGAAAGCGGCGCTGAGCGGCATTCAGGCGACGCAGGCGGTCCGTCTGGACGCGGCGCAAGGCGGGGATGCGGCAAACACCAATACGGTGGGCATCAGCCTCTCTTACGGCAGCCAGTCATCGAAGTCGACGCAGCGCAGCGAGCAGAACACCGCACAGGGCAGCAGCCTGACGGCGGGCGACGATCTCCGCATCAGCGCCACCGGTCAGGACGGCGACCTGACGGTGAAAGGCAGCCGGCTCAACGCGGGCGACAACGTGCTGCTTGCCGCCAATCGCGATATCAACCTGCTTTCGGCGGAAAACACCCGGCAGCTTGATGGCAAAAACGAAAGCCGCGGCGGCAGCGTCGGCGTGGGGATTGGCGTCGGCTCCGGCGGCTGGGGCATCAGCGTCTCCGCCAGCGTCAACAAAGGCAAAGGCAGCGAGAGCGGTAACGGCGTCACCCATACCGAAACCACGGTGGATGCGGGACGCCGGGTTACCCTGCTGAGCGGGCGCGATACCGCGCTCAGCGGCGCGCAGGTGAGCGGCGAGACAGTGAAAGCCGATGTGGGACGTAACCTGACGATGACCTCGGAGCAGGACAGCGACCGCTACGACGCGAAGCAGCAGAACGCCGGCGCCGGCGGCAGCTTCACTTTTGGCTCGATGAGCGGCTCGGCGAGCGTCAACCTGAGCCGGGACAAGATGCACAGCGACTACGACTCGGTGGTTGAGCAAACCGGCATTTTCGCCGGCAAGGGCGGCTTTGATGTGACGGTGGGCGAGCATACCCGGCTCGACGGCGCGGTCATGGGTTCGACCGCCGCGCCGGACAAAAACCGCCTCGACACCGGGACGCTGGGCTTCAGCGATATTGAAAACCGCGCCGACTATAAAGCGGAGCACCAGAGCATCGGTATGAGCACCGGCGGCGGCATCGGCGGTCAGTTCGCGGGCAATATGGCGAACGGCCTGCTGGCCGGGGCCGATAGTGAAGGCCGCGACAGCACGACCACCCGGTCGGCGGTCTCCGAAGGGACAATGGTTATCCGCGACGGCGCGAACCAGCAACAGGATATAAACCAGCTCAGCCGCGATGTGGCGCACGCCAACCAGACGCTCTCGCCGATATTCGACAAGGAGAAAGAGCAAAACCGGTTGCAGCAGGCGCAACTGATAGGCGAAATCGGCAACCAGGTAGCGGACATTGCGCGTACGGAAGGCAGCATCCAGGCAACGAAGGCCGCGAAAGAGACGTATCCGGGTTATACCGCCGGGCAACTGCGTGAAACGGATATCTACAAAGCCGAGATGCAGAAATATGGCACGGGCAGCGCGGTTCAGCGGGCGATACAGGCGGCGACGGCAGCGGTGCAGGGGCTGGCCGGGGGCGATATGACGAAAGCGCTGGCAGGCGCAAGCGCTCCGTATCTGGCGGAAGTCATCCACGACATGACAACCGACGCCGATGGCAAGATAAACACCGAAGCCAACCTGATGGCCCACGCAGTGGTGGGCGCGGTAGTAGCGAAGGTGCAGGGCAACAGCGCGTTGGCGGGAGCGGCAGGCGCGACGGTAAGCGAGTATATCGCCCAGCAGCTTTATCCAGGAATATCGCGGGATGCGTTAACAGAAGATGAGAAGCAAACTATCAGCGTCCTTTCCACCCTGGCGGCAGGCTTGGCGGGTGGCGTAGTGGGTGACAGCAGTGCTAACACGTTGGCGGGAGCACAGGCTGGTAAGAATGCGGTTGAGAATAATGCGCTGAGTGACATTATTGAGAATAAAGTCTCGGGTGTGTCGCAGGAAGAGAAGTACCAAAATGCGCAAAAAGAACTGGTTGCTGCCGTTGAAGAGTTCAAGGCACAGCACTGTGCTGGAATGAGTGCAGAAGCGTGTTCGGCCAAGATAAGTGAGCATCGCAATGAATTATTGAAAGGCGCTGCTGGTTTTGGATTAGACTTCATACCGGTTGTGGGCGATATCAAGGGCTTTGCTGAAGCGCAGTCAGCCATTGATTATCTTGGAGCAATGGCTGGGTTGATCCCCGTAGCGGGTGATGCGGCGGGCAAGGCGATAAAAGCAGCAGAAGTGGCGCTGAAGAAAGGGGATGTTGCTGAAGCGTCGAAGCTGATTAATAAGGCCAGTGATGAGATATCAGGCTATTTACCGAGTCCCGGACATGCATCTTTACCCAACTCTGGAGTCGGATCTAATGCTGCATTCTCAGTTACTAATGCGCAATTGGGTAAAAAACTTGGAAAACATGTTGAAGATTTCGGCGGTAATGCATCGAATGCGGCAGATAGGCAACGTGTATTAGATATTATAAATGATATCGGTTCTAATCCTGATAAGGTCGTCGCCGGTAAATTTGCAGGTCAAGGTGTAGGAAACGGCGCTAGCCGTGGAGATGTATTCTTCAGAATAAAAGGGAATGATGTTGTTGTCACTAAGCCAGATGGCAGTTTTGTCACTATCCTTAAGGACGGGGTTAATAATACATCGGTGAAAAATGCACTTAAGGGAGACCCGAAATGATGAATCCTTTAGGTAAATATCAAGAATGGGCTAACCATGTTATTGGTGAAAGACTCTCAGGAGTGAGAGGGTTAATCTATGTTTTTGAAACGCCTGACTTTGAACATCCTCAGCAATTACAGTTTATTTTTTCCAATACTGAGAGCATAGCCAGTTTCAGGTGTGGTAAAGATGGTTCAACCCTAGAGGTAACAGACTTTCCTGTTCAGGGAAATGATCTTGGAGAATATGGCAAGGAAATAATTATGGATGTTTCAAATTCAACATTTTTTGTTGATTATATTGGAAAATCCCTATTGAAAGCTTATTCGATATTTTCTTCGATAGAGGATGCCTATATAGGAATAAAGCTGGTTTTTGAAAGTGGTTTGAGTTTGATTGTTGTAAATGTTGGTGATGAACTAAATATTAGTGACTCTTTATCATCATCATATGAACACGATGAAGGTATCAAATATCAAGAGTTATAAATGGTTAATCCCGGCCATTTGGCCGGGATCGTCACTTTGACCGGTCAAAACCTCAGTTCCATCTCAATCACCAGCCGCCCGCGCTCAACGGTGACGATAACCGGCTGTCCGGTGTTAAAGCCGAGTTCTTCCAGCCACCTGCCGCTGAGCTTGAGCTGCGGGCTGGGCGGTTTTTTACCGCCGTTGGGGGCGTAACCGACGGTGTAATGCCGCTTACATGCGTTTTTAGTTCGTCAGCGAATTGAGTAAAAGCTCCGATATGAGCCAGCCGGGGGTTACAGGAAAGGCTAATATCAGCGGCAGATGGCGCTGTTAGGATGGTGTGGTTGTAGTCTGGAAAATCACGGCGGAGCGGTAGCATACTCGTGCTGAAAAGCGCGTGTTGCAGTTGGATGCCGACACTATCACCAACCAGACCGGCGCCATTCAGGGGGCCGATGTCAGCCTGAACGTGACCGATACCGGCCGGGACGTGACGCAACTGGGCAGTACGGTCGGCAGCGTGAACGGCGATCTGACGCTCAGCGCGGGCAACCACCTCGCCGTGACCGGCTCAGCGCTGGCGGCGGGCAACGATATGACGCTCAGCGGCGGGCGCGTCGACATCGATGCGGCGCAGAATCAACGCCGCCAGACGCACGAAGTGGCGCAGAAAACGTCGGGCCTGACGCTGGCGCTCTCCGGGGCGGCGGGCAGCGCATTGAATACCGCCGTGTCCACGGCGCGGACGGCCGGAAACACCGACAATGACCGCCTGAAGGCATTGCAGGGGGTGAAAGCGGCGCTGAGCGGCATTCAGGCGACGCAGGCGGTCCGTCTGGACGCGGCGCAAGGCGGGGATGCGGCAAACACCAATACGGTGGGCATCAGCCTCTCTTACGGCAGCCAGTCATCGAAGTCGACGTGTAAGTATCCCGCATAATCGTGCCATTCACATTTAGAGATCTTCCGGCATACTCATTTTGCCAACGAAGGAGATCGCTATGCGTAAAGCCCGTTTTACTGAGCATCAGATCATCACGGTGATTAAGTCAGTTGAAGCTGGACGAACAGTGAAAGATGTCTGCCGCGAGGCCGGAATCTCTGAAGCCACTTATTACAACTGGAAGTCTAAATACGGTGGCATGGAAGCATCTGATATTAAAAAAATAAAGGATCTTGAGGACGAGAACCGTCGGCTCAAGCAGATGTTTGCCGACCTCAGTCTTGAGAATCGGGCATTGAAAGATGTTATCGAAAAAAAGCTCTGAAGCCAGCCTTTAAGCGTGAGCTGGTGACGCACCTGATAACAACGTTCGGACTGAGTATCCGTCAGGCCTGCAGGAGCATGAACCTGAGCAGAACGGTTTTCCATTACCGTCCGGACAACACGCGTGACGAACCCGTTATTTTCGCATTGCAGACGGCTGCGGAAAGATATCCACGATACGGCTTCCCGAAGCTGTTTCAGGTTCTGCGGCGGCAGGGATACCAGTGGAACCATAAACGGATCCACCGTATTTACTGTCTGCTGAAACTGAATTTTCGTCGCAAAGGCAAACAGCGTCTGCCGGTACGTAACCCATCGCCGCTGACCACACCTGAAGCTCTGAACCAGAGCTGGTCTGTTGATTTCATGCATGACGCGCTGATTTGCGGCCGTCGCTTTCGCACATTCAATGTCGTCGATGATTTTAATCGCGAGGCTTTGTCGATCGAAATAGACCTGAACCTGCCGGCCCAACGAGTGGTTCGAGTGCTCGACAGGATCGCAGCAAACCGGGGATATCCCGCGATGCTTCGCATGGATAACGGCCCGGAATTTATTTCACTGACTCTGGCTGAGTGGGCAGAAATGCACGCAGTGAGGCTGGAATTTATCAAACCGGGTAAACCGACTCAGAATGCATTTATTGAACGCTTTAACCGGACATACCGCACTGAAATACTGGATTTCTATCTGTTCAGGACGCTGAACGAAGTACGAGAAATCACAGAGCGGTGGCTTTCAGAATATAACTGTGAGCGTCCACATGAATCGCTGAGCAACCTGACACCGGAGGAATACCGATTACAACACCATCTGGCCGGGATCTCAAAAAGTGCGTGGAACTAAAACGGGTCTATTTACAGACGCAGCGCAGCGAGCAGAACACCGCACAGGGCAGCAGCCTGACGGCGGGCGACGATCTCCGCATCAGCGCCACCGGTCAGGACGGCGACCTGACGGTGAAAGGCAGCCGGCTCAGCGCGGGCGACAACGTGCTGCTTGCCGCCAATCGCGATATCAACCTGCTTTCGGCGGAAAACACCCGGCAGCTTGATGGCAAAAACGAAAGCCGCGGCGGCAGCGTCGGCGTGGGGATTGGCGTCGGCTCCGGCGGCTGGGGCATCAGCGTCTCCGCCAGCGTCAACAAAGGCAAAGGCAGCGAGAGCGGTAACGGCGTCACCCATACCGAAACCACGGTGGATGCGGGACGCCGGGTTACCCTGCTGAGCGGGCGCGATACCGCGCTCAGCGGCGCTCAGGTGAGCGGCGAGACAGTGAAAGCCGATGTGGGGCGTAACCTGACGATGACCTCGGAGCAGGACAGCGACCGCTACGACGCGAAGCAGCAGAACGCCGGCGCCGGCGGCAGCTTCACTTTTGGCTCGATGAGCGGCTCGGCGAGCGTCAACCTGAGCCGGGACAAGATGCACAGCGACTACGACTCGGTGGTTGAGCAAACCGGCATTTTCGCCGGCAAGGGCGGCTTTGATGTGACGGTGGGCGAGCATACCCGGCTCGACGGCGCGGTCATGGGTTCGACCGCCGCGCCGGACAAAAACCGCCTCGACACCGGGACGCTGGGCTTCAGCGATATTGAAAACCGCGCCGACTATAAAGCGGAGCACCAGAGCATCGGCATAAGCACCGGCGGCGGCATCGGCAGTCAGTTCGCGGGCAATATGGCGAACGGCCTGCTGGCCGGGGCCGATAGTGAAGGCCACGACAGCACGACCACCCGGTCGGCGGTCTCCGAAGGGACAATGGTTATCCGCGACGGCGCGAACCAGCAACAGGATATAAACCAACTCAGCCGCGATGTGGCGCACGCCAACCAGACGCTCTCGCCGATATTCGACAAGGAGAAAGAGCAAAACCGGTTGCAGCAGGCGCAACTGATAGGCGAAATCGGCAACCAGGTAGCGGACATTGCGCGTACGGAAGGCAGCATCCAGGCAACGAAGGCCGCGAAAGAGACGTATCCGGATTATACCGCCGGGCAACTGCGTGAAACGGATATCTACAAAGCCGAGATGCAGAAATATGGCACGGGCAGCGCGGTTCAGCGGGCGATACAGGCGGCGACGGCAGCGGTGCAGGGGCTGGCTGGCGGCGATATGCAGGCGGCAATTGCCGGTGGCGCGGCGCCTTATATTGCAAATGTCATCGCCCGGACAATACCTGAAAATAATATGACCGGCCGGGTGCTGGCGCATGCGACGGTGAACGCGGCGCTGGCGGCGATGCAGGGCAAGGATGGCGCAGCGGCGGCAGGCGCGGCGACGGGCGAGTTGATGGGGATGATAGCGACCGAAGCGTATGGTAAAAAGGTCGGTGAACTGAGCGAGGACGAGAAGCAGACGATATCGGCGCTGGCGACGCTGGCCTCCGGTCTGGCCGGAGGTCTTGCGGGAGACAGTTCTGCATCCGTCCTTGCCGGCGCTCAGTCCGGGAAGACGACGGTTGAGAATAACTATCTGAGTGATACGGACATCACCGACTTCACTGAAAAATACGCCAACGCAAAGACAGACGCGGAGAAAGAGCAGCTTCTGGCTGACCTGAAGAAAAAAGATGCAGCGCAGCAGCAACAAGCAGAGACCACAGGGATATCGGTCGCTGATCAAAAAGAAGAATTAGTGAAACTCAGGGTACTGATGGACTCATCAGAATGTAATGCTCAGTGTCGTGAACTGGTCAGCTACTCTATATCCGAACTGGAGCCTGTGGCGAATAACCAGCAGTTGCACAAAGATAACCTCAATAAAGGGATATTGGCGGGTGTTATTTATGCTCTGACGGTAGAGAAACCGATGAGTGGCAGTTCGACGTCTGGTTTATCTTCTTTGACGAAAGAGCAGCAACAGTTAATCAGAAACGCGGAATATATAACAACGGCCAAGGGTATTCAGAATCCGTTCCCAAGGGATCTGAATGAGAAGGTTCTGTGGAATGGGGTTAAAGCTAATCCATCGGCTGGGGATGTGCTTAAAGGAATGAATAAAGACCCCCGCTTCCCTGCGTCAGCGGGATTCCAGAAAATGCAGGTTACTCATGAATTACCTGATGGTTCTAATATCACAATACATTATCAATACAACTCAAATACCGGTAAGGCTTATGATATGAAAATGGTGACGCCACAGGCTAACCCATTGCAACCTGGTCCATCGTTAAAGGGTAAGTAATGAAAATTAAAAATGATAGATCTGAAAAGATTATTGATGTTTATGCTATTTACTGGAGCAATGGAGAAACTTATTTTTATGGTTTTTCAAAGGGGTATAACGGACTACTTGCTTACAAAGCTAGCAATGTGAAGATCATTGATCATGAAATGTCTGGTGATTTTATATTCTTTGAGGATGGGATTTTTTATAAACCGTTGATAGAAGAAAAGCTTCTTGATGATCTTCTTGAATATGACGAAACCGCCTACAACCGTTTCCTTGAGATCCTAAAAGCGGAAGGGCGAGTAGAGCCCGACTTTTATTAAAAATATCCCGGCCCCTGAGCCGGGATCGTCGTTTTTGGCGCTTAGAGCCTAAGCTCGGCCTCAATGACCAGTTTACCGCGCTCAACGGTGACGATAACCGGCTGGCCGGTGTTAAAACCGAGTTCTTCCAGCCAATTACGGCTGAACTTAAGTTTCGGGCTGGGCGGTTTTTTACCACCGTTGGGGCGTAACCGACGGTGTAATGCCGCTTACATGCGTTTTTAGTTCGTCAGCGAATTGAGTAAAAGCTCCGATATGAGCCAGCCGGGGGTTACAGGAAAGGCTAATATCAGCGGCAGATGGCGCTGTTAGGATGGTGTGGTTGTAGTCTGGAAAATCACGGCGGAGCGGTAGCATACTCGTGCTGAAAAGCGCGTGTTGCAGTTGGATGCCGACACTATCACCAACCAGACCGGCGCCATTCAGGGGGCCGATGTCAGCCTGAATGCCCGGACGGATATCAACAATATAGGCGGCATTATTCAGGGCAACGACCGCCTGCTGGCCAGCGCCGGACGCGATATCAACGCCACCACTACCCTTCGCAGCGTGGAAAGCGCCGCGGATCAGAACCGTTTCGCCAGAACCACTATCGACAGCGTTTCCGGTATTTACGTTCAGGTGAGCGGCGAGACAGTGAAAGCCGATGTGGGACGTAACCTGACGATGACCTCGGAGCAGGACAGCGACCGCTACGACGCGAAGCAGCAGAACGCCGGCGCCGGCGGCAGCTTCACTTTTGGCTCGATGAGCGGCTCGGCGAGCGTCAACCTGAGCCGGGACAAGATGCACAGCAACTACGACTCGGTGGTTGAGCAAACCGGCATTTTCGCCGGCAAGGGCGGCTTTGATGTGACGGTGGGCGAGCATACCCGGCTCGACGGCGCGGTCATGGGTTCGACCGCCGCGCCGGACAAAAACCGCCTCGACACCGGGACGCTGGGCGTCGGTGTCGATATTCCACAGGCAAAGGACTTCACCCCCAGCCACGGCATGATTTACCTGCGTTACTCCCCCGCTGGCTGGCAGGACGATCTTGACAGCCCGCCACAGCCGCTGATGCCTTAAGCCGATTTTAAATAGTGACGGCCATTGCCGCCCCCTTAATCAGTCCATTTCAGTCCTGTCGGCGTTAATGGTTTTCCAATTGACTAATAAATATAACCTTTTGATAGAAAAAAATATCAGTCCTTACTGCCTTGTACTCTTCTGCGTTTTCGACGCTGGAGAGGGTTTGCGCAGGACAACCCAACGGAAAAGTCTGACTGCATGGTCAGTTATCCTGAATTTCCCTTACCCGTTGTTTTTAAATAGCCATTCCGCCCGCCATTTGTAGAATATTTGCAAATTGTAAATCAACGTAAGCGTTACGTTCGTTTTGTATATGCCCTTTTGCCTCATCGCTTTTGTGATTGCCTCAATCACAGCAAAAAGGAAAACAAGGAAGTCACATGGAAACACTCAACCGCCGCGCCACACGCGGCCTCGGCTATCTGCTGATATACCTGACCGCCATCCAGCCGCTGCACCCGGCGTTCGCGGCAGGGATAACCGCCGCCAGCGGCAACACCCAGGTGTTGCCGGGTGAAGTGCCGGTAGTGAACATCGCCACGCCGAACGCCGCGGGCATTTCACACAACACCTATCAAGACTTCAACGTCGGCACCCCCGGCGCGGTGCTGAACAACAGTACGGTCGCCGGAAAATCACCGTTGGCCGGACAGCTTGAGGCCAACCCCGCCCTCAAAGGCCACCCCGCTGATTTGATTATCAATGAAGTCACCGGCACCGCCCGCTCACAGCTTCAGGGCAAGCTGGAGGTGTTCGGCAACAAAGCCAACGTCCTTATCGCCAACCCCAATGGCATCACCTGCGACGGCTGCGGCTTTATCAATACCCCCGGCGTGACGCTGACCACCGGCAAGCCGCAGTTGGATAAACAGGGCGCGCTGGACGCATTGGCAGTCAGACAAGGCAGCGTCGTCATCGGCCCCGGCGGATTAGACGCCGGCACGCAGGACTATGTCGATATCATCAGCCGCGCCGCCGAACTCAACGGCAAAATCAACGCCGCAAACCTCTCGCTGACGCTCGGCGCCAACCGGGTGAACGTCGCCGACGGTTCAGTTACCCCCATCGCCGGTCAGGGCGACACACCGCCACTCGCGGTGGACACCAAAGCGTTGGGCGGAATGTACGCCGATAAAATCCGGCTGGTCGCCACGGAGGAAGGCGTGGGCGTCAACCTGGGCAATCTGACCTCGACCCGGCAGGGCATCACGCTCAGCGCCAACGGCCAGCTTCGGTTGGGCGACGCGAGCGCCAAAAGCGACCTGAATCTGAACGCGCAGCAAACCGATATCGACCCCGGCGCGAAGGTCGTGGCCGAACGCGATATCACCCTGTCCGCGGCCACGCTGAATAACCACGGCACGCTTTCCGCCGGCCGGGATATGCGCCTGTTCAGCGACCAGCTGACCAATACCCAGGCGACGATTGCGGCTGAAAACAACTTATGGCTCCAGAAGGATGCGCAGGGTAATAAAGGACAGCGGGTCGAAAACCGCTCCGGGACGATAAAAACCCACAGAGGCGATTTGGTCATTCGCACCGGGCGGCTGGACAATGTGTTTCATCAGACCACGGATGAAAAGACCGAGGTCAGCGCCCCGCAGGGGCTGGCTTTAGGCCACATGCTCGGCTGGAAATGGCTACCGGACGAAAAGCGTTATGTCCGCGTTTACGGCGCGCTAGATTTTGACGAGCATAAGAACCAGAACTGGTTCAATATGATAACCTTCGCCGCCCTGAACGACGTCAACTTCAAAAAATACCGCTACAACACTGTGCTGACCGGCGACAGACCTGAAATAAACGCAGGTGCCAACCTCTATATCCACGCCACCGAACTCAATAACATCGTTGGCGACATGTCCGCAGACCGCAACCTTTTACTGACCGGGGAGCGGCTGAATATCGAAGGAAGAGCGTCGGGGTTCATCAAATTCTATAAAACCTATGAAAATAGGCCCCTCCCCTTTGTCGACCCGACCATGGAAGAGTACTTTCTGAAGGACTGGACGAAGACTGAAACCTATTTCTTTAACAGCATCGGCGATGCCGTCGTCTGGGATGTAAAAGACCGCGAGAGAAGTAAAATCAGCGCCAAAGGCAACCTTGTCGCCGACTTTAAAGAGACCATCAATCTCGTTACCCCCACCCCTGCGGAACAAGATAACGCCGATGAGGTCATCGACCCGTTACTCAGATTCAATACGCTGTCGGCCCGGAATATTACCCTTGCCGCAAAGCATATCACCAGCACTGAAAAACTTGGCGCCAGAGATGATATTACGCTCATCGCCCGGGAGAACATCGACCTTAAAGACAGCGAACTCAACGCCGGCAACACCGTTTCGCTGCTGGCCGCCGGTCACGTCAACGGCTGGCAAAGCAGCATCCAGGCTGAAAATCTCAATGTTACCGCCCGCACCGGCGACGTCACCTTCCGCACCAGCCTGAGTCCGCGGTTTTACAGTGCGTATGACATTTACAGCACCCGCGACGAGCAAAAAAGCGCACTGACCGTCAGCGGCGATATGTCCCTCTCGGCAGGCAACGACCTCTCCCTGAGCGACATCGTCTTCACGCCCGGACGCAACATCAGCCTGACGGCGGGCAACGACCTGCTTGTCGAAAACACCGTGGCGTTATCCTCCTCACGGCGCGTCGGAACAGCCCTCAGCAATGAACCCCTGCAGAAGACATGGGGTCAGACGCTCGTCCCCACCGGTCGGCTCAAGGCCGACGAATCGGTTCTGCTCAATGCGAACGGTACGCTGACACTCCGGGGAGCCCGTATCGACGCAGGCAGGGATATCACCCTGAGCGCGGCGCGGCACATTGACCTGTCACCCAATCCGCTCCCTGACGCGCTGGCGAGTCATTTCCCTTCGTCACGCACGCCCGAACTTCGCAGCACGCTGAACGCGGGCAACCACCTCAGCCTGTTCAGCGGCGCGGACATCAACGCGCAGGCGCTGTCCGCTTCCGCCGGAAAGGATGTCACCGTCTCCGCCGGCCGCCGCCTGCTGATGCCGGCGTCCGCTTACGACGCGCTGGCGGCGGAAAACGGCGACAAAGACCAGCGCCATGTCGCCGCCGCGTTGCAGGCCGGCAACAAACTAACCGTCACCGCCCAGGATACCCTGCGCGCCGACGGCGCCCGTTTCTCATCCGGCAACGACATGACCTTCAGCGCCAACGGCGACATGGCGTTCAACGCCGTCGCCAACCGCCTCTACCAGGCCGGCGACAAGGAACACACCGAATCCATTACCCAGCAGAATACTCAGCTTTCCAGCGGCGGCGTCCTCACCCTGCTTTCCGGCGGCAGCATCCTTTTCCAGGCCACGCAACTGCTCGCCAAAGGCGCGCTCGACGCCGCGGCCACCGGTGGCTTTCTTTATGCGCAGGCGATGGAGGAAAGCAACCGTTACGAGCGCATCGAGCAGGACCGTAAATGGTATGGCAAAAAAGTCACCGTTCGCCGCATACGCCATGATGTCACCAACAAGGTCACGGCGTTTACCGCCGGGGACGATATCAACCTGCTCAGTCGTGACGACAGCACCTACGAAGCCAGCAAAATCAACGCCGGCAACAATGCCACCCTGACCAGCACCCACGGCAAGGTCAACTTCAGGGCGGTCAAAAACACCGCTTTCGAGCAGACCATCACCACCGCCAAAGGCTTCTTCATCAAGAACGCCGACAAAGGCTACGCCAAAGACACCTGGCTGCTGCCCGCCGTTTATACCGGCGGCAACCTCACCGTCGATGCCGCTACCGGCATCACCGCCGATGTCAAAACCCAAAACGCCCGGTCGCTGCAACAGGCCCTGCTGACGCTGGGCGACACGCCGGGCACCGCATGGCTGAAGGGGCTGAACACCCGCGAAGATGTGCAATGGAATGCGGTGCAGGACGCCTACAGCAACTGGGACTACAAAAGCCAGAGCCTCAACCCGGCGGTCGGCGCGGTGATTGCCATTGCCGTGGCCGCCGTCACCGCCGGTTCGGGGCTGGCGGCGGCAGCGGGCGACTTCGCCGTCGGCGCGGCAGGAGCCGGGGCCGCCCCGGCAACCTATGGCGCCGCCTATTCGGGGATGACCGCCCTCACCGCCCAGGCCGCCGTCGCGCTGGTGGAGAACGAAGGCAACCTCTCCAAAACCTTGCAGGCAATGGGCCGCAGCGGTTCGGTCAAATCGCTGGTCACCTCGATGGTGATTGGCGGCGCGCTGGCGGGCTTTGATGACATCATGACATTCAACCAGACAGCCGGCGGCGTCGCGCCCGAAAAAGCCAGGCTGCCTCTACTCAGAGTCGGCGACTGGGGGAAAATCGCCCGGCGGGTGGCAGGACAGTCGGTTATCCAGTCAAGTCTCAACACCGGCATTAACGGCGGCAGCTTTAAGGACAACTTCACCGATGCGCTGCTGGCGAATATCGGCGGACAGATAAACGCCGAAGGCGCCAGTCTGATTGGCGATAACGGCCAGGTGCTGGGGGTGCCGGGCAAAATGCTGAGTCATGCGGTCGTCTCCGGCGTGGCGGCCGAAATTGGGCGCGGCAACGCCAAAGGCGCGGCCGCCGGCGCGCTGGCCGCGGAGTTGGCGGGGATTATCATCAACGACAATCTGGTGAAAACAGAAAACTGGCAGGAGCAGCAGGCGCAAATCAGCCGTGTCGCCGGCGCCTTCGCCGGGGCGCTGGCAACTGGGAAAGCCAGTGGCGTCGACAGCGGCGCCAATGCCGCGGAAATGGTTGAGCGTTTTAACCGCCAGTTACACCTTGATGAGCTAAAGGCGATCAAAGAACTGGCTGATGGCGACAAAGCTAAAGAAGAACGCTTGTTAGCCGCATCCTGTCGCCAGGTTAACTGTACCTCACAGGAGTCTTTAAATTCCGCCGAGCGCCAACGCTATGAAGCCCTGATGGAAAAATACCCGGCAACCCGTGAAGAAGATGGATTGCTGGCCAACTACTGGGTGCAGAAAGCCCGGCAACGCACCGGGAATTATCCGCTCTATGCCGGGTATGATGTGGCGCAGTTATTTACCTATACTCAGGCAGATAAAATAGCTGACAGTCAGCTTTTTTCCCGCAACCAGTGGATTGAAAACGCGGCGGATATCACCGGATGGTCGCGTGAAACGATTGAAACGCTGGGGTATACGGAGTCGGTAATCGTTTCTCTGGCGACGCTGGGCAAATCCGGCAAATTCGCCAGTCTGGGCACTCCGGCGGCGGGGAAATACCCGTATCAGGCATCGGATTACCTGCGTGATATACAAAAGTATCACACGGATGAACTCATTAAGCTGTTCGACAGAAATCAGAACCAGAGTACGCTGACCCTTTACGGGCAGACTTTCACTCAGGCCACAGGTAAAGGCGGCAGCAACAGGACCGGCACCACCAAGGTCTTCAACAGCGAAAACCTCAGCGACCAGGAAATTCGCAACTATGCCCAATCGCTAACCGGCGGCGCGGCGTTCAAGGAAACCTTACCGGGTAGAGTCTGGACGGCGCAACTGGCTGATGGCTCGAAGATTAATTTGCGCAGTGTCTCTTCCAGTTCAGATAAAACGAAAGCACGATGGACGGTGGAAATATTGCAAGATTCCAATGTATCAAAGGTCGTTGGTGAAAACGTCAAACGTATTGAGATAAAATTCAGGTAAGAGACATGATAAGCGAAGAACTGTATCAAGAAAGGGCCAGAGCTTTAGAAGGCATGTCATTGGCTGCCGTTTGGGACGTATGCTGTCCTAATGCTGACATATGGAATAATAAATTTCCTTTTGAGGAACGAAAAGCATTTTTCTTCGAGTTTCTCCAACGGCTAATGGAAGACGGCAAGGTCAGGTTGGCTAAGCATGATAAATTCCTTGAAGGAAGCATTGAGGAACAAATTGAACGTTACAAACAGGCTTTCCCCAAAACGGAAGAAGAGTGGAAAGCAAAAAATGAGGACGTCTGGTTTTTCCTTGAAGAGTGCCCCGGCGGCGCGGTCTGGGTGCTGGACGATGGCTATCTCGACTGGACATAGTAAAAATATCATCACCTTTTAGCCCGCCACTTTGCCGAACGTGCAAGGTAAAAGCCCAGAGAGCGCGAAATTCGCAACTACGCGCAATCGCTAACCGGCGGCGCGGCGTTCAAGGAAACCTTACCGGGTAGAGTCTGGACGGCGGAACTGACCGATGACTCGAAGATTACTTTGCGCAGTGGCTCTTCCAGTTCAGATAAAACGAAAGCACGATGGACAGTGGACATTATTGGTAATGAGTCATTGAATGCTTTACAAGGCTAAAACCCTAAAGCAACTGAAATAAAATTCAGATAACTCAGGAACATATATGTTCTTAAACAACGAAATCTATCAGGAAATGAAAGTTGAATTAGAAGGACTGTCATTTAGCGGTATATGGTGGTCTTGTGTTCCTGAAACCAGGCCACAAGATAATTATCCGTTTCAGAAAAGAAAGATTTTCTTTTTTGAACTCATCCAGCGCCTGATGGAAGATGGAAAAATCAAACTCGCCAAACACGATCAATTTCTGGAGGGGTCGATTGAAGAACAAATAGCACGTTATAAACAAGCTTTCCCCAAAACGGAAGAAGAGTGGAAAGCAAAAAATGAAGACGTCTGGTTTTTCCTTGAAGAGTGCCCCGGCGGCGCGGTCTGGGTGCTGGACGATGGCGATCTCGACTGGACATAGTAAAAATATCATCACCTTTTAGCCCGGCACTTTGCCGAACATGCAAGGTAAAAGCCCAGAGCGCGGGAAATTCGCAACTACGCGCAATCGCTAACCGGCGGCGCGACGTTCAAGGAAACCGCGCCGGGTAGAGTCTGGACGGCGGAACTGGCCGATGGCTCGAAGATTACTTTGCGCAGTGTCTCTTCCAGCTCAGATAAAACGAAAGCACGATGGACGGTGGAAATAATCAACGGGGAGCAGGTCAGTCGATATGTATATAAGTGATGAAGAATATCAAGAGTATAAAGAATTACTTGAAGGTCATGCACTAAGTGGTGTTTGGTGGGTTACACCTCCCGATGAATACGACGAGGAAACATTCACCTATGAAAATAGGAAAGCCTTTTTTTTAATATTACTCCAACGACTAATGGAAGACGGCAAGGTCAGGTTGGCTAAGCATGATAAATTCCTTGAAGGAAGCATTGAGGAACAAATTGAACGTTACAAACAGGCTTTCCCCAAGACAGAAGAAGAATGGAAAGCTAAACACGAAGAAGTCTGGTTCTTTCATGAAGAGTGCCCCGGCGGCGCGGTCTGGGTGCTGGACGATGGCTATCTCGACTGGACATAGTAAAAATATCATCACCTTTTAGCCCGGCACTTTGCCGAACGTGCAAGGTAAAAGCCCAGAGAGCGGGAAATTCGCAACTACGCGCAATCGCTAACCGGCGGCGCGCCGTTCAAGGAAACCGCGCCGGGTAGAGTCTGGACGGCGGAACTGGCTGATGGCTCGAAGATTAATTTGCGCAGTGTCTCTTCCAGCTCAGATAAATTGAAAGCACAATGGACGGTGGACATTATTGGTAATGAGTCATTGAATGCTTTACAAGGCAAAAACCCTATGAAATAAAATTTAGGCAGTGTAATGCAGATACATCATCAGTATAACAAATATACCGGAAAGACATATGATATGAAAATAACAACACCCAAACCATCGGTTAAGGAGTAAATATGAAAGTTAAAACTTACTATGGGCATCTGATAGATGTATTTGGGGTATATTGGGAAGATAATCGAACCTACTTCTGCTGTTTAAGGCGAAATGTCGGGATATTTTCTGTATTAGAATTAGGAAAGGAAGGGCAACGTGATTACGTGACGGTTGCCGATCCAAACTGGCACGGCCACTTTATTTTTGACTCCAATTTAACAATGCCGGGTATGATATGCAGCAGTTGTCCACCTACACGACGGGTGATGAAGTTGCTGATAGCAAACAATTCGCACGAAATCAATTCATTGAAAAGCTAAGTCAATACAGTGGATTTTCAAAAGACTCTCTCCAGAAAACATTCACTGTATTATCCTCAATGGGATTAGTTCTTGAAGCAGCAAAAGGTGGCCGCTATATTACTTTTGATGGGAAATATTACGTGGCTGACAATCTTAAATTTAGTAAGAATTATTATGAAAAACTATGGGGTATTGGCGGTCGACCTGCACCATTTTTACAAGCAGAGGAGATTTTAAAAAGCAAACCGACAGTAACACCTGATCCAAACAAAAAAGCAGGATTCCTATAATACGAAGGTGCGGAGTTGGAGATGATTTATAACCCAATTACTAAAGAAGTATGGCATATTCAACCTATAAGGAAAATAAAATGACCACAATAGACTCATTAAACATTGCATTAAATGAATATCAATCAAGTGCAACGAGATTGAGACAATACATCTATATCGGTGAAAACGAATGCCGGAAATTGATTGAAACAATATCTAAAAAAAAATTTATTCAATGTGAGAAAGAGTTTCATAGACTAGAGCAATTTCAAGGGATTTTCTCAAGCATTGTTTACAAAGAGCATTTCCCCGTGAGTCAACAGATAATAGATTTTGTTTATTTTTTTGACCGGTTAGATGATAATAATGTTAAAGAGTATTGGTATAGAAAATTTTGTGCCGGAGAAATATGGCCCAGTGAATCACGAAGAAGTGATGAATGATGTGTTTTAATATCACATATCAATAATATTGGTTGGATCTTATTTTTCTACACTGGTGGCTGTTTGAACTGCCACCAAAATATTTAACCGTCAAAGCCTCAGCGACCGGCAAATTCGCAACTATGCGCAATCGCTGACCGGCGGCAAAGCATTTAAGGAAACCGCGCCGGGTAAAGTCTGGACGGCGGAACTGGCTGATGGCTCAACCGTCAACCTGAGAAACATATCCCAAAGCGCAGATCAAACGAAAGCACGGCGGACGTTATTGGTAATGAGTCATTGAATGCTTTACAAGGCAAAAACCTTAAAGCAACTGAAATAAAATTCAGATAACTCAGGAAAATATATGTTCTTAAACAGCGAAATCTATCAGGAAATGAAAGTTGAATTAGAAGGACTGTCATTTAGCAGTATATGGTGGTCTTGTGTTTCTGAAACCAGGCCACAAGATAATTATCCGTTTCAGAAAAGAAAGATTTTCTTTTTTGAACTCATCCAGCGCCTGATGGAAGATGGAAAAATTAGACTCGCCAATCATGGTGTTTTTCTGGAAGGAACGATTAAAGAACAGATAGCGCGTTTTAAAGACGCTTTCCCCAAGACAGAAGAAGAATGGAAAGCTAAACACAAAGAAGTCTGGTTCTTTCTTGACGAGTGCCCCGGCGGCGCGGTCTGGGTGCTGGACGATGGCTATCTCGACTGGACGTAGTAAAAATATCATCACCCTTTAGCCCGGCTCTTTGCCGGGCGTGCAGGTAAAAGCTCAGAGCGCGGGAAATTCGCAACTACGCGCAATCGCTAACCGGCGGCGCGGCGTTCAAGGAAACCGCGCCGGGTAACGTCTGGACTGCTACATTGAGTGACGGTTCTAAGATCAATCTGAGAAACGTATCCAAAGTGCGGATCAGACTAAGGCCAGATGAACGGTAGATATCATTAACAATGAAAATATGTCTCACAATAAAGTGGAAATGAAATTTAGGTAGCCATATGGATGAGAAAATCAATATCAATGAATTTAAGGATGAGTGTGAGGGATTAGCCATAGATGCTGTTTGGTGGAACATACCTTCCTTCTATGGACAATGTGATTTTTATTCTCGTAGAAATCTTTTCTTCAAAACTATCAATGAATTTATGGATAGAGGGTGGCTAAAACTCGCCAATCATGGTGTTTTTCTGGAAGGAACGATTAAAGAACAGATCGCGCGTTTTAAAGACGCTTTCCCCAAGACAGAAGAAGAATGGAAAGCTAAACACAAAGAAGTCTGGTTCTTTCTTGACGAGTGCCCCGGCGGCGCGGTCTGGGTGCTGGACGATGGCTATCTCGACTGGACGTAGTAAAAATATCATCACTCTTTAACCCGGAACTTTGCCGGGCGTGCAAGTAAAAACTCTGAAGCAACTGAAATAAAATTTAGATAACTCAGGAACATATATGTTCTTAAACAACGAAATCTATCAGGAAATGAAAGTAGAATTAGAAGGGCTGTCATTTAGCGGTATATGGTGGTCTTGTGTTCCTGAAATCAGGCCACAAGATAATTATCCGTTTCAGAAAAGAAAGATTTTCTTTTTTGAACTCATCCAGCGCCTGATGGAAGATGGAAAAATTAGACTCGCCAATCACGGTATTTTTTTGGAAGGAACGATTGAAGAACAGATAGCGCGTTTCAAAGACGCTTTTCCCAAGACAGAAGAAGAATGGAAAGCACGAGATGAAGAGATATGGTTTCTGGACGATGATTGCCCCGGCGGCGCGGTCTGGGTGCTGGACGATGGCTATCTCGACTGGACATAGTAAAAATATCATCACCCTTTAACCCGGAACTTTGCCGGGCGTGCAAGTAAAAACTCAACCGTCAACCTGAGAAACATATCCAAAAGCGCAGATCAAACGAAAGCACGATGGACAGTGGAAATATCGCAAGATTCCAATGTATCAAGGGTCGTTGGTGAAAACGTCAAACGTATTGAGATAAAATTCAGGTAAGAGACATGATAAGCGAAGAACTGTATCAAGAAAGGGCCAGCGCTTTAGAAGGCATGTCATTGGCTGCCGTTTGGGACGTATGCTGTCCTAATGCTGACATATGGAATAATAAATTTCCTTTTGAGGAACGAAAAGCATTTTTCTTCGAGTTTCTCCAACGGCTAATGGAAGACGGCAAGGTCAGGTTGGCTAATCACGGTATTTTTCTGGAAGGAACGATTAAAGAACAGATAGCACGTTTTAAAGACGCTTTTCCCAAGACAGAAGAAGAATGGAAAGCACGAGATGAAGAGATATGGTTTCTGGACGATGATTGCCCCGGCGGCGCGGTCTGGGTGCTGGACGATGGCTATCTCGACTGGACGTAGTAAAAATATCATCACCCTTTAACCCGGAACTTTGCCGGGCGTGCAAGTAAAAACTCAACCGTCAGCCTGAGAAACGTATCCAAAAGCGCAGATCAAACCAAAGCACGATGGACAGTGGAAATATCGCAAGATTCCAATGTATCAAGGGTCGTTGGTGAAAACGTCAAACGTATTGAGATAAAATTCAGGTAAGAGACATGATAAGCGAAGAACTGTATCAAGTAAGGGCCAGCGCTTAAGAAGGCATGTCATTGGCTGCCGTTTGGGACGTATGCTGTCCTAATGCTGACATATGGAATAATAAATTTCCTTTTGAAGAACGAAAAGCATTTTTCTTCGAGCTTCTCCAGCGCCTGATGGAAGATGGAAAAATCAAACTCGCCAAACACGATCAATTTCTGGAGGGGTCTATTGAAGAACAAATAGCACGTTATAAACAGGCTTTCCCCAAAACGGAAGAAGAGTGGAAAGCAAAAAATGAAGACGTCTGGTTTTTCCTTGAAGAGTGCCCCGGCGGCGGGGTCTGGGTGTTGGACGATGGCTATCTCGACTGGACGTAATAAAAATATCATCACCTTTTAGCCCGCCACTTTGCCGAACGTGCAAGGTAAAAGCCCAGAGCGCGGGAAATTCGCAACTACGCGCAATCGTTTATGACCGTGATCGTATCAACTCGATGCTTTAAACCAGCCTGTTTCTTACCTAATATTTTTCTCGATAATAAAAAACCTTTCGAACAGCCAGGCTGCGCTGAAAGAAAATGCGTCAGTTACGGTTTAAAAACATCGGAGTTGTAATGATATTGTCATAGTTTTAGTTTGTCGCCGGAGAACGCAGACGGCACACTTTGGCGGTTGCTGAATACGCGACGTCTTGAACATAAACGTTTTTATCGATCTGCTTATGAGATGTGTAATGGAATAAATCATTGGGTTTACTCTCATCTTTACAAATATAAGCACATACCCTAAATAATTCGAGTTGCATGAAGACGGTCGAAATCAGTCCGGTACAAATATTAGTTTCATTTTTATATTTTTTTTGGAACCCAGTCACAGGGTACGAATAACCCTGTGACTGACTGTTGTTATTAAGAAAAAGTGATCAAACGAATCGTTTTTCGTCGGTGTAAGGTTTTGCTTTATACCCGCGATCAGAAAGTTTACTCACTGAGTACCGTATCTACTATCGCTGGGTAAGATCAATCCACCAAAAGTGACGACATTTTGGACGGTTCACGCTCAAAACACCAATCTGAAAATAAAAATGGGATGAAAACGACCTTATCACCACATAAAAAAGCATTTGTCATCACAGTTAAAATGCATAAAACAGTAAATTATTTTACTGATAATTATCAACAATTTGAGCTAAAAAGTAAAGATATGCATATCACAAGCATGACCTATCCAAACAGTTTGCAAACTGAAAATCAAAATCTTGGCGATCAAGAGGTAACGAACTCCGGCATGTCAAGCCGTTCTAAATACCATGATGTTCCTGTTCCTCCCAACATAACGAATTCTCCACAACGATTATCCTCTCAAGTCATGAATACTGCGGCTGACCATGAACACAAATTGAGTCTGGCGCAAATGGCGCACCCTACCGCCAGGGACTGGGAAGGGTCCTCAACAAGAATCGATATGAAGCCATACCAAAGATTGGAACAAAACTATCGTTCGTTATTCACAAGGGGAGGTATCGAAGTAACCAATCGCACCAGCATGCGGGAAGCCGGAAATGTGTTGGATGTTGGTATGGATGAATGCATGGCGACGACTTCACAACACTACGACAGTATCGGCACCAAAGCACTTGGTCCTTGTATTGGAATATGCGGAAGGAGTAAAAATGAATCAGGAGATGTGGTAATGGGCCTTTATCATTACTCAGGTATTGAAAGCGCTAATGACGCGATAGAACATTTAATTAATTCAATAAAGGAAATGGGAGGAGAAACAAGTATTGATATTCAACTTGTCGGGGGATGCGCCCTGGAAGACGAAGATGAAAGTAGCTTAGAAGCAGAAAAAAACTTACTCAGTCTCAGTAACATGTACAACATTTCGGCAGTCAGGCTACATGTTAGTCAAGGCGCTGATGAGGACGATTGCCCCAATTATGTCAGTCTTATCATGATGCCGGATAAAACCTATTACGGACCTAATCTTGATTACTAAATAGAGAGCGTTCAATACTCTGTGCCACGATAAAATCATAACCGCGTCATCGCGCTATTAAGCCGAACGTCAAAATAAATAGCTAATAGTGGATAATGTCTAATTCCAACGTTGGATAAGCATTGTCCACTTTTTCTGTGCATTTATCCGCCCCCGACACAACGACCTTAACAGGATGTTTTTTAGGTAACGCCCTTTGGTTTTGGTAAATTTCCTGAGCTGCCGATGGTGAAATTTTGGCATTCATAAGAGAACAAATGAAAGATGAAAAGGTCAAATCGGCCGTGGATACGCCGACCCTCCCGGCAAACAATCCATTGCAACCCTACGCACATACCCTACCTGCCAATCACCTAATAAATATAAGCTTTTGATACAAAAACATATCAGTCCTTTTCGTCCTTTACCCTGCTGTATTTTGACATAAGAGAGGGGTGAACAGAGCAATCCGGTAGAAAAGCTTCACAGCCCGGTCGGTTATGCTGAACTGCCCTTACACACCGTTTTTTAAATAGCAAATCCGCATGCCATTCGTAAAATACCCGCAAAATGTAAGTTAACGTAAGGATTGCGTTCATTTTGTGTAAATCCCTTTCTCTTTTAAGCCTGGCTTTGCTGGCTGTCACCCAGCCAGTCTTTGCCGCCGACGCAACCAACCCGGCAGACCGGGACGCACAAGCGCAACAACAGAAAGCCCTGCTCGATCAGGCCAGACAGCAACGTCTGTCCCTGGAGAACGCCACGGACCTGAATATCCCGGCGATCGCGGCCCCCACCACCACAGAAGGCCCCTGCTTCCCTATCCAAAATGTCGCCTTTAGCGGCGCCGAACACCTTCCCGTTAAAGACAGGGCCGCCATTCAGCAACGTTTTCAACACCGCTGCCTCGACCTCACCGCCATTAATCACGCGGTACGGGAAACCACCAACCATTACTTCGCGCATGGCTATATCACCAGTCAGGCCTATTTGCAGGAACAGGATCTCTCCGGCGGTACGCTGACCATCAGCGTCAGCGAGGGTACGCTTGAGGCGATCGAGCTTGAGGGGGAAACGCCGCTGGCGATAAAAATGGCCTTTCCCGGTCTGATCGGCCGCATCCTGAATCTGCGCGATCTTGAACAGGGAATGGAGCAACTCAACCGCCTTCCCTCCCGGCAAATCACCATTGATATTCAACCGGGGAAACAAGCGGGCAGTTCTGTCGCGGTCCTCAAGCGCTCGTCACGAACGCTGCCGATTGAACTTTACATCGGCGCGGACAACAGCGGACAGCAAAGCACCGGCCGTGAACAACTTTCCGCCCGTCTCGCGCTCGACAACCCACTGCGGCTTGCCGATCGCTGGTGGCTCACCGCCAGCCGCGACAGCGCGTTCAGTCATCGCTACGGCAGCCGCGCCTTGTCCGGCGGGACTGCCGTCCCTTACGGCTACTGGACGCTCAGCTACCAATACGCCTGGAATGCGTTTTTCCAACCGACGCCAATCGGCGATAAACAGTACCGCTATGCAGGCCAAAGCAATACGCATCGACTCAACGTCAGCAGAACACTGTATCGGGATGGCAAACAAAAACTGGCGTTGGACACGGCGCTCAGTCGACGACGCACCGAAAACCGGGTGGCCGGGCAACGCCTTGACGTCAATAGCCCGACCCTGAGCGGCGCCAGCGTCGGCCTCAGCTACAGCACCACGCTGGCGGGCGGCTATGCGACGCTCAACCCAACGCTGAGCCACGGCCTGAGCGCCTGGGGCGCGACCGACGAGGCAGACGAAGCGAGCGGACTGCCGCGCAGCAAGTATCGGAAATTCGGGTTGAGCAGCAGCTATTTCTATCCGCTGACGCCCTCGCTGTATTTCCTCACTTCCGTCTACGGGCAAACCTCCCCCGACAATCTCTACCCCAGCGAACGCCTCTCTCTCGGCGGCGAGTATTCCGTGCGGGGCTTTAAAGAACAGACGCTGACCGGCAACCGCGGGTTTTACTGGCGCAACGAACTGAACTGGCAATTCGCCACCCTGCCGCTATTGGGCAATCTGACCCTGACCGCCGCTCTCGACAGCGGCTGGGTCGCCGGCAAAACCGGCAAAGTGGACGGCGGCGACATGACCGGCGCCGCGCTGGGTTTATCCGCCGCCTCCCGCTGGATCAACCAATCCGTTTCACTCGGCGTTCCGCTGTCTTTCCCGCATGAACTGCACCCGGATAACGCCGTGCTTTACTGGCAGATCAACTTGCCCGTCAGCGCTTTTTTTCATTAACTCAATCACAGCAAAAAGGAAAACAAGGAAGGTTGCTCCCGATGATGAAGACTTTTTTGATCGTGATAAAACCAAAGAGCGCTATAAACGGCGGCAGTTTTAAAGACAATTTCACGACACCATGCACCATGAAAGTACATCGCGCCCTACAATCAAACAAAAAACCGCCAGCGCATTTCCATAGATGCCGTTTTCCATGCCACTCCCATAGTGTGACCGATAAATTTTCTCTTTAAGAACAGAAATATAAATAAATAAAACTCATTTCGTCAGCATGGCGCGAAGACTGGCACATTTCATGCTTTTGTAATTTTATGCAAGTTACTTGAATTAAAAGCATGTCACTTTCACCAGGGGAATATCATGATACGACGCCAATTCGCCACTGCTTTCTGTGTTACCACGCTGTGTGCTGTCAGCGCGCTTGCTTTTCCTGCCCACAGCGCCGATCTGCTGGATAAGATTACCGCCAATAAAACCATTACCATCGCCACCGAAGCCCGTTACGCACCGTTTGAATTTGTTCAGGACGGCAAAATCGTGGGCTACGATGTGGACTTGATGAATCATATTTTGCAAAAACGTCTGCCGGGCGTAAAAGTGAAACAGTTGGATCTGCCGTTTCAGGGAATTCTGCCGGGGTTAGATGCCAAGAAGTTCGATTTCGTGGTCACGGCGGTCACCGTTAACAAACAGCGCGTAGAACGTTTTGCGTTCACCGTTCCTATTGCCGAATCTACCGTCGCCCTGCTTAAGCGCGACGGCGACACGTCCATCACGTCGCTGGACGATCTCAGTGGAAAGATTGTCGGTTCACAGGCTGGCTCCGGCCAACTTCAGATCCTGCAATCGTTCAATGAACAGTTGAAGGCCAGCGGCAAACCCGGCATTAAAGCAATTAAACAGTACGTTTCCTTTGATGAAGCCTATTCCGATTTGGCGAATAAGCGTCTTGATGGCGTCGCACAGTCACTAGCCAATCTCGGCCCGCTGATCAAAAGTCGTCCCGGCGTATTCAGCACCCTGAAGCCCATGCTTGGCCCCACGACTTACTTCGGCTGGGTAGGACGTAAGGACGAAGACAGCGCCAGACTGGTGAAACTGTTCAGCGACGGGATTGCCGAAGCAAACCGCGACGGCACGATGAAATCCCTGCAAGAAAAATGGTTTGGTTTCACCATGACGGTCCCAGCCGATAGCATGCCGACGCCGGGTCTGTAAGAATCAGCATGGTTGATTTCTACGGGCTATTCCTTTCCTGGCTTCCTGTTTTGCTCAGCGGCGCCGTTACCACGGCATCGCTGTGCCTGACCGCCATCGTCGCCGGTTTTTTTGTCGGGGTCGGTATTTACCTGATGGAACGCAGCCCGCTGCGGCTCTGGCGGGGGATCGCCCACGCTTGGGTCAGCGTGTTTCGCGGCACGCCGGTGTTGGCGCAGATGCTGCTGTGCTTTTATTTGCCCGGCGAGCTGGGGTTGGAGATTTCCAGCTATTTCGCCGCGGCGATGGCATTGACGCTGAACACCGCCGCTTATCAATCGCAAATTCTGCGCAGCGGCTTTGCCGCGATCCCTCCCGGCCAACGGGAAGCCGCCGCGATTTGCGGCTTGAGTCCCCGTCAGACGCTCTGGCGAATTCAGGTGCCGCAGGTTTTACGCCTGACGCTTCCCTCGTTGATCTCCGAGTTGATCGATGTGGTGAAAGCGTCCGCGGTGGTGTCGGTCATCGCCATTACCGATTTGATGAGAGTCGGCCAGCAGTTGGCTTCGTCCACCTATCAACCGCTTCAAGTCTATATCGCCACCGCGCTGGTCTATCTGCTGTTGACCAGCTTGCTCGCACTGCTGGGCCGCTATTTTGAACGCCGCTGGGTTAAGGAAAGAACATGAAAGATCTTCTTCTTTATTTACCCGATTACCTGCGCGCGATAGGCGTCACCCTGGGGATCAGCATCTGTTCCGCGTTGCTGGGCGCTGCGCTCGGTTTTGCGCTGCACGCGTTATGCCGGCGGCAGCGTGCGCTGTATGCCGCCTGGCGGTTTTACGTCTGGCTGATTCGCGGCACGCCTTATCTGGCGCAGTTGGCGGTCATCTATTTCGGTCTGCCGTCGGCGGGCATCATGCTGAGCGCCGTTGAAGCCGCCATTTTATCGCTGACGCTGTATAGCGCCGCTTATTTCAGCGAGATCTTCCGCGCCAGTTGGCAAAGCATCGTCCGCGGACAGTTGGAAGCCGCCGACGCTCATAACATTTCACGCTGGCAAAGCTTCTGGCATATCCAGACGCCGCAGGCAATGCGCTTCAGTCTGCCGCTGCTCGGCAATCAGTTTATTCTGACCATTAAAGAAAGCGCGGTGGCGTCAGTGATTACCGTTCCCGAACTCACCCTGACGACAGGGCAAATCGTCGCGAATACCTATACCTATATCCTGCCCTATGCGCTGCTGATCTTAAGCTACTGGCTGTTGGCGCAGGCCGTCAGTCTGAGCGTTCATCTGCTGGGCAACGGGCAGACTTCTAAAGGATAACCCTATGGCTGAAACCATTATCGAACTTCGCAACGTCGGCAAGTCATTTGATGGCAATCAGGTGCTGAAAAATATCAATCTGGCCGTCAGCGCCGGCGAGATTGTGACGCTGATCGGCCCGTCCGGTTCGGGGAAAACCACCGCTTTGCGCTGTATGAACTTTCTTGAAGCCTATGATGAAGGCGAAATCTGGATAAAAGGCCAGTTGCTGGGCTACAGCGGGCCGGGACGCGAGCGGCGTCACCGCGACAGCCCCGCGCTGATTGCGCAAGTTCGCCGCCCGCTGGCGATGGTCTTCCAGCAGTTCAACCTCTGGCCGCATATGACCGTGCTGGAGAACGTCGCCGCGCCATTGGTGCTGGGCAAAAAGTTGCCCCGGCAGGCGGCCCGGCAGCGCGCCGCCGCCGCGCTGACTCAGGTCGGCATGGCGGACAAAGCCGCCGCCTGGCCATTGCGTCTGTCAGGCGGGCAGCAACAGCGGGTCGGCATCGCCCGCGCGCTGGCGCTGGAGCCGGAACTGCTGTTACTGGATGAACCGACATCCGCGCTCGATCCCGAACGGGTCGAGGAGGTGCTGGACGTGATCAAAGCCCTCGCCAATAAGGGAATTACCATGGTGATGGTCACGCATGAGATGTCGTTCGCCGCGCATATCTCTTCGCGCATTGTTTTCATGGCCGGCGGTACCATCATAGAAAGCGGGCCGCCCGCCACGCTGTTCCGCACGCCGAAAAGCGAGCGCCTGCAAACCTTTCTGGCGCCGTGGTTCAAAAGCCCGTTACAACTCAATGAACCGGAGTTCGCCAATGGTCAGTGAACAGGCTAAAAACGTGGCCGACTGCGTCAGTCAGGCCCGGCTTCTTGATAATCTGGCGACCCTCTCACGGTTCGGCGCGCTGGCGAACGGCGGCGTCAATCGTCAGGCGCTTTCCGCCGACGATCTGGACGCCCGCGCCTGGCTGATCGATCTGGCGCAATCGCTGGGATGTGACGTCATGACCGATGAGGCCGCCAACCTGTTTATCCGGCGCGCCGGGGTCGACGATCTGCCGCCGGTCGTCACCGGCAGCCACATCGATACCCAACCGAGCGGCGGTAATCTGGACGGATGCTACGGCGTGATGGCGGGTATCGAATGTCTGACGGCGCTCAATGAAGCAGGCATCGTCACCCGGCGGCCTCTGGACGTTGTCATCTGGACCAACGAAGAAGGCAGCCGGTTCGCGCCTGGGGCGATGGGATCAAATGCCTTCGTCAATCCAGAATATCTTGCCGCATATCAAAACAATCAGGATCAGAACGGCGTCACGCTCAAAGAGGCGCTGGCTGACTGTCACCGCCGTTTTAGTCTTCCGCGCCGGGCCAAATACCCGATGGCGGCGTTTATCGAACTGCACATTGAGCAAGGACCCGTGCTGGAGCAAGCCGGACTGCCTCTGGCTACCGTGCAGGGAATTCAGGGCGTCAGATGGTATCAGGTTGTGTGTTCCGGCCAGAGCGCTCATGCCGGCACCACGCCGATGAGCAGCCGCGCCGACGCCATGACGCTGGCTCGACGCCTGACCGATCGCATTGAAAACGCCCTGTCCGATGTGCCCGCCGACCAGTTGCGGCTCACCTTTGGCAGTTGGCAGGTGATGCCGAACTCCATCAATACCATCGCAGGCCAGGTCAGCTTCACCATCGATTTTCGCCATCCCGACGCTGAGGTGCTAGCGCGTTTCGATACGGTGATCGCCGGGTTCGCCGCCGACAACGTGACCGTGACCTCACTGCTGCATCAGGCGCCGGTGGCCTTCGATCCCCCCCTGCTGGCGCAACAGCAGGCGTGTTGCGACGCGCTGGCGATCCCGACCACGCAACTGGTTTCGGGCGCGTTCCACGACGCGATGTGTCTGGCGCGGCACTGTCCGACCAGCATGTTTTTTGTTCCCAGCCACAAAGGAATCAGCCATAACCCGGCTGAGTATACCGACCCGCATTCACTCTGGCTTGGGGCCAGAGCACTCGCCTGCTGCCTGACCGAGCTGGCAAACCCATTAACAGGAGTCAATTTATGAGCACAATCCACTATCCTGCCTGCTGTGAAAAAGATAACGGCACCCCGCTAGGCAGCAACGCGACCCTCACCTCGGCGATTTCGGCCGACGGCACGCCGACGCCTGGGGAAACCTATACGGTTCCGGCCCGTTGCGGCTGTGCCGTCCGCCTGCAAAAAGGCCAGATTATTCGCATCATCAACACGCCGGGCAGCCAGGTATGCGATACCTGGTTGTTCAACAGTGAAGACCTGAGTGAATTTTCTTCAATGGAACATACCCGCGCGTTTATCGATAAAATCATCCCTGAACCGGGCGATGTGCTGGTCACCAATCAGCGCCGTCCGATTGGCACGCTACTGGCCGACACCTCGCCGGGCGTCCACGATACCCTGATTGCCGCCTGCGATCTGTTCCGCTATAGCAATATGGGGATCACGGAATACCATGATAGTTGTGCGGATAATATGCGACTGGCGCTCAACGCGATCGGTCTGCGCGCACGCGAAGTTCCCCAGCCGCTGAACCTTTGGATGAATACGCCGGTTAATCCCGATTACTCGATTTCCTGGCTTCCGGCGGTGAGCAAAGCGGGCGATTATGTCGAAATCCGCGCGGAACTGGATTGCATCGTGGTCATGTCCGCCTGTCCGCAAGACATCGTGCCAATCAATGGTTGTAATCCTCAGGCAATCCATTTTAGTGTAACGAATTAATTAGCACGCCACTCGTCGTCAGGAAGACGGCGAGTCGTTTCCACTTCGATAATTGATAGCTTGTTATGAAAAAAAATGGCGATACCAGCGGTACTGTACTATCCAATCTGGGCATGCGGTTGCGGCATGCTCGTCTGGCGCAGGAACTGACGTTAAAACAGCTGGCGCAGAAGGTGGCGTGCTCCGAAAGCCTGCTCTCTAAACTGGAAAATGAGGTGGCAACGCCGTCTCTGGCGATGTTGCACCGTTTAGCCCGCGCGTTGGAAACCAATATTTCCGACCTGATGGCCGAAAACTGGGTGACGGAATCGCCGGTGCTTAAACCGGAGCAGCGGCGGCGGAAACGGTTTTTGCAGCGTAATAAACAAGGCGGCATCGAACTGGAAAACCTGACCTATCACCATAAAGGCGGGTTGTTGCAGGGCAATATCCATGTTATCGAGCCTGGCGTCGCCAGCGACGGGCTGATTGAGCATCAGGGTGAAGAAATGGGCTTTGTGCTGACGGGCGATATCGAGCTGTATCTGGGGGAAGAAACCCACCGTTTAAGCGCTGGCGACTCCTTTTATTTTCCCAGCCAGATCCCTCACGGCTATTGCAATATCGGCAAGACGGTCGCTCATGTGCTTTGGGTCAACACCCCGGTTACGTTCTAGCGCGCATGTGCCTTTACGGAGTCGCAGCATCCCTTAGCGTCGGCCGCGGTGATCATGGCGGCCAGCGCTAAGCTCCAATTGGGCTATTGGGGATCGCCTCAGAAAACGGATTTTAAAGCACGTTAAGCTGATTTCAGTCGTCGTAATGGCCGAATCTTCCTCCACCAACCTTGGCGGTGTGCGCCACAGGTAATCACCAGTCAGGTTGATGTGCTCCCAGCCCAGCGGCGACAGGTACTGCAGCAGCGATTCATCGATATCGGTGCCATGTCCGCGTAATGCGTTTGCGGACCGCTCCAGGTAAACCGTGTTCCACTGAACCGCGAAGGCCTCAAGCTCCTGCGGCTCAAGGTCAAAGAAGGCGATGTGGTCTTGGTAAAAAAACTGGACCGGCTGGGTCGCGATACCGCGGACATGATCCAGCTCATTAAGGAGTTCGATGGCATGGGCGTGGCCATCCGCTTTTAGGATGATGGCATCAGCACAGAGGGAACCATGGGAAAAATGGTGGTGACCATCCTATCAGCGGTGGCTTAGGCCGAACGCCTGCGAATAGTGGAGCGCACCAACGAAGGTCGTATGGAAGCAAAGGCCAAGGGCGTCAAGTTTGGCCGTAAGCCTACGGTGGACAAGATCATCGTTCTCGCACTGCGCAATCAGGGGATCGGTGCGATGGAGATAGCCAGACAACTGAGGATTGGTCGCTCGACGGTTTACAAAGTACTGGCATTGCAAGGTGCTAACTTGACAGATGCGCCGTAGCTGCCAGCTTCGGCCCGCTTAATTTTCTAAGAAAGTGGCCGCAGGTGCTTAACTTGGGAACGATTTGATCAAAACGGTCCACTCATTTGACATTTCCAACAGTCAAGTGAGTCATGCCCGCACCTATTTCAAATCTAGCGTCTTCAGCACTGAATCCTCAGCGCGAAAACGCTTTCAAACTTCCTGAAAAAAAAGACATTGCTGTCGCGCCGCACCTTACGTGTGGGGCTGGTTTACGGTTATCTGGTAACTGGTTAAATCAGCAAAAAGCACGACTCACCCCCAGCCAGCAACAGCTTTTGAACGCAGCGCTCAGTGCATTGAGTGGGCAGGACGCAGTGAACGATATACGTCAGGACGCCCTGGGTGGTCAGTTCAACCTGGCTCGTCCCAGCTATGATGCTACGAGTGTTCATTTTCAGCGAGATGAGCAGGCGCCAGATACTCTCGGCTTTATCGATGTGAAGGACCGCCAAGGCAATTCACTACTGACGTTAGGCCATGAAGGCTCGATTGCTTCGGCTAGTGAAGCACGTGAAAAACTACCGAGTCGTGCTGATGAATCCAGCATTCTTGCCAACTCTCGTCATGACCCGAAGGCGGCTTGGCAAAGGGCTATGTACATCGTCCCGTTTTTCACTGCGTATGGTGAAAAAGCCAGGGTGGTGGGCGACTACATGAAAGGCGATAACTCACGCTTTGAAGTCAAAGACAGTACAGGAGAGGCCTACGCCACTCTGAAGCGAACAAAACTCGATAGCGGAGAGCCTGTATGGATGCTGCCTGAACATGCGTCCGTTAATGGCGGCGCAGGTGGTAGCTCTTCATCTGCTGGCGCAAAACTAATAGATGCAGAACACAGAGAAAAAATAGCAAGAACCGTTTATGAAGAGAACGTTGTTTATCATGCCACAGAGAAAAATAGCAAAAGATCTATTCGTAAACATGGTTTTAAAATAAGCAAAAAACGTGATGGCGCGACAGCAAGACTCACACAAGAAGTCATGATGCAAGAATCTTTTGTCAGAAATGCGAAGAATTTTAATTATGTAATGAGGGATAAAGAATCAGCAAAGAATTTCAATTATTTCACGAAGCCAACACTTGTTCGTACCTTTGCAGAAGGCGTGTATTTCGAAATGGATCCTGACTTTAAAAATGGAAGCGCATTGAGAACACCACAAGATATATCTTCTAATAATGTCATTGGTTCAAAACATTCAGCCCCCTCTGAAGGAGAAAGCACAGTGATGAAAGCATTAATGGCTAGAGCCGGAGTAAACGTTGATACAAAAGAGGCTGGCAGACTTCTCAGGGAAGTTCAATCAGACTCAGAAGATGACTTCTGACCGATCTGGGTGTCAGTGCGATGGAGATTGCCAGGCAGCTGAAGATCGGTCGTTCGACGGTCTATAAAGTGCTGGCATCATGAATTGATGAGCAGCTTGATGCTTAACGTACTTTAAATTCCGTTTTCTGAAGCGACCCCTATTCGTGAACATCGGTTTCATGAACATCTGCTTTATTAACATCGGCTTCGTGAACAGCGGCGCGGGTTTGACGGGCGCTTTTTCTGTGACAGACCCGCGGCGCCCGATGATCGATTTATGAACTCTTTTAGTGCAAACTTCTGCCAACCTGCGCACTTTCGGTACAAACGCCTCACCCGATCGACACGCCGGAACGCCTGAGTTACACCGTTTTATCCCGCTTATTTTTTTGTCCGCCGCCTGGCAGACACCGCTTTCATCCCGACGGTTCCAGCCCTGGCCCGCCGTTCACCGCACCGACAGACACCGACCCTGAGCCGTTTTTATCCGTTCAAATCCCTTAGACAAAAAAGCAGGCATGAAATTTGCTTTAATTAAAGTCAAGATACTTGAAAGAAAGTTAATATAGTTGAACCGGAGAATGAAAAATGAAGATGGCTGCCTTGTTTCACCCCCGTTCTTTTCGTGCGCTGACCCGTCTGGCTGCAACAGCCGCCGTGGTGATCGCGTTCGCTTACACCACCGTCGTTCAGGCCGCGACCTTGAAAGTCGCCATCGTGATGGCGGGCAATATCACCGATCACTCATTCAACCAGGCCGGCTACGAAGGCGTGATGCTGGCGGGAAAAGCGCTGGATATCGAGGTGGCCTACAGCGAGAAAGTCCCGCAGCCCGATCAGGCGCGGGCGCTGGCTGATTACGCCCGCCGCGGCTACGATATTGTTATCGGTCATGGCGGCGAATTTCAGGACGCGGTCGATCGGGTGGCCAAACGCAACGCCGATACCCAATTCCTGATTGTGAACGGCACGAAAAGCGGCGGCAATGTTTCCACGCTGGCTTTTGACATGAAAGATATGGGGTATGTGATTGGGTTTATCGGCGGCAAAAGTTCAGAGACAGGCGTCGGCGGTTTCATCGGCGCGCAGAAAATCAAAGCCTATACCGATCTGAACGAAGGCTTTATCGAAGGCTTTAAAGCCGCCCGCCCGGACGGACAGGTTTTAAGCGCCTGGACCAACGACTGGGACGATCTTGCCAAAGGTAAAGAAGCGGCGCTGAACCTGATCGATCAGAAAGCGGATACGCTGTTCCCGACGATGGATAATGCGGTGCTGGGCAGTTTGCAGGCGGTGAGAGAGAAGAACAAACAAGGTTTTGGCATTTACTATGACGCCTTGAGCGACTGGCCGGATAACCTGTTGCAATCCGCCGTCCTCGATATGCGCGGCGCATTGCTCACCGTTCTGACTCACGCCAAAAGCGGGCCACTGGGCGGCAAAGCCTACGTCTACGGCTTTGAAACGCCCAAAGCGTTTCGTCTTGGCAGCTATGGCAAGTCTGTTTCAGAACAGACAAAAACCGACGTCGCCGCATTAATTGAAGAAATCAAACAGCGCAATGCGGCCGAGAAATCGTAATGCATTACCTGAGCATTGAAGGGCTGAGTAAGCGGTTTGGTGATTTTACCGCGCTGGATACGGTTTCGCTCAACGTGAGTAAAGGCAGTATCCATGCGCTGCTGGGTGAAAACGGCGCAGGTAAAACGACGCTGATGAATATTCTGTACGGCCTGTATCAGCCCGATTCCGGGCAAATACGTCTTGCGGACAAACCGCTGCGGGTGTCATCCCCCAAACAGGCGCTGGAGAGCGGTCTGGGCATGATCCATCAGCACTTCATGCTAGTGGATAACCTGACGGTGCTCGAAAACGTCATTTTAGGCTTGTCCGGCGGGCTGCGGCTGCGGCTTGCCGAACACCGCCGCAAACTGATTGAACTGAGCGAACAGGTCGGTCTGAATATCGATCCAGACCGACCGATATGGCAATTGTCCAGCGGGATGCGCCAACGGGTGGAAATCCTCAAGGCGCTCTATCGCAATGTGGATTTGCTTATTCTCGACGAACCCAGCAGCGTACTCGGCCCGGATGAAATCGCCGCGTTTTTACAGATTCTGGAAAAACTGCGCGGCATGGGAAAAACCATGCTGTTTATCACCCATAAGCTGGACGAAGTGTTCCTGGTTTGCGATCGGGTGACCGTATTGCGCCGGGGTAAGGTCGTCGGACACGCGGACATTGCGGATACCACGCCACAGGCGGTATCGCGGATGATGGTGGGGCGCGATCTGGTGAAACCGCCTGAGCTACCGCCGATGCCAACCGGCGAGATAGTGTTGCAGGTCTCCTCGCTCAGCGCCAACAACGACCGCGGTATTCAGGCATTACAGGGCGTGTCTCTCCAGATTCGCGCCGGTGAAGTGCTGGGTATCGCCGGCGTCGACGGCAACGGTCAGGCTGAACTCGCCGAGGCCATCACCGGTTTACGTACGCCGACCGCCGGTGATATCCGCATTCTGGGTGAATCGCTGCAAGGCTACGACGCGGACGAAAGGCGGCATCGGTTCAGGATCGCCTATGTCCCCGAAGATCGCCACAGCACAGGACTGATCCTGGATTTTTCGCTGTGGCAAAACGCCATGCTGCGCGGCTACCAGCGCGCCCCTTTCGCACGCAACGGCGTGATCAATGCCCGGACGACCCAAGAGATCACGCGCGACTGGTGCATGAAATACGACATCCGTATGCACCGGGTTAATCAAAAGGTGCGTTTTCTGTCAGGCGGTAATCAGCAAAAGCTGATCTTTGCCCGTGAAGTGGAATCCGACCCGGTGCTGCTGGTCGTCATGCAGCCCTGTAAAGGACTGGATGTGGGCGCCATTGAAGCGGTGCAGCGCGTGGTGCGCGAACAGCGGACGGCAGGGAAAGCCGTGCTCTATATTTCGACTGAGCTGGACGAAATCATGGCGATTTCCGACCGCATCGGCGTGATGTGCGCAGGCCAGATCACCGGCATACTCATGCGTAAAGACGCGACGACAGAACGTATTGGCGAGCTGATGACCAGCGACGCCGTCGAGGAAATCCATCATGAATAATCTGCTGCGTTGGCTTCACAGTTTACGCATGGTTTGGGCCGTATTCGCCAGCTTTGCGCTTGGTTCGTTGTTAATTCTGGCGACCGGGCACAACCCGTTTGAAGCCTATGCCGCGCTGTTTCGGGGCGCATTCTTTGATTACTACGGTCTGGCGGACACGCTGATCAAGATGTGTCCGATGCTGCTGACCGGTCTGGCGGTGATAATCCCGATGCGTTGCGGCTTGCTGAACGTGGGGGGAGAGGGACAAATTTATATCGGCGGTCTGGCTGCGGCGGCCGTCGCCCTTTACCTGCCTGCGCTGCCGACCGGGTTGCATCTGCTGCTGTGCCTTCTGGCGGGCATGATTGGCGGCGGGCTGTGGGGGGCGATACCCGGTTATCTGCGCGCCGCCCGCGGCATTAATGAAGTCATCGTGACGCTCCTGATGAATTACGTCGGCATCAATATTGTCAGCTATTTTGCCGGCGGCCCGATGATGCAGGAAGGCGCTCCCTATCCCTATTCCAATGAAATCAGCGAAAATTTGTGGCTGCCGATTTTCCTGCCGAACACCGATACCCATATCGGGGTCATCATCGCCGCGGTACTCAGCACTATCATCTTTTGGGTTTTACGCTATACCACCGTCGGCTTCGCCCTGGCGGCAGTGGGTAAAAGCCCGAAAGCGGCGCAATATGCCGGTATGTCGATCCCTCGTCACGTTATCGGCAGCATGATCGCCGGCGGCGCGATAGCGGGTCTGGCGGGCGCCATTGAAGTGATCGGCGTCAAATACCGGCTGTATCACCTTTTCAGTCCCGGTTATGGCTATGACGGGATCGTGGTAGCGTTTATGGCGAGTCTCAATCCGCTGCTTGCCATGCTGTCCGCTTTTTTTCTCGCCGGACTCAGCACCGGCGCGCAATACATGCAACGCGCCATCGGGCTTGACGTCACCGCGATTGAAGCACTGCGCGGCCTGATCGTTATCTTTGTCGCCGCGGGTCTTATCTGGAAGCTCAGATCGCAGCAGCAGGCCGTCAACGACAATAACGCCCTCCCTTCAACGCTTTCTTCCCGGAGTCAACCGTGATGGATGAAGCCTATCTCGCGCTGTTCGCCACAGGGTTGCGCCTGTCGATTCCGCTGATTTTCGCCGCATTAGGCGGCATTTGGTCGGAACGCGCCGGCGTTTTTAATCTGGCGCTGGAAGGCAGCCTCCTCAGCGGCGCCTTCGGCGCCGCGTTAGGCAGTTTCTATTTCCATAGCGCCTGGGCCGGGCTAGCCGTCGGACTGCTCGCCGCAGCGCTGACCGGGCTATTGCTGGCCGTGATGACGGTCTGGCTGGCGATAAATCAGATGGTGGCGGGCATTGCCATCAACATGTTTATCATCGGTCTCACCTCCTTTCTCTCACGCATGGCGTTCAGTGGACAAAATGCGTCAGACAGCCTGAGCGGTTTTTCCGCGCTGGCGATCCCCGGACTCTCCTCCCTGCCGTGGATTGGCAACCTGCTGTTCAACCAGGACGTGCTCGTCTACGTGATGTACGGTCTGATTCCGCTGGCGTGGTGGTTACTGTTTCACACCACCTGTGGTCTGAATCTGCGCGCCACCGGAGAGTACCCGCGAGCAGTGGATAGCGCGGGGTTATCCGTTTTCGGCATTCGCTTTATCAGCGTGGTGGGCTCCGGGATGATTGCCGGTCTTGGCGGTTGTTATCTGGTGTTGTCGCAGGTTTTTATCTTCACCGAACATATGAGCGCCGGCAAAGGGTTCATCGCACTGGCCGCGCTGATCCTCGGGCGCTGGCATCCCCTCGGCGCGCTGGCGGCCTGCCTGCTATTCGGGCTGGCGGACGCCTTGCAATTGAGGCTGCAATTCGGTCATCCCGGCGTACCTTACCAACTGTTCGTGATCCTGCCCTATGTGGCGTCGATCGGCGCCCTGATCATCTTCGCCGGGAAGATCAGGCCGCCGGCCGCGGCTGGCGAACACTATCAGCGCGGCGGTAAATAACGCACGGCATACCTTACCGACTATCAGGCGATGAAATGATATGACAACAAAACAGAGTATGATAAAAAACCCCATCCCGTGGCCCAACGGGGCACGGTGTGCCGTAGCGATCACCTTCGATATGGATGCCGACAGTTTTCTTCATCTGCATCGCCCGGCCGACAGCTACAAGCGGGTCAGCACCCTTTCCACGCTGCAATACGGCCCGAAAATCGGCGTTCCGCGCATTCTGCAAACCTACCGCGAACTCGGACTGAAACAGACCTTTTTTGTACCGGCATGGTGCATCGAACGTTACCCGGACGCGGTGGACGCCATGGTCAGGGACGGACACGAGGTTGGGCACCACGGCTATATCCATGAGCATGTCAATGAACTCAGTGAAGAGGAGGAGCTTTTCTGGCTGCGCAAGTCTATTGAGATCATTGAACGGCATACCGGCCAGCGTCCGCGCGGTTTTCGCGCCCCGCTATACAACTTTTCACCCGCCACCACCGATTTACTGATAGCAGAGGGGTTTCAGTATGACGCCTCGCTAATGGGAGATGACGTTCCTTATTTATTGCGCGGCAAACACGGACATTTGGTTGAGCTGCCGACGCACTGGGCGATGGACGACTGGCCGCCGTACGTTCATATGAGCGATATCGATTATGTGATGCCGATCCGCTCGCCGCAGGAAGCCATTGCGGTGTACAAAGCGGAATTCGATGCCATGTGGGAATACGGCGGGCTGATCGTAGCGGTGTGGCACCCCTTCGTGACCGGCAGACTGGCGCGCTGGCATGAAACCGTGCGTTTCATCGAGTACATGCAGTCTCGCGGCGGCGTCTGGTTCGCCACGCTCGAAGAGATCGCCGCACACGTTAATAAAGTTCATGTCTCAGGTCAGGCAGCATTGCATATCGAACCCATGCCGCCGTACTCAGGGCCCGTCACGGTCGATAAGTTTTGATGCGTCTCTCTGAGATCTTGGGTTTTATCTGGATTTTAACGCGCGAGGCGCCCCGCGCGCGTTAATTCAAAATCATGATGCGCCGCTACCCTTGCCGGACGGGTAGCAATGACCACAAACGGGCGCCAAACACATTGATCGCCAGCCCCAACATAACCATCAATGCGCCGACGATTTGTAGCGGTGATAAGGCTTCGTTCAGGAAAACGGCGGCGCTTATCAACCCCACGACAGGCACCAACAACGACAGCGGCGCTACGCGCCAGGTTTCATAGCGCGCCAGCAGACTTCCCCAGATGCCATAGCCGATGATGGTGGCGACAAAAGCCAGATAGACAAGCGACAGAATAGTAGGAAGCTGAATATTCACCAGACTGGAGACAATGGCAGCCTGGCCTTCAAACAGCCAGGAGCACAGGAAAAACGGCGCAATGGGAATCAACGCGCTCCACACCACCAGCGACATGATGTTGACGCCGCGATTGTTACTCATGATGATTTTATTGCTGATATTGCCGAAAGCCCACGACAGTGCGCCCGCCAGCGTGAGCAACAGCGTGGTGATCGTCATGGCGACGGTGCTTTGCCCTTCAGCGCGTCCTTCCGCCAGCACCACGATGCCCGCCGCGGCGACCAGAATACCGACGACGTGATCCCACCGGAGTTTTTCCGACAGTAACGCCACCCCCAGCAGCAGAGTGAAGAATGCCTGGGCCTGCAACACCAGCGAGGCGATCCCCGCCGGCATACCCAGTTTGATCGCTAAAAATAGGAAACCGAACTGACCAAAACTGATGGTCATGCCATACGCCAGCAGCCAGCGAAAAGGAACGCGAGGCGCGGGGATAAAAAAAATCGCTGGTATCGCCACCAGTGAAAAGCGCAATCCGGCCAGCAAAAAAGGCGGCATATCATGCAGGCCAATTTTGATGACCACGAAATTTATGCCCCATAAGACCACCACACACAGCGCTAGCAACCCATCTTTTACCGACATCGGGAATATCTCTTCATCTCAGCCAATAGCCGACTACTGTACAACTCAAATCAATCGGGGGATACGCACAGTTCAAGGCAATTTGGGGAGAACAGATAACGCCAGCTCGGTTCTCGGCACGCTCACGGGTTTCGATTCACGATGACACCGTGATATGCATCAACGCGCCTGACATTAAAGTGAAGTATCAGGGATAAAAATTTATTTTAATGTGCAGATAATTGTACTTTAACTCCAAAAATACAGCTTTATGTTCCATAAAAAGGACATTATAAATTACTTCAAATCATCACACTATAATGTACTATTATTGTAATCTAACGTCGTGTTACTCGCATTTATATCCAGATAAAGGAACATTATGAGCATTGCCAGTCAATCACCGGCAGCCATTGCGGAAGCGCTTGGCGAGCGGTTAAAGCAAGCTCGTCTGAACAGTAACTTAACCCAGACAGAAGTCGCGGCGCTCGCCGGTTTATCGAGAAAGGCGGTGCTCAACGCGGAAAAGGGTAAAGTCCAACTGGACGCGTTGGTTGCTATCATGGAGGTGCTTAATCTGACTGAACAGTTAGACAATTTTCTGCCTCCTCAGGCTATTTCCCCCATCCAGCTTGCCAGGTTGCAAGGCAAGCAGCGGCAAAGAGCGTCCGGGCAGAGAAAACCCAAAGAGAGCAAAAGTCATGGGGACGTACAGGAATGGTAATGGAGGTTATCAACGTCAATTACAAAAATAGCGAAGCAGGCGCCGTCAGCTTTAACACGGAAACCGGTACTGGCGCATTTGAATACAGCGCGTCATTTATCCGGCAAGGGATTGAACTCTCTCCCCTTAAAATGCCGTTGGGCAAACGAATATATTCGTTCCCCGAGCTTGATTTTGAAACATTCAAAGGGTTGCCGGGATTAATCGCCGACTCCTTGCCGGATGATTTCGGCAATGCCGTACTCAACGCCTGGGTAGCTAGCAGAGGTAAACAACCCGGCGACATTACGCCATTACAACGATTGCAGTATACCGGCAAGCGAGGGATGGGCGCGCTGGAATACACGCCTGCCACCAGGCTGAGAAGCCTGAATGCCTCGCAACAGGTGGAGATTGCTTCCTTAGTCAGTATTGCTCAGGAAATTCTGGATAGCCGGGCAAACTTCTCAGTGGAATTAAATAAAACGGGTCAGGCCGATCGCGAAGCCATGATGACGCTGTTATCCGTCGGTATGAGCGCCGGCGGCGCACGCCCCAAAGCGGTCCTGGCCTTTAATGATGATTTTACTCAGGTCCGTTCCGGTCAGGTTGATGTTCCCAAAGGGTTCACGCATTACCTCATGAAATTTGATGGCGTAAGCGAACACAATAAAAATAAAGAAACATTCGGCGATCCGCTCGGCTATGGCGCGATGGAGTACGTTTACCATCTGATGGCCAGAGCCTGCGGTATAGACATGATGCCCTGTAAGCTGCTGAACGAAGGCGATCGCCGCCATTTCATCACCCAGCGATTCGACCGGGCAGGCAATCAAAAAATTCATGTGCAAACCCTGAATGGGATTGCTCATGTAAATTATAAGAAACCGGGTTCCTTTTCCTACGCGGAACTTTTTGGCGTAGCCAGACAACTCCGCCTTCCTGCCACCGCCGCAGAACAATTGTTTAAGCGCATGGTATTTAACATCGTCGCCAGAAATCATGACGACCATGCTAAAAACTTTGCGTTTCTTTTGCAGGGAAACACATGGGCGCTGGCGCCGGCCTACGATATCGCTTACAGCTACAAACCCGAAAGCAATTGGGTCAATAGCCATTGGATGAGTCTTAATGGCAAACGCGATAACTTTTCCCGCGGAGATTTCTATTCACTTGAGAGGCTTAGCCCGCTCTTTACGCGGGAAAAGATCAACAGCATGATTGATGACACCATCAACCATGTCTCGCAATGGCGAAAACTGGCGGCCACGGAGAATGTACCGGAGACATTGATAGCGGAAATTGAATCAAACCTCCGGTTATCGCTCTAAGCCCGCAACAAAGAAAGCGGCTAAGATCGTGGCGGCGGGGGTGATAACCGCCATCAAAAGTTTCCTAATGAGTGTTTTTTAGGGAAACCAAGACTCCAAAAATCATTACCGCATAGTCACAAACTCTTCCGCTGCCGTTGGGTGAATGGCGACGGTATTATCAAAGTCTTTTTTGGTCGCGCCCATTTTTAGCGCCACCGCAAAACCTTGCAGCATTTCGTCCATCCCGAAACCGATGCCGTGAATGCCCACGATCTTTTCGTCGTTGCCCACGCAAACCAGCTTCATGCGGCACGGCTGGCGATGCCGGGTAACCGCGCTGTACATGGCTGCGAAAGCCGATGTATAGACTTTCACCCGATCGTCGCCGTACTGCTCACGCGCCTGCGGCTCGGTCAGCCCGACGGTGCCAATCGGCGGGTGGCTGAATACCACGGTCGGAATGTTGCTGTAATCCAGATGCTCATCCGGTTTGTTATTGAACAGACGCTCGGCCAAACGACGCCCCGCGGCGACGGCTACCGGCGTTAACTCCACCGCGCCGGTGTTATCCCCCACCGCATAAATACCCGGTACGCTGGTGTTCTGGAATTTATCGACCTGAATATAGCCTTTGTCATCCCGCTCAACCCCGGTCACGCTGAGATTCAGCTTATCCGTCGCCGGTTCACGGCCAATCGCCCAAATCAGACAGTCGACCGTGTGTGCCCGCCCATTTTCCAGTTGCAGCGTCAGACTGCCATCGGCATTTTTCACCACCGCTTTCGGCATGGATTCGGTATGCAGCGTCGGCCCTCCTGCGCTCATCACATCCACCAGCGTATCGACAATCAGCGGATCGAAGCTGCGCAACGGCGCGTGTTTACGCACAAACAGGTGCGTTTGCGAACCCAGCGCGTTCAATACCCCGGCGATTTCGACGGCGATATAGCCCGCGCCGACCACCGCGGTGCGCTTCGGCAACGCATCCAGCGCAAAGAAGCCATCGGAATCGATGCCATACTCAACGCCCGGTATCTCCGGGTGCGCCGGTCGCCCGCCGGTCGCAATCAAAATATGGTCGGCGGTGATTCTTTCACCGTTCACATCCACAGTGTGCGCGTCGATAAAACGAGCAAAACCCTGAATGACATCAACCTTATTTTTACCCAGCACGTTTTCGTAGGACTGGTGGATACGGTCAATGTAAGCGCTACGGTTTTTCACCAGCGTTTCCCAGTTAAACTGATTAACCGTGGTATCGAATCCATAATCAGGCCCGTACTGATGGATCGCCTCGGCTATCTGCGCCGCATGCCACATCACTTTTTTCGGCACACAGCCAACGTTAACGCAGGTACCGCCCAGATATTTGGCTTCGATCAACGCACATTTTTGCCCATACATCGCCGCACGATTAATCGAAGCGATGCCGCCGCTGCCGCCGCCGATAGCAAGGTAGTCATAGTGTTTGGTCATCAGGGTATCCATGCTTAAGTGAGTAAATTTCGCCTAGAGTGTAGCGCCAGAACTCCGCGCCTCACAAAATTTATGCCGATGGTATCAATAGAGAAAACCGGCAAGGTTAGCGGTGAGGTGGCTAACGCGGCTTATTCCGGGACGATTTGCTCTACCCGCGTGTGGCCTGTTCCCCCCGGCACCAGCACGCTGTGCAGCCAGGGCAGTACGCTTTGCATTTGCCCCGCCAGTCTCCACGGCGGATTGATCACAATCATCCCGGAGGCGGTCATACCATGGCGATCGCTATCCGGCAGTATGGCCAGTTCAAGTTGCAGAATATTGCGGATCCCGGTGGCTTCCAGCTCTTTTAGCAAGCGTTTGATTTGCTGACGCAGCACCACCGGATACCACAGCGCAAACACGCCCGTGGCGAAACGTTTATGCCCTTCTTGAATGCCTTTCACCACCGCCTGATAGTCGGTTTTCAGTTCATAAGGCGGATCGATCAGCACAAAACCACGGCGGGAAAGCGGCGGCAATTGCGATTTCAACTGTTGGTAGCCATCTGCGCGCAGCACTTTGGAACGGGCGTCTTTCTGGAATTCATTGCGTAACAGCGGGAAATCGCTGGGGTGCAGTTCCGTCAGGTGAATTTTGTCCTGTTCGCGCAGCAACTGACGGGCGATCAGCGGCGAACCGGGATAATAACGCAGTTGTCCGTGGTGATTATAGGTCCGCACCGCCTGCATATAGGGTTCGAGTTCAGCCGGAATATCGTCGCGCTGCCAGATCCTGGCGATCCCCTCCAGAAACTCCCCTGTCCGCCCGGCATGTTCTCCGCTGAGCTGATAACGCCCGGCTCCCGCGTGAGTGTCCAGATACAGCAAGGGTTTTTCTTTCTCTTTCAGTGCGGTGATGATCAGGCTCTGAACGGTGTGTTTCAGCACGTCGGCATGATTGCCGGCGTGGAAGCTGTGGCGGTAACTTAGCATAGTGATTATTGCTTTCCGATGGCTTGATATTAACAAGGTAAATCAGTTGATTATGATGATTTAACCTGGATGCTGCTCCCGCTGCGCGCACGCCGTGTCATTGAGGCGCGGCCAGACAGGACAAAGATGGTATGACAACAGTATAAACCGCCTGACACCGAAAATGCCGCAACAATCCCACGCGATCCCGTTCCATCCGCCGTTTCAACCATTGATTTTCGCTTTACTTGACCTCATCTTAGTGATTAATCCGCAAGTTACATCCGCCTTGTCGGTCAAGAACGGCATCAAAACAACCTACAATCATCAGGACTGCGCCATGACGAACCCATTATTGACCCCATTCACGCTGCCCCCCTTTTCCAGCATGAAAATCGAAGATATCGTTCCGGCGGTAAAAACCGCGCTGGAGGAGTGCCGTCAGACGGTAGAACGCGTTGTAGCCCAGTCAGGTGCGTTCACCTGGGATAACCTTTGCCAACCGCTGGCAGACAGCAACGATCGCCTTAGCCGGGTTTTTTCGCCGGTCAGCCATTTGAACTCGGTTAAAAATAGCGCGGAATTACGCACCGCTTACGAGCAGTGCCTGCCGCTACTGTCCGAACACAGCACCTGGATGGGCCAGCACGCCGGACTTTATCAGGCCTATCGCAGCCTGCGGGACGGCGAGCATTACCACGCGCTGAGCGTCGCACAAAAGAAATCCGTCGACAACGCGCTGCGCGATTTTGAGTTGTCCGGTATCGGTCTGCCGCCGGAAAAGCAAAAGCGCTATGGTGAAATCGCCGCCCGTCTGTCAGAGCTGGGGTCGCAGTACAGCAATAACGTGCTGGACGCCACCATGGGCTGGAGCAAACTGGTCACGGATATCACCGAGCTGGATGGTATGCCGGAAAGCGCTTTGGCGGCCGCCAAAGCGCTGGCGGAATCAAAAGAACAGGAAGGCTGGCTGCTGACGCTGGATATCCCCAGCTACCTGCCGGTCATGACCTATTGTTCCAATCAGGCGCTGCGTGAGGAAATGTATCGCGCCTATGCGACCCGCGCCTCCGATCAGGGGCCGCACGCCGGGAAATGGGATAACAGCGCAATCATGGCGGAAAAACTGGCGCTGCGCCACGAGCTGGCGCAACTGCTCGGTTTTGACAGCTATGCGCACCAGTCGCTGGCCACAAAAATGGCGGAAACCCCGCAGCAGGTTATCGACTTCCTGACCGATCTGGCAAAACGCGCGCGTCCTCAGGGCGAGGAGGAACTGGCGCAGTTACGCGCCTTCGCAAAAGCAAACTTCGGTGTGGATGAATTACAGGCGTGGGATATCACCTATTACAGCGAACAGCAAAAACAGCACCTGTACGCCATCAGTGACGAGCAACTCCGCCCATACTTCCCGGAGCACCGTGTGGTGGCGGGTCTGTTTGAAGTGGTGAAGCGCATTTACGGCATTACGGCCAAAGAGCGCAAAGACGTGGATGTGTGGCACCCGGATGTTCGGTTCTTCGATCTGTTTGATGAAAGCGGCGAACTGCGCGGCAGCTTCTATCTCGATCTCTATGCCCGCGAACATAAACGCGGCGGCGCCTGGATGGGGGACTGCGTAGGCCGCCTGCGTAAAGGCAATGGCGAACTGCAAAAGCCGGTCGCCTACCTGATCTGCAACTTTAACCGTCCGGTCAACGGCAAACCGGCGCTGTTCACCCACAACGAAGTCACCACGCTGTTTCATGAATTCGGTCACGGGCTGCACCACATGCTCACTCAGATCGATACCGCCGGGGTAGCGGGTATCGACGGCGTGCCGTGGGATGCCGTCGAACTGCCAAGCCAGTTCATGGAAAACTGGTGCTGGGAGCCGCAAGCGCTGGCCTTTATCTCCGGTCATTACGAAACAGGCGAGCCACTGCCGCAAGCGCTGCTGGAGAAAATGCTGGCGGCGAAAAACTATCAGGCAGCGCTGTTCATTCTGCGTCAATTAGAGTTCGGCCTGTTTGATTTCCGTCTGCATGCTGAGTTTGATCCCGCCAAAGGCGCACAGATCCTGCCAACGCTGGCTGAAATCAAAGCGCAGGTCGCCGTGGTGCCAAGTCCAGCCTGGGGCCGTTTCCCGCACGCGTTCAGCCATATTTTCGCGGGCGGTTACGCCGCAGGCTACTACAGTTATCTGTGGGCCGACGTGTTGGCGGCCGATGCCTATTCCCGTTTTAAAGAAGAAGGCATTTTCAATCGCGAAACCGGTCAGTCGTTCCTGGATAACATCCTGTCCCGCGGCGGTTCCGAAGCGCCGATGGAACTCTTCAAACGCTTCCGGGGCCGTGAACCCGAACTGGATGCCATGCTGCATCATTATGGCATTAAAGGATGAATATTTGCCTGAGGGCAGAAGACGGCGCTGACGCTGGCGCCTTGTCCCTGCTGGCCGGGCGTTGGGGATTGGTTTCCGATCCCTGCGCCGCCGTAACGCTGGTGCTGACGCCGCAGCGGTTGGAACTGCGTAAGCAGGATGAACCCAGGCTCGGCGCCATCTACGTCGATTTCGTTGCCGGACCGATGGCGCACCGGCGTCGTTTCGGCGGCGGACGCGGCGAGGCCGTCGCCAAAGCGGTGGGCATCAAAAAGGATTATCTGCCCGATGTGGTGGACGCCACCGCGGGATTAGGGCGTGATGCTTTTGTGCTGGCGTCGCTTGGCTGCCACGTCCGGATGCTGGAGCGTCACCCCGTCGTGGCGGCGCTGCTGGATGATGGATTGCAACGCGGCTATCAGGATACGGAAATCGGCCCGTGGCTGCGAGAGCGTCTCACGCTGCTGCACGCCTCAAGTCTGACGGCGCTCCGGGATATTGCGCCCGCGCCCGATGTGGTCTATCTCGACCCGATGTTTCCCCATCGGCGAAAAAGCGCGCTGGTGAAAAAAGAGATGCGGGTTTTTCAGTCACTGGTGGGCGCCGACGATGATGCCGATGCTTTACTGGCGCCGGCGAGAACGCTGGCAAAGAAACGCGTGGTAGTGAAACGGCCGGATTACGCCCCGCCGCTGGCGGGCGTACCGGCACAATCCATGCTCGAAACTAAAAGCCACCGCTTTGATTTTTATCTGCCGCTGTCGCGAGATGGGTTACCCCTATGACAATGATGACAAAATCAGGTGCTTTCTAGTCCTCCTCCTCGTCGCGTAGCGGAACGATCAGCATATCGATGTGAATGGTGTTAATCAGCTGACGCGCGGACGACATCAGTTTGCTCCAGAAATCCTGATGGTGACCACAGAGAACCAAATCAACATCGTATTTTTTGATCGCATCCACCAGTACCTGCCCCAAATCGCCGCTGCCGCTTAGCGTCTCGGCAATAGGATACCCCGCATTCTGAGACAGCTCGGTCAACGCATTCTGGGTTTCTTCGGAAATTCGTTGCTGCATATCGCCCAAATTGACATCAATCAGCCCGGTATAAAGATCGGAGTAATTCACATCGACATGAATTAAAGAAACCTTTGCGTTATACGGTTTTGCCATTGAAACCGCTTTCTCCACTAACACTTTACTTTCTGGAGAAAGATCAACAGCAATAAGGATATGTTTGTAAGCCATAATAAGACTCCTTCCGTAAAGACTAATTAATGGTTAGTAGATATTTCTTCTGCCAATTTGATGCTTATCAGCTGATTAAAAGGATAACATCGGGCCGTCTTACCGGTATGTTTAGCAGATCACAACGCCGCATTTTAGCGAACTTCAGATGGCGCAGAGTGAGCAGCAACACCTTAAAACCTCTTAATATTCCTTATAAGTGTAGTAGAAATCGCTTATTTTTATCATTAAATCGTACAGGTTCTCCTTTCAAAAAGGGTATTACGCCAGAGAAAATCGCCAGATAGCGCGATTGTGCCTGCGGGTATAGCAAAAAAAGGCGTTCCTCTTCTACAATGTCCAGGAAGACGGCAAATTGATTCCGCCATCTTCGACAGGTGAAAAATGGCAATGAGGCTAGCCGTCAGAGCCGTCGGCTAACCAGGGACACAATAAAATCGCGTGAAAACGTGTGGCATAAGTATTCGCAGATGCAGTGCCGGCAGACAGGCAAAGCGATGGCATCTGACGAATGACACCTACCGGGAGGGAAGCATGATCAGTACATTTGCGCTTTTCTGGGCTTTATGTGTTGTCTGTATCATCAATATGGCGCGATATTATTCTTCACTACGCGTACTGCTGCTGGTGCTGCGTGACTGCGACCCGCTGCTTTACCAATACGTCGATGGGGGTGGTTTTTTCACATCACACGGACAGCCAAGCAAGCAAATCAGGCTGGTACGCTATATCTACGCTCAACGTTATCTTGAACATCACGATCCTGAATTCATACGCCGCTGTGAAAGGGTTCGGGGACAGTTCCTGCTGACGACGGCGCTATGTGGATTGGTGGTTATCAGTTTAATCGCGATGCTGATTTGGTACTGAAACCTGATTTGTTAATTAAATCTATTTGGTAATAAAGCCAATTTGGTCATGAAACAATGAATTGTTCAACGCGCAAAAAGGCGATCCCTTACCGAATCGCCTTTTTTATGCGTGACGCTTTTTTGGGCGCTAGATCAACTTTAACGCCAGCCAATACAACGTGCCGGACAGCATTAGCGAGACGGGCAACGTCAGCACCCAGGCCAACAGAATGTTTTTCACCGTTTTACTCTGAACCCCGCCGCCGTCGACAATCATGGTTCCGGCAACCGCCGATGACAAGACGTGAGTGGTCGACACCGGCATCCCGGTGTAGCTCGCCACACCAATCGACAGCGCCGCGGTAACCTGTGCGGAAACGCCCTGCGCATAAGTCATGCCGTTCTTGCCAATCTTCTCGCCAATCGTGGTGGCGACACGTTTCCAACCCACCATCGTACCGAGCGAAAGCGCCAGAGCTACCGCAATGATGATCCAAATCGGCGCGTATTCAATAGTTTGCAACAGATCTTTACGCAGATTGCTCAGATAGCGTTTATCCTCCGCCGGGGTTTCCGACAACGCGATAATCCGATCCAGGGAATCGGAAATGCACATCAGCAGACGACGCACCTGGCTACGGTCTTCCGCATCGAGTTGATCGTAACTTTTCAGGTTGTTTAACAGTGCCAGGGCATGATCAATCGCAAGCATGACGCGTGCGCCATCGCAATGAAATTCAGTTTGTCTGTTGGCGGAAATGGTCTTTTCCGGCGCAGGGATCAGCGGTGGCGAGAGGTCAATAACCTGCTTCAGGGCGGCGCCATGCTGCTGAGAATATTCCTGAAGATTCACTACCGCGTCACGAGTACGGCTGATGTCGTAGCCGGACGCACTCATATTGACGATAAATCCGGCCGGCGCCACCCCGATCAGCACCAGCATAATCAGGCCAATACCCTTCTGACCGTCATTCGCACCGTGGGAAAAACTGACCCCGATGGCGGACAGAATCAGCGCGGTGCGGGTCCAGAAAGGTGGCTTGCGCTTACCGTCCTGTTTCTCACGATCCACAGGCGTCAGGTGAACGCGTTTACGTTTTTTGCTGTTGTTCCAGAAACGGCGCAATAAAAAGACCATCAGCCCTGCGATAATCAGGCCCGCAATCGGTGACAGGATGAGTGACAGGAAAATAGTGATCATTTTAGGCAGATTGAGGGCATCTACCACCGACGTATCCGTCAATAGCGCGTTAGTTAAACCGATACCGATGATGGCGCCGATCAAGGTATGTGAACTGGAAGCCGGAATACCCAAATACCAGGTTCCGAGATTCCAGATTATCGCCGCCAGCAGCATGGAAAACACCATCGCCAAACCATGGGCGGAACTGACATTCAGTAATAAATCGGTCGGCAGCAGGTGGACAATCGCGTAAGCAACGCTCAAACCGCCCAGCAGCACCCCTAAAAAATTAAAGAGACCCGCCATGACAACGGCGAACTGCGCTCGCATGGCGCGGGTGTAGATAACGGTAGCGACGGCATTTGCTGTATCGTGGAAGCCGTTGATAGCTTCATAAAACAGTACAAACAGCAAAGCCAGAATCAACATCAGGCCGGTGTAATAATCCAGTCCGGCAAATAAATGCAGCATAAGCGTTAGGCCATTATTGGTCATGAACGCGGCGCATTATCTGCGACAAGCAGGGTGGGGAAAAGGGAAATATGAATTTTTTTTTGACACCGCATATAGTGATTTATAATGGAAAAAACATTTAATTAATAAAAATCAACTCATTGCATTTTTTTTCTCAAACACGCAAATTGTTACGCTGGCATCCTGCAAAGTCGGGCACGACAATGTTCCGCCCTGGCGACCTGCCAGCAAAACGGGTATATCACGCCCTAACCGGAGAAAGCATCGTGGAACAGTTTGACGTTGTCATTATTGGCGCAGGCGCGGCGGGATTGTTCTGCGCGGCGCAGGCGGGACGGCGAGGGCTGCGCGTGCTGCTGCTCGACAAGGGTAAAAAGGCCGGTCGCAAAATATTGATGTCCGGTGGAGGCCGCTGCAACTTTACCAATCTAAATACCGAGCCCGCAGCCTATTTGTCGCAAAACCCGCATTTCTGCAAATCTGCGCTGGCGCGATACACCCAATGGGACTTCATCAGTCTGGTGAACCGCTACCAAATCGCCTACCACGAAAAAACCCTCGGTCAGCTCTTTTGTGATGATTCCGCCCAGCAGATCGTCGATATGCTGACGACTGAATGCGAGGAGGCCAGCGTGACCATACGGCTGCGCAGCGAAGTGATCTCAGTGGAGAAAGTGGACAAGACCTTCATTTTGCAATTGGACGGCGGCGTCACACTGCATTGCGTCTCATTGGTGATTGCCAGCGGCGGTCTGTCCATGCCGGGGCTGGGCGCGACGCCATTCGGCTACCAGTTGGCGCAGAAATTCGGGCTGAACGTTTTGCCGACCCGTGCCGCGCTGGTGCCATTTACGCTGCATAAACCCTTGCTGGAACATTTGCAGACATTATCAGGCATCTCTTTGCCCGCCCAGATCGCCGCGGAAATTGGCGTCGCCTTCCGGGAAAACATTCTGTTTACGCATCGCGGTCTCTCCGGCCCGGCGGTATTACAATTATCCAGCTATTGGCAACCCGGTGAGTTCGTCACCCTTAATTTACTGCCTAATCACAATTTATCCGCGTTGATCAATGATGAACGTCTGTCCCACCCCAATCAAAGCCTGAAGAACACGTTGGCTCAGTGGCTCCCCAAACGTCTGGTGGAATGCCTGCAAACGCTGGGGCAGTTGCCGGATATCACGCTGAAACAGTTGACCCCTACCCAGCAACAGCAAATTGAAACCAACATCCAGCAGTGGCGGATACAGCCCAACGGTACGGAGGGCTATCGCACGGCCGAAGTCACGCAGGGCGGGGTAGATACCCGAGAGCTCTCCTCCAAAACGATGGAAGCCAACAAGGTGCCGGGGCTCTATTTCATTGGCGAGGTGGTTGACGTCACCGGCTGGCTCGGCGGCTACAATTTTCAATGGGCGTGGAGTTCAGCTTGGGCCTGCGCGCAGGCGCTGCCCGAATCGCGCAACTGAAGGAAAAGGCTATTTATTAAGCAGGTCTGACCCTCTATGCGGAAAAAAAGGCCATTTAGAGAAAAGTTTAGAGAAAATAGCATTGAATTCAGATCGCTGACACATTAAGAATACGTAATATTTTTTATCGCATCGATGAGCTTACTACCACAAACGACTCACGTATCCTGCTAAAGACATGGAGCCGCCTAATAAGGAGATGCGGATGAAATTAAAAGTGGGCGAACATCATTATAATGGATTGCCATTATTGATAGCCGGGGTATTACCTTTATTGCTCGGATTGCTGTTTACCTATGTCGAATCTCGCGTGATGGTCAAACGCGACCTCGAATCCATCGCACGCATCGCTTTGCATCATGTAGAAAATATTTCGCAACAGGCTTGGGAGATGGTCGGCCATCTTCAGAACTTTCGTGGACGGTCTTGCGACAACATCCATGCCGAGTTACAGCGTCTGGGTTCCGTTTTCTCCTATTTCCGCGCTATCGGCGTTATCGATCATTCAGAAGTCTATTGTTCATCAACTTTCGGCAATGCACAGACTTCGCTTACCGACGTCATTCAACAACCGTTACCCTCTCCCCTTCCTGAAAAATGGAGTCTGTCGATTGCCGTTTCAAAAAACGTTACAAGCAGGCCGGCGCTGATATTCGTCCATATGCAACCTAATGGTTATGGCGCTTATGCTATGGTTGAGGCGCAATACCTGAGTGATGTGATGGATGCGGTAGCCCATGCGCGGGGCTATCAACTCTCATTGAGGTTAGAAAACGGCTATCCGATTCAGGTTGGCCCAACCATCAAATCTGAATCAGGTCCGTTTCCCACCTCCGAAATTGGACTCAAATCAGATCGGTTTCCTATTACCATCCGGGCCGTGGCCCCGGCTGCCGAATCCATTCGCGCCTGGAAGCAGATATTTTTCACCTTTTTACCCATGTCCCTCATTCTGTCGCTGTTTTTCGTCGTCACTATATGGTACCGGCAAAAACGGAAACTCCTGTTCCGCGACGAAATGAGAAAAGGGATCGTAAGAGACGAATTTTCCGTCTATTATCAGCCGCTCTATAATGTAACGACGCAATCCTGCAACGGTGTGGAAGCGCTCATGCGCTGGCGGCGTAATAACGGCCAATGGATAAAACCGGACATTTTTATTGCAGCCGCCGAAACGGAAGGGATGATCATTCCCATCACCCGGCACTTATTTAAGCTGGTGGCGGAAGACATTAATAGTTGGCAAGTCAAACCCGGCTTCCATCTGAGCCTGAATGTCGCAGCAGAGCACATACAGCACCCCGATTTCATTTCAGACGTACGCGCCTTCAAAAAAAAGATTTCCGTCCATCAAATTAGCATCACGCTGGAGTTGACAGAGCGTAGCCTTATCAGCAACGGCCCCGACGTTATCCAGCGGCTCCATCAATTACGATCGGACGGATTCATTATAGCGATTGATGACTTCGGTACAGGCCATTGCTCCCTTTCCTATCTGCAAAATTTCCCGCTGGACTATCTAAAAATCGATCGCGGGTTTGTGAGTGCAATCTCCTCATTAGACGAGGAAGCTCCGATACTCGACGCCATCATCAATTTGAGTCATCGCATGAATCTTAAAATGGTCGCGGAAGGTGTAGAAACCACACAACAGTTGGCTTATCTAAGGCAGCGCGGTGTTATTTGCATACAGGGTTTTCTGTATGCCAAACCAATGGACAACGCGTCTTTACTCATCTGGCTTCATTACAATAGCAATAAACCGATAGCTGACTTAACAATACAAAACAGCGCTGATGGTGAGTAACGACAATAGAGAGAAACGTGAATAACCGGCAGAGGGGGTTCTGCCGATTAAACTAGCAGGAGAAAATCAGTAACGAGGGCCTACGCCAACACTAAAAATCTCAACGCGGTTGTCATGAATTTTCGTGCCTTAATAACCAATATCAATAGCCCATAAATGCTGACAATATCGTTAAAACGATAAGACGGCCAGCCGTGAGCGAATGATATTTAACCTGATAAGTGTCATGACTTACGTATTGATAATATGCCGTCTCTTTCACGCACTAAATGGTATTTAAGGACGATCAAATAAAATGGGTTATGCTTCACGTTCAAAGCAGGCGTATTTTTAAATTATTTTAATTGGTATCTGACACCCAGGTTTTAACCAGCGGGAAAGTGGGAGAAAATCGGGTAGCATTCAAGAAGAAATAAAGCGGAAGAAAAAATGGTCGGTGAGAGAGGATTCGAACCTCCGACCCCTTCGTCCCGAACGAAGTGCGCTACCAGGCTGCGCCACTCACCGAATGCGGGCGCATATTACTGCTACCCTATTGAGGCGTCAATCCCTTTTTAGAAAAAGGATTACGCCTGTTTGCAAAGTATCCAAACTGCCATCTATCGGCCTTAATCCGGCATCCCTGCCGGGTATTTACATCATCTGGATGGCTTGTTGCACCAGTTGTTTTTCGGATTGATCCCCCCGTCAGGCGAGGTATATCCCAGACATCCCAAAATGGTATCAAACAGCTCTTCATGGCGATGGATTTTACCAACCCGCTGCTGAGCCTTTAGCTGATCAAACGCATTCATGTTGTTGGGTTCAGCCAGAAACTTATCCGATGCCCATACCATCATGGGAGAACGAAATTGTTCCGGCGGCGCCATGTCACGCGGCGTACCATGCAGATGCTGGTTATCGTCAACGGATTCACCGTGGTCGGAAGCATAGAACACCAGCGCTTTTTTATCCCTGACCTGATCGATGACCCGCTGGATAAAGCTATCGGTATACAGCACGCTATTATCAAACGCGTTGATAAGCTGTTCGCGAGAGCAAGAGGCGTCTACCCCCATACACTCCGGCTGATAACGGGCATAGCTGCGGGGATAGCGCATGGAATAAAGATAGTGTGAACCCTTGGTATGCAATACGATCAGATGCTTGCCGGTGGGGTAACGGGCTAAAGAATCCTTTACCTCATCCACCAGCAACATATCATCCACTGACTTGCCATCGTTTTGCTTTTCAGACGCGATCATTTCCCGGAAAGAGTAATTATCCGCCTCAATGCTATTGTAGAACCACACTTCGCTTTGCATCGCGAAAAGCTCAGAGGTGAATCCTAGTTCTTTCATCACAGCGAAAATGTTTTGCTCTTTCAAGGTTCGCTGCGGGTTATCTTCTGTCCCCCCCTCGCGCACGAACATACAGCGCATGGATAGCTTGGTTGAGGTATCACAAGATTGACCGCGGAAAGCAACCAGATTCCGCTCTTTGGACAACTTCGGTGTCGTATTTCGTTCGTATCCCAGTAATCCCATATGGTCCCAGCGGGTTGTTTCACCAATGATGAAAACCACGTAGGTATCCTCAATTCCTTTGGGCGGAATGTAAGTGAACGCCTTACCCGGATCGAAAAGATTTGAAGAGTCCTGACTTTCGTCATATTTGGTATAGGCAAACAAGCCCAGTGCAGACAGCCAGTTGGAGGGGAGGTAAGAGTGCGCAACGACGCCGCCGTAACTGGGGAGATCGACATTGGCGAGCTTTTCAGACACTGATTGGACTTTATCCATATAACGAATTGGCAACCAGACAAGCGCCACCACCACCAATAACACCGCCAAGGGCACCAGGCGCTTCCCCGGCGAAGCCAATTGCTCAATCAGCGTATGGCGTAACGTATTTTTCCAAATCAGAAACAGCGGCAATGCGCTCACCGCGATCATCCACAGCACAAAGTGTAAGCCAACCACTTCTTTAGAGAGGTCAATATCGGTTGTCATGACTGCCGCGATAATTCCGTAGCCAATAACAACGTTGAAAAACGTCATGTAATAACTGGCAGCAACAGAAATCAGAACCAGCAATGATGCAACCACGCGATAAAAGTGGCGACCTCCGAGTGAAATGATGCGCATCAGGAAAAAGGTGAACAATATACAGGCCGTCAGCTCTATCAGCGCAGGAATAAACATTGGAAGCGTTTTGCCTGCGGGAATGGATAAAACATCAAACCGCCGATAAAAAACGGAAAGGTTGAGGAAAAGACCGACATAAATTGCCAGTACAAATGACAACTTCTGGTGTGATAAAGAATGAACAAACTTCATTGCAACAAATGCTCCAGCAAAACTGATCTTATTATCTGAAGCTATACGACAACGGCGCTATGCCGGAGTTCAAACATCGAATAAGAGGGATTTTTTCTTTACATAAAATAACATTATGTAGAAACAGAGACTACCAGATAATAAACGATAATAAGTGTTTATCAGAATTAATATCCATTTACAGACGCCAGAAAGGAGAGTGACTCTGCGCTGCATTTTTCGAGATCCCGGACGCCAGGCGTCTGACATCAAAGCATTGATGTCCATTCCGCCACATGCCACAGCCCTTATCCGTTCCTCTCCACACATTATATTTTAATCCCTTCACCGCCCAGCCGGGCAATAAACTCAACAATAATCGGATGCTGTAAAAAAGCCATGATCTCTTCAGCCCGTTTGGGGCCGATGCCGGGAAATTGCCGCCATTGCGATGTGGTACGCTGTTGTAACTGTAACCAGTTAGTATTTTCCAACGCTTCTCTGGCTAACTTTGGCACCGGGATACCCAGCGCCAATAGCCAACGAGACAGCGGTTGCCGCCGGGCCGTTTGCATACGTTCATAGATATTGTCTCCCCGCTTGTCCCCCACGTCAGCCACCGACTTCAATTGTTCTGATGTCAGCGTTAGCCAGGATAAAACATCATTCAGCATGCCTTTTCTAACCAAACGCTGCCATATGCCTTCGCCGATACCGCTAATATTCAACCCGTGCTCTCCGCTTAGCCAGGTCAACCGGGCGACCATTTGCTGCCGGCAACCCAGGCTGTACTGAAAACAACTGAAAATGTGAAAGTCGCCTGCTTTCGGAAAAATGACCGCCGGACGTTCCGCCACTCGCCAGACAACGCTATCCAACCGGGGGCTCCCGTGTCCGGCCAGACCAATCTTGACCTGATCGCCTGGCAGTACATCCCATTGCTTCCAGCGGGATAGCGAGCCCACATTTACCCGACGAACGATTTTGTCATCCAACTGCAATGGGTGGATATTCAGCACCACAGAAATGTTCCCTGTCCGGCCAACAGAGAATGCAACACCATTGACTTCAGCCACCCGCTGCACCAGCGGATATTTCCAGGCTATGGCCCAATCGGCTGGCCTATCGCGCCAATGACGCCCCTCCGGTTCCTTATTCTGCCGTATCACCACGCCATCCGTTACGAAAGGCAGAGGGGTGCGATACCAGATATCCCGCCATTTTTCAGCCTCCTCGAACGAGGAAATGCGATGGGTGTAGTCAGCTGTCATGCCAAACCCCATGGCGCGTAATGCCTCCAGGCGTTCAGGCAACGTTACCGGGCCATCCGGCCATTCCCAGATAAAAACACCGATGCGCGAGCGTAGAGGAGAAGGCCGGTGCCGACGCATTTCTCCAGCAACCACCGCACGGGCGTTGATTCCGCCTTGCAGCTTCTGCCGATGATCGGTCACGTTAAGAAACAGCTCTCCTTGCAACACTAGTGCCGCCGGGGCGCTTTCCAGTGTTTGGGGGATCGCCGGAATATCCCGTACTTGGGCTGTCCAGTCCTCACCTTGCCGACCATTTCCCCGGCTGATGGCGGATATCAGTTTTCCCTGCTGATAAATCAGCGTTACCGCCACACCGTCTATTTTAGGCTGAACCCAGACATCCCTACGCTGCTGTATCCACTGCGCCAGTTGCCTGTGGTCAGACAGTTTTTTCAAGCCGGTATGTGCCACAGGATGGGCTTGTTTGCCGCTATCGGGCAGTTTGATACGAGCGGCTTCGGCATCTGGCTGGAAACACAACTGCCAATGGCTCAACCGCTCCCTGAGTTGGTCATATACCTCATCGTCAACCAGGCTCTTCCCCAGCCTGTAGTAAGCGTCATCCCAGCTTTCCAACTGTTTTTGTAACGTATCGATTTCTTTATCCGCTCGCGCCAACGACCAATCAGGGCAAACAGGCGCCGCCATCGAGACGCAACAGGTAAACCCGGACAACGCCAGAACGAGTAACCGCCTGAACCCGTGACACATTATGTTCATCTCCAACAGAGAAAGAGCTGCAGTAAAACGCAGTGACAGAGATAAAACGAGTGCGAAAAAGAAAAAATGCAAAGCGTCTCGCAGGATGATTTATCGCTTGCAACCTATGGAAAAAGTGATGGAACGCGATACGCAAATTGAATTAAAGACGTTGGCAGACAAAGCATTTGATGGCATAAGAAAAAACATCCCGCGACGATATTTATCGCAGCGCGACTGATGGCATAACGGTGTGTATACTATGGGAATGCGCATTCTGTCGCATCTGTACCCAAATATTTCATCATGCTGGTCACTATAAGCCTGTCGGCTGAAAGATGACGGGGTATATTCCAATAATCGCAATTAGCAAAATTTCACTATGGCTCAAGGCACGTTGTATATCGTTTCCGCTCCCAGTGGGGCCGGGAAATCCAGTTTGATTCAGGCGTTATTAAAAACGCAGCCGCTTTATGACACGCAGGTATCGATTTCACATACCACTCGAGCCCAAAGGCCGGGAGAGAATCACGGCGAACACTATTTCTTTGTTTCTGTTGACGAATTCAAGCGTATGATTCAGGAGAACGAATTCCTGGAATATGCTGAAGTTTTCGGCAACTACTACGGAACATCCCGGTTGGCCATTGAACAGATATTATCGAGTGGCGTGGATGTGTTCCTGGATATTGACTGGCAGGGCGCTCAGCAAATCCGCACCCAGATGCCGCAGGCGCGCAGTATTTTCATTTTGCCTCCGTCAAAAGAAGAACTGGCGCGCCGTCTGCGAGGCCGCGGTCAGGATAGCGAAGAGGTCATCGCTCGTCGTATGGCGCTGGCGGTGGCTGAAATGACGCACTACAGCGAGTATGATTACTTAATTGTGAATGATGATTTTGATCTGGCTTTACTCGATCTGAAAACCATTATTCGCGCGGAGCGTCTGCTTTTGGGCAGACAAAAAGTACGACATGATGCATTAATCACCAAACTATTGGCAGACTGACGCCTCTTTCAGTATGATGCGCAGTCATTTTATTTCCTGTGGAGTAGCACATTATGGCACGCGTAACTGTTCAAGACGCTGTAGAGAAAATTGGTAACCGTTTTGACCTGGTGTTGGTCGCTGCTCGCCGCGCCCGTCAGATCCAGATCGGCGGAAAAGATCCGCTGGTGCCGGAAGAAAACGATAAGTATACCGTAATCGCATTGCGCGAGATCGAAGAAGGTCTGATCAACGCCCAGATTCTGGACGTTCGTGACCGTCAGGAGCAGCAGGAGCAGGAAGCCGCTGAAATTCAGGCGGTCACCGCAATTGCTGAAGGCCGCCGTTAATTAGACCACGAGTCGCCCTTGTACCTTTTTGAAAGCCTCAATCTGCTGATTCAACGTTATCTGCCGGAAGACCAGATAAAACGTTTACAGCAGGCTTATCTGGTTGCGCGTGATGCCCACGAGGGACAGACTCGCTCCAGCGGCGAACCCTATATCACTCATCCGGTAGCGGTGGCCTGCATTCTGGCCGAGATGCGTCTCGACTATGAAACGCTGATGGCCGCGCTATTGCATGATGTAATAGAGGATACGCCCGCCACCTACCAGGACATGGAACAGCTTTTTGGTAAAAGCGTTGCCGAGTTGGTGGAAGGCGTTTCCAAACTGGATAAACTGACATTTCGGGATAAGAAAGAAGCGCAAGCTGAAAACTTTCGCAAAATGATCATGGCGATGGTGCAGGATATCCGCGTCATTCTGATCAAACTGGCGGACCGTACCCATAACATGCGCACGCTGGGTTCGCTGCGATCGGACAAGCGCCGCCGTATTGCCCGCGAAACGCTGGAAATATACAGTCCGCTGGCTCATCGGCTGGGTATTCACCATCTCAAAACCGAACTTGAAGAGTTAGGTTTTGAAGCGCTCTACCCCAACCGTTACCGCGTAATTAAAGAGGTCGTCAAGGCTGCTCGCGGTAACCGTAAAGAGATGATTCAGAAAATCCTCGCCGAAATTAAGGGGCGCTTAACCGAAGCTGGAATGACCTGCCGGGTCAGCGGTCGCGAAAAACATCTTTACTCGATCTACTGCAAAATGCACCTGAAAGAACAGCGTTTCCATTCGATTATGGATATTTACGCCTTTCGGGTGATCGTTAAAGAAGTAGATACCTGCTATCGCGTGTTGGGCCAGGTACACAGCCTGTATAAACCGCGTCCCGGACGAGTAAAAGACTACATTGCCATCCCTAAAGCCAACGGTTATCAATCGCTGCATACTTCGCTGATTGGTCCGCATGGCGTGCCGGTGGAAGTCCAAATCCGCACCGATGACATGGATCAGATGGCGGAAATGGGCGTTGCCGCGCATTGGGCTTATAAGGAAGGCGAAAGCAGCACCACCGCGCAGGTTCGCGCGCAACGGTGGATGCAAAGCCTGCTGGAATTACAGCAAAGCGCGGGCAGTTCCTTTGAGTTTATTGAAAGCGTTAAGTCCGATCTCTTTCCAGACGAAATGTATGTGTTCACGCCGGAAGGCCGGATTGTGGAATTACCCGCGGGCGCGACGCCGGTGGATTTCGCTTATGCCGTACACACCGATATCGGCCATGCCTGCGTCGGAGCCAGAGTGGACCGGCAGCCTTACCCGCTGTCTCAATCGTTGACCAGCGGACAAACCGTTGAAATCATTACCGCACCTGGCGCCAGACCGAATGCCGCCTGGCTGAACTTTGTGGTCAGCTCTCGTGCGCGCGCCAAAATCAGGCAGATGCTGAAAAATCTCAAACGCGATGATTCCGTCAGTCTGGGACGGCGTTTGCTGAACCACGCGCTGGGCAGCGGTCGTAAGCTGTCGGATATTCCTGCAAAAAACATTCAGCTTGAGCTGGAGAGAATGAAGCTCGCGACGCTGGACGATTTGATGGCGGAGATCGGCATGGGTAATGCCATGAGTGTGGTGGTGGCGAAAAACCTGCTCAACGAGCAATCCCAGTTGGGCAATACCGGGCTGCGCAAATTGCCCATTAAGGGCGCGGATGGCGTGATGATTTCCTTCGCGAAATGCTGTCGTCCTATCCCGGGAGATCCGATTATTGCCCACGTCAGTCCTGGTAAAGGGCTGGTCATCCACCATGAATCCTGTCGTAACATCCGAGGCTACCAGAAAGAACTCGAGAAGTTCATGGCGGTTGAATGGGATAAAGTGACCGAGCAAGAATTTATCGCCGAAATTAAAGTAGACATGTTTAACCATCAGGGCGCGCTGGCTAACCTGACGGCGGCGATCAACGCCGCGAATTCCAATATTCAAAGTATCAATACGGAAGAAAGAGACGGTCGCGTTTACAGTGCGTTTATCCGTCTCACCACGCTCGACCGCGTTCATTTGGCCAATATTATGCGTAAGATCCGCGTAATGCCGGATGTGATAAAAGTTAACCGTAACCGAAATTAACTGTTATGACCCCTCAACGTTATGCACGTATAAGAGAGATGCTGACCTGCCGTCAGCCCGATCTGACGGTTTGCATGGAGCAGGTCCATAAACCGCACAATATTTCCGCGGTGATCCGCACCGCCGATGCGGTTGGGGTTCATCAGGTTCATGCCGTCTGGCCTACCAGCCGTATGAAAACGCTGGTTTCTTCCGCCGCGGGCAGCAATAGCTGGGTTGAGGTCAAAACGCACCGCACCATTCATGATGCCGTCAGCCACCTCAAATCGACAGGCATGCAGGTTCTGGCAACACACTTGTCCGAGCAGGCCGTCGATTTCCGCGACATTGATTACACGCGTCCAACCTGCATTCTGCTGGGACAGGAAAAAACCGGCATTACGGCGCAAGCGCTTGAGCTGGCCGACCGGGATATCATCATTCCCATGACGGGTATGGTGCAATCGCTGAATGTCTCTGTCGCATCCGCCTTGATTTTATATGAAGCTCAGCGACAGCGGCAGATAGCAGGCATGTATCAACGAGACAAGAGCCCGCTGGAGGAGGAAGAGCAGCAGCGGCTGCTGTTTGAAGGGGGTTATCCGGTATTGGCACGCGTGGCCAAACGTAAAAGCTTACCCCGCCCTCATATCGGCAATCACGGCCAAATCGTTGCCGCCGCCACCTGGTGGACGGCGATGCAAGCGTCGGAGTCCTGATGCAAGGCCGCCTGCTGCATACCCAACCGCTAAGCTCGCTAGCTGGCGTGGGTTCCAGTCAGGCAGCAAAACTTGCTCGTCTCGGACTGGAAACCGTCCAGGATTTGTTGCTTCATCTGCCGCTGCGCTACGAAGACCGTACCCACCTTTATACTATCGGCGATCTCCTTCCGGGTATGTACGCCACCGTGCAAGGCGAAGTCCTGCGCAATGACATTACGTTTGGGCGTCGCCGCATGCTGACCTGCCAAATCAGTGACGGCAGCGGTCTGCTGATCATGCGCTTTTTCAATTTCAACGCCGCAATGAAGAACAGTCTGGCTCCAGGCCAGCGCGTCACCGCCTACGGTGAAATCAAGCGCGGCAAAATTGGCGCTGAAATTATCCACCCGGAGTACCGGCTGCAAGGGGATAACACTCAGGTTGAATTACAGCCATCCCTGACACCCGTTTATCCCACAACGGAGGGTGTTCGCCAGGCAACGTTGCGCAAATTAACCGATCAGGCGCTGGCTATGCTGGATGACAATCACATCGATGAGCTGTTGCCAGAAGAACTGAGCCGATCGCTCATCAGTCTGCCGGAAGCCTTGCATATCCTGCACCGCCCGCCGCCCGATATGCAACTCAGCGAGCTTGAGCAGGGTAAACATCCGGCACAGCTCAGGCTTATCATGGAAGAACTGTTGGCGCATAACCTGAGCATGCTGGCGGTTCGTGCGGGTGCTCAGCGTTACCGGGCAATATCGTTGCCAGCCAACGACCAGCTTAAACAGCGCTTGCTCGCCAGCCTGCCATTCTCACCCACACCGGCGCAGGCAAGGGTCGTCGGCGAAATTGAAGCCGACATGACCAACGGTTTTCCTATGATGCGGTTGGTGCAAGGAGATGTCGGGTCAGGCAAAACGCTGGTTGCCGCGCTCGCGGCGCTACGCGCTATCGCAAATGGCAAACAGGTGGCGCTCATGGCGCCTACCGAACTGCTGGCGGAGCAGCATGCGTACAACTTTCGCCAGTGGTTTGAACCACTGGGAACTGAAGTTGGCTGGCTGGCCGGAAAACAAAAGGGAAAAGCGCGACAGGCGCAGCAGGACGCCATTGCCAACGGTCAGGTATCCATGGTGATCGGTACGCATGCCATTTTCCAGCAGCAGGTAAAATTCAATGGGCTGGCGCTGGTGATTATTGATGAACAACACCGTTTCGGCGTGCATCAACGTCTGGCCCTGTGGGAAAAGGGCGAAGAACAGGGATTTCACCCTCACCAGTTGATCATGACCGCGACGCCGATTCCCAGGACGCTGGCTATGACCGCTTACGCGGATCTGGATATCTCCGTCATCGACGAACTGCCGCCGGGAAGAACGCCTGTTACCACCGTGGCGATCCCCGACTCACGCCGTAATGACATTATTCAGCGCGTTAACAGTGCCTGTCAGCAGGAAGGTCGGCAAGCCTATTGGGTCTGTACGCTGATTGAGGAATCCGACCTGTTGGAAGCACAAGCCGCCGAAGCAACGTGCGCGGAGTTGAAAGCGGCTCTGCCCGATCTCTCGGTCGGATTAGTGCATGGTCGGATGAAAGCACAGGAAAAACAGACCGTTATGCAGGCTTTCAAACAGGGTGAACTACAGCTTTTGGTCGCCACCACGGTTATCGAGGTTGGGGTTGACGTCCCCAATGCCAGCCTGATGATTATTGAAAACCCGGAGCGACTGGGGCTGGCGCAGCTTCACCAGTTGCGCGGCCGCGTCGGGCGCGGCGCTGTTGCCTCGCACTGCGTGCTGCTTTATAAGACACCACTCAGTAAAACCGCGCAGAAGCGGCTTCAGGTATTGCGTGACAGCAACGATGGCTTTGTCATTGCGCAACGCGATTTGGAAATTCGCGGCCCCGGAGAACTATTAGGTACCCGTCAGACAGGTAATACCGAATTCAAAGTAGCTGACCTGCTACGCGATCAGGCGTTAATTCCGCAAATACAGCGCGTTGCGCGCCACCTCCATCAACGTTACCCGCAACACGCCAGGGCATTGATTGAACGCTGGTTACCGGAAAGAGCCCGTTATACCAATGCATGAATATCACGTCGTGATACGCCCGCCTGCCGAATAGCCTTCAAATAACCTGTCAGTGCGCGCCAGACAAATTTCATATTATATAGAAACAGTGTTTCGCAAACGTTTGCTTTTGCCAAAGAGATCTTTAAAATTCTTCCTTTGTCATTTCAGGTACTCCCATTCTTATGACCGCCACCACGGATACTCCTCAGTCAGAACTAATTTCAGCACCTAAGCACAGTGAGTTGATCTACCGTCTGGAGGACAGACCACCTCTGCCGCAAACCCTGTTTGCCGCCTGTCAGCATCTGCTGGCGATGTTTGTCGCGGTGATCACGCCCGCCATACTGATCTGTCAGGCGTTAGGGTTGCCGGCACAGGACACGCAGCACATCATCAGCATGTCGCTTTTTGCCTCCGGCCTTGCCTCCATTCTGCAAATTAAAACCTGGGGGCCCGTGGGTTCGGGCCTGCTGTCTATTCAGGGCACCAGCTTTAACTTCGTTACGCCCTTGATCATGGGCGGATTGGCGCTGAAAAACGGCGGCGCGGATGTTCCCACCATGATGGCAGCCTTGTTTGGTACGCTGATGGTCGCCTCCTGCACAGAAATTATTCTTTCCCGCTTCCTGCACCTGGCGCGCCGTATTATCACGCCGTTGGTATCGGGCATTGTCGTGATGATCATCGGCCTGTCTCTGATTCAGGTTGGCCTGACATCCATTGGCGGCGGCTACGCCGCGATGAACGACCATACGTTCGGCGCACCGAAGAATCTGTTGCTGGCGGGGATTGTTCTAATCGTGATCATTGTGCTGAACCGCCAGCGCAACCCCTATCTGCGCGTAGCGTCACTGGTGATCGCCATGGCGGTCGGTTATCTGGGCGCGTGGATCATGGGCATGCTGCCGGACAACATGCCGACGGCGGAAAGCTCGATCATCATGGTGCCGACACCGCTGTATTATGGACTGGGCTTTGACTGGAGCCTGCTCATCCCGCTGATGCTGGTCTTTATGGTGACCTCACTGGAAACGATCGGGGATATCACCGCGACCTCCGATGTATCAGAGCAGCCGGTCAGCGGGCCGAAGTACATGAAACGTTTAAAAGGCGGCGTACTGGCAAATGGCCTGAATTCCTGCCTGTCAGCGGTTTTCAATACTTTCCCGAACTCCTGCTTTGGTCAGAACAATGGTGTCATTCAGCTTACCGGCGTCGCCAGCCGCTATGTCGGTTTTGTTGTTGCACTGATGCTAATCGTTCTGGGTCTATTCCCGGCGGTGAGCGGCTTTGTGCAACACATTCCAGAGCCGGTTTTGGGCGGCGCGACAATCGTCATGTTTGGCACCATCGCGGCATCCGGCGTTCGTATCGTCTCTCGCGAGCCGTTAAATCGCCGCGCCATCATGATTATCGCGCTTTCTCTGGCCGTAGGGCTGGGCGTGTCGCAGCAGCCACTGATTCTGCAATTCGCGCCTGAGTGGATGAAAACGCTGCTTTCTTCCGGTATTGCCGCGGGCGGTATCACGGCAATCGTACTGAACCTGGTTTTCCCTCAGGAAGAAAAATAATATCAACCAGCGTAAATAGCGGCGCCTGACAGTAAGAAGCGACACGTGTGCAACACGGGTCGCTTTTTACTGTTTATAACTGCATTATCTATTGAGCCTTATAGGTAATTGCGGCATAAACTCACTATCTCTGACGATTGGCCTGGACAGACACAATGAAATTTTTCGGGAAATTGTTGCTGACGCTGTTTCTGCTGGCATTGCTGGCGCTGGTTGTTTTGTATGTATTACTGCAAACGGCATGGGCGGCAGGCTGGGTCAGCAACTGGGTGAATCAAAACACCCGCTATCAGCTTTCATTAGGTAAAATCAATCATGACTGGTCTTCACCCGACCATATTCAGTTGAAAGACGTGATTTTCGGCCGCAAGGATCAGCCTCCGACACTCTCCGCGCCTACCGTCTCGGCAGGCTTCAGCGCGCGTCAGATAACCGACCCACGTCACTTCTCCAGCCTGACGCTGGAAGGGGGCACGCTGGATCTGTCGTCGACAGACGTCACGCTGCCCGTCGAAGCAGACGTTTTACAATTACGTTCGATGGCAGTACGGGCACAAGACGGCGACTGGCATTTAAATGGTCAGATCATCAACGGCGGTATGACGCCCTGGCGGCCAGAAACAGGATATTTACTGGGCAAGCAGGGGCGCTTTCAGCTCAGCGCCAGTTCAATGCGCCTTAATGACATTCCCGCCAGTCAGGTGCTGATGCAGGGTGAAATCAACCACAACCAGCTTATTTTAAGTAATTTCGGCGCCGATGTCGCGCAAGGCCAACTCACGGGCAACGCCAGCCGGGATGAAGATGGCAGTTGGCAAATTGGTAATCTGCGACTCAGCAATGTTCGTCTGCAAACCCCACTAAACATGCGGGATTTTTGGGAGCCGGTGACCCACATCCCGTCAGTGACGGTCAATCGCTTTGATTTGATTGATGCCCGAATTGAAGGGCCGGGTTGGGCGTTTAACGATCTTGACGTGACGCTACAGGGCGTAACCTTTAAAAAAGGCGACTGGGAAAGCGAGGACGGCGAGCTGTCTTTCAACGCCACTGATATTGTCAACGGCGGCATGCACTTCATTGATCCTATCGTTAATCTGGCGCTCTCGCCGAACGGCGTGGGTATCAAACAGTTCACTACGCGCTGGGAAGGCGGCCTGCTGCGTACCAACGGCAGTTGGCAGCGCAGTAACCACCGTTTGCAGTTGGATGAATTCGTGGTGGCGGGCTTGGAATACACGCTGCCGGGCGACTGGCGTCAATACTGGCAAACGTCGCTACCGGACTGGCTGGCAGAGGTGAACCTCCGAAAATTCACGGCGAACCGCAACCTGTTGATCGACATCAACCCGGATTTTCCATTCCAACTTACTGCGCTGGATGGATATGGTCGCGATCTGACGCTGGCGCGTAATCATCAATGGGGTATTTGGGCTGGCAGTCTGAATTTGAACGCTAGCGACGCCACCTTCAACAGGGTGGATATCCGGCGTCCGTCATTGGCCCTGACAGCCAATGACGATCAGATTTCCATCACCGAACTCAGCACGTTTGTGCAGACGGGTCTATTGGAAGCCAAAGCCACTGTCAGCCAGCAACCCGCCCGTGCGTTTTCATTTACGATGACAGGACGTTCCGTTCCGTTGGTTATCTTGACGCGCTGGGGATGGCCGACATCACCTTCAGCCCCCACAGGCGATTCGAACCTGCAATTGCAGCTCAACGGACGACTCGCCGCCAGTACGCCGTTGAAGCCAACGCTGAATGGTTCGCTTCAGGGCGTTGACGGCAACGGGCAACCCATCAATCAGCAAATGGACCAGGGCGAATTGACCCCTGCCGCACAATAGGCAGATAAGCATGGGTGATGGCGGCCACGCCATCACCGTATTTCAGACCCGCCCCCACCCTGTTCCAGCGGTACTTCGGGATGCGCGGGTAAAACAATATAAACGCCCTCAAACATCGCGCCTTTTTTCTCATCGCCGAACAGATCCACATTCAGTTGCACCCTGGCTTTGCGTCCGCGGGCGAGACGATCCAAATCACCGCTCAGTGAGCCAAGGTCGGCAATCGCGCTGGGCCTGCCCGTCACTGGCGTGCTGTAACGAATATGCGCATCGGCCAGAATAATCGTTCCCCCCAAACGTCTTTCGCGCAAAAGCAGCCAGATCAATCCCCAGCCTGTGAGCGTGGCAAGCGAAAACATACTCCCGGCAAACAAGGTGTGATGAGGATTCTGGTTACCTGCTTCCGGCATGGTAGTAATAAATTTCTGCCCGGTATACTGGCTAATGCGTACACCCATTTTTTCACTTAGCGGAATGTGCTCATACCAGGCCTGCTGCAACTGACCGCACCAATCCGGGCGATGTAAAATATCATCCAGCGTCTCAACCGGTTTAATCATCAGAAAATGTCTTATCGGCGTGGTCTGTGGCACGGTGATTTCCCCCTGATCGACAAAACCCAGCTTGGCGAAGAAACCCTTGGCGTCCTCACGCGCGCTACAGACCACCCGTTTTACGCCTTCCTGACGCGCCACCGATTCCAGGGTCATGGCCAGCAATGTCCCCAACCCTTTTCCGCGAACCCCTGGATGCACCGCTAAAAACCGGATTGCCGCTTCATTATCGGCATTGATAGAGAGACGTCCTATCGCCACCAGCCGCCCTTGTTCATCAACCACCGTCTGGTGATGCGCCAGCGCGTCATAAGCGTCACGCTCAGAGCCAAGCGGCTGATGCAGCGGTCTACGCAGCATCTCCCAGCGGAATTGGTAGTACGCATCAAGTTCTTCCGCGCTTTCAGGTACTCTCAGGTGATACATGACCATGCCTCATTGAAACTTTTCCTCATTAAAACCGTGCATTACTTAAATCACGCCTCATCAAAAAATACATTATACCTGTAGCCAGAATGTCACCGGACCATCGTTAACCAGTGCAACTTTCATGTCTGCGGCAAAACGCCCTGTTTCCGTATGAATGGCCCGTTCACGGCACTGCCCGACAAAATACTGATAGAGCCGATCGGCTTGCACAGGGGTAGCGCCACGGGAAAAACCGGGGCGCATTCCCTTCTGGGTATCGGCCGTCAGCGTAAATTGTGATACCACTAATACGCTGCCCTCCGCCTGGATGACATTAAGGTTCATTTTACCATTTTCATCAGCGAACACGCGGTAACCCAGAACCCGTTCGCAAAGCCGCTCAGCCTTTTGTTCATCATCGCCTTGCTCAACGCCCAGCAATACCAGCAATCCTTGCCCAATCTCACCAATAATCGCATCGTCCACGGTGACATTGGCACTGGATACCCGCTGAATTAACGCGATCATAGAACGTTTTCACTCCTGTTTTTATGACATTGGCAGAACTCATCGCAGCAATGTACGATGACTCCGATCAACAACGGCTCACACGCCGGACGCCGCTGACTGAGTGGCAAAAAAGTCAGGGATCACCTGACGGTCGGTCACCAGAATGCTGCGGATCCCCAGCGCCTGGGCAGCAGCAACATTGGCAGGGTTATCATCAAAAAAGATGGCTTGTTCCGGTGTGACACCTTCCTGCGTCAGCACATGCTGGTAGATAGCCGCTTCGGGCTTACGCAAACCGATATTTTGCGAGAGATAAAGACGGTCGGCCGCATTCTCCACCTCAGGAAACAGGTTAGGCCAATGATTGCAGTGCAGACGATTGGTATTGGAAAGGATCACGGCACGATGCCCATTTTTCCGCAGCTGCTGCATAATCGCGATTACCTCCGGACGCAACGCCACAAAAATAGCCTGCCATCCTGCGGAAAACTGCTCAAAGCTCAGCAAAATGCCCATTTCACCACATAATCGAACGGCAAATTCTTCATCACTGATTTCACCGCGTTCATGCTGTTCAAACGCCTCCCCAATGACAAAACGCTCTTTCAGCGTCGCCAGCGGCGCGCTGCTCAGCTTACTCCAGACACCTAATACCCGGTTGAAATCAATATCGATGACGACATTGCCCAAATCAAAGATATAAAGCATGGCCTCTCCTCATGATGTAACCGTTGGTTTTTCACTGTAGCGGGAAATCGCAGAACTGAACAGGGAGGATAAGCAGGAAAAAAATGGAAGCAAAGGTATAAAAAATGTAAGCAGGAAAACGCCACGCGTGAATAGGGCACCCGAAGGTGCGCTATTCACAAAAGAAATGACTGATAAAAATCAGCTCTCTTTAGGACCGCGGCTAGCGCGTTTACGATCGTTTTCCGTCAGATGGCGCTTACGAATACGCACGGACAATGGCGTAACTTCAACCAGTTCGTCGTCATCAATAAACTCCAGCGCTTGTTCCAGAGACATTTTGATGGCCGGAACCAATGTTGTCGCTTCATCCGTACCCGAAGCACGCATGTTGGTCAGCTTCTTACCGGTCAGACAGTTTACCGTCAGATCGTTTGAGCGTGAGTGAATACCGATAATCTGGCCTTCATACACTTCCGCACCGTGACCCAGGAACAGTTTACCGCGATCCTGCAAACCGAACAGGGCGAACGCAACCGCTTTACCCTGACCGTTTGAGATCAGAACACCGTTCTGACGTTGACCGATTTCCCCCGGACGCACGTCATCATAGTGGCTGAACGTGGAGTACAGCAGACCGGTGCCGGACGTCATGGTCATGAACTCAGTACGGAAGCCGATCAGACCGCGTGCCGGGATCAGGTAATCCAAACGGATACGACCTTTGCCGTCAGGAATCATGTCCCTAACATCGCCTTTACGCTCGCCCATAGCTTGCATAACGGCACCCTGATGCTGTTCTTCGATATCCAGCGTCACGTTCTCGAATGGCTCTTGCATACGGCCATCAATTTTGCGATTGATCACTTTCGGACGGGAAACCGCCAGCTCAAAACCTTCACGACGCATGTTTTCGATCAGAACCGACAGGTGAAGCTCACCACGGCCTGAAACGCGGAACGCATCGGCATCTTCGGTTTCTTCTACGCGCAGCGCGACGTTGTGCACCAATTCTTTGTTAAGACGCTCAAGGATCTGACGAGACGTCACATACTTACCTTCTTTACCGCAGAATGGCGAAGTGTTGACGTTGAAATACATGGTCACGGTGGGTTCATCAACAGAGAGCGCCGGCAGAGCTTCAACCGCGTTCACATCACAGATGGTATCGGAAATGTTCAGTTCGCCCAGACCGGTGATAGCAATGATATCGCCCGCTTCGGCCAGGCTAGCTTCGATACGCTCCAGACCCATATGGGTCAGCACCTTACCGACTTTACCGTTACGGGTTTTGCCTTCGCTATCAATGATAGTAACCTGCTGGTTAGGTTTAACTTTACCGCGTTTGATACGGCCGATACCGATAACACCCACGTAGTTGTTATAGTCTAATTGAGAAATCTGCATCTGGAACGGCGCATCAAGCTCTACTTGCGGCGCAGAGACATGGTCAACGATCGCCTGATACAGCGGGGTCATGTCTTCCGCCATATCATTGTGGTCGTTACCCGCGATACCCATCAGCGCGGAAGCGTAGATGATTGGGAAATCAAGTTGCTCATCCGTTGCATCCAGATTCACGAACAGGTCGAACACCTGATCGACAACCCAGTCAGGACGGGCGCCGGGACGGTCAACCTTATTGATCACCACAATCGGTTTCAGACCATTAGCAAATGCTTTTTTAGTCACGAAACGGGTCTGCGGCATCGGACCATCCATCGCGTCAACGACTAACAGCACCGAGTCAACCATCGACATTACGCGTTCTACCTCACCGCCGAAGTCGGCGTGCCCTGGGGTATCCACAATGTTAATGCGGTAGTTTTTCCAATTAATGGCGGTATTTTTGGCGAGGATGGTAATCCCACGCTCTTTCTCCAAATCGTTGGAGTCCATTACACGTTCGGTTGCTTCAGTACGTTCTCCGAAAGTTCCGGATTGTTGCAACAACTTATCGACCAGGGTGGTTTTCCCATGGTCAACGTGCGCAATAATGGCGATGTTACGCAAATTTTCGATCACAGCTTTGCCTCAGGCATTTAGAAATAGCGCGCTATTGTACACGGATTAATCGAGGGACTAAACAAGATCACAAGCATCAATGATAAACAACTGATGACTGCCAGCTTTGTGATCCCTTTCGCGGTGCAAAAGCGCTACAAGCGCAAATTATTGCACTATTATAGTGCTACGATTTACAAGAAAGCACCAACATGGTGCTACACGCTATAATGGTGCAGTGGTTTTCAGGCGAAAAGCCCCCAAAGGGCAACACATTGCTCGCATTTAAAAAGTTGGCACACTTTTAGCTTTAGTCTACGCACGGTAACAACATCAATCCATAATGATATTCGTTCCACGACGATAAATGACAATCGGGAGAACCAAGTATGTCCGTAGAACATGTTTTGACGATGCTGAATGAACATGAAGTGAAGTTTGTTGATTTGCGCTTCACCGATACCAAGGGCAAAGAACAGCACGTCACTATTCCAGCTCACCAGGTTAATGCTGACTTCTTTGAAGAAGGTAAAATGTTTGACGGTTCCTCGATTGGCGGCTGGAAAGGTATCAACGAATCCGACATGGTATTGATGCCGGATGCCACCACTGCGGTTATCGACCCTTTCTTTGAAGAAACCACGCTGAATATTCGCTGTGACATTCTCGAACCCGGCACGATGCAAGGTTATGACCGCGATCCGCGTTCTATCTCTAAGCGGGCCGAAGATTTCCTGCGCTCTTCCGGTATTGCCGATACCGTCCTATTTGGACCAGAACCTGAATTCTTCCTGTTTGATGATGTGCGCTTCGGCAGCAGCATCTCCGGTTCTCATGTCACTATTGACGATATTGAAGGCGCCTGGAACTCCAGCAAAGAATATGAAGACGGCAACAAAGGTCATCGTCCGGCAGTCAAAGGCGGATACTTCCCGGTTCCTCCGGTTGATTCATCACAGGACATCCGCTCTACCATGTGTCTGACTATGGAAGAAATGGGCCTGGTGGTTGAAGCGCATCACCACGAAGTTGCAACCGCAGGTCAGAACGAAGTAGCTACCCGCTTCAACTCCATGACCAAGAAAGCCGACGAAATCCAGATTTACAAATACGTTGTGCATAACGTCGCTCACGCATTCGGTAAAACCGCAACGTTCATGCCGAAACCAATGTTCGGCGATAACGGTTCCGGTATGCATTGCCATATGTCGCTGTCCAAAAACGGGACAAACCTGTTCTCTGGCGACAAATACGGCGGCCTGTCTGAAACCGCGCTGTTCTACATTGGCGGAATCATCAAACACGCTAAAGCCATCAACGCCCTGTCCAACCCGACCACCAACTCTTATAAGCGTCTGGTTCCGGGCTACGAAGCACCGGTAATGCTGGCTTATTCCGCACGTAACCGTTCCGCTTCTATCCGTATTCCGGTCGTTGCCAGCCCGAAAGCGCGCCGCATTGAAGTCCGTTTCCCGGACCCGGCCGCTAACCCATATCTGGCATTCTCCGCGCTACTGATGGCTGGCGTTGACGGTATCATCAACAAAATCCATCCTGGCGATGCAATGGATAAGAACCTATATGATCTGCCGCCGGAAGAAGCCAGTGAAATCCCAACCGTTGCAGGCTCTTTGGAAGAAGCGTTGAACGCACTGGATGCGGACCGCGAGTTCCTGACCCGCGGTGGCGTATTCACTGATGACACGATTGATGCCTACATCGAACTACGTAAAGCAGAGAATGATCGTGTTCGCATGACGCCGCACCCGGTTGAGTTTGAACTGTACTATAGCGTGTAATCAAAAACCGTGATTAGCCGTACAATGACACAGTAGCGCGATCGTGCTGACGTTTGGGCTACTGACAAAATCAATGTTCAGTCTGTTTTTAGTGACGAGCTATTGCTCGTCACCCCATCCATGGGGTTCGCCCTACAGACTAACGCTTTGCATTATTAAAAAATTTTTCCTGAAAATTTTTTGTTGCCGTGGAAATTTTTCAGCCCATCTAAAGATGGGCTTTTTTCTCCACGAGCTCTGAAATTACAACATCATATACACTACTATGCACTGATAGGGTGCGGGAGTCTGCGTTATGGCAACAGGCACGCTGCCCGATGCTGGGCAGATCCTAACTTCTTTAATTAACAGCATATTACTGCTGGATAGCGATCTGGCGATTCACTATTCCAACCCAGCGGCACAACAATTACTGGCACAGAGTTCTCGTAAATTATCAGGTACGCCTTTGCCTGAATTGCTGGGATATTTTTCTCTGAATATAGATTTGATGCGTGAGAGTCTGGATTCAGGGCAAGGTTTTACGGATAACGAAGTGACCATCGTCGTGGACGGCAAAGCGCATATTATGTCGCTCACCGCGCAACGGGTGCAGAATAACTTCATTTTGCTGGAGATGGCACCGATGGATAACCAACGCCGTCTCAGCCAGGAACAGCTCCAGCATGCTCAGCAACAGGCCGCCCGCGATCTGGTAAGAGGATTGGCACACGAAATAAAAAATCCACTGGGTGGATTACGAGGCGCTGCGCAATTGCTCTCTAAAGCACTTCCCGATCCGGCGCTGACCGAATACACCAAAGTGATCATTGAGCAGGCGGACCGCCTGCGTAATCTGGTTGACCGCCTGCTTGGTCCTCAGCAGCCCGGCCTGCATGTCACCCAAAGTATTCATCAGGTGGCGGAACGGGTATGTCAACTCGTTTCTCTGGAAAAGCCGGACAACGTGACGCTGGTGAAAGATTACGATCCCAGTCTGCCAGAGCTCACTCACGATCCAGACCAGATTGAGCAGGTCTTACTGAACATCACGCGTAATGCGCTACAGGCGTTAGGTGAAGAAGGCGGTACCATCACTTTGCGCACTCGTACCGCATTTCAGCTCACCTTACATGGCGTGCGTTATCGCCTTGCTGCGCGCATTGATGTCGAAGACGACGGCCCCGGCGTGCCGGCCCAGTTACAGGACACGTTGTTCTACCCGATGGTGAGCGGCCGGGAAGGTGGTACTGGTCTGGGGTTGTCCATTGCGCGAAGTCTTATCGATCAACACTCCGGTAAAATTGAATTCAACAGTTGGCCAGGTCATACCAAATTTTCGGTTTATCTGCCCATTCGCCAGTGAGGTTCACAATGCAACGAGGGATAGTCTGGATTGTCGATGACGATAGCTCCATCCGTTGGGTGCTCGAACGTGCACTCACTGGTGCGGGCTTAACCTGTGCAACATTTGATAACGGAAACCAGGCTCTGCACGCGTTGGCAACGCAAACGCCAGACGTACTGTTATCCGATATCCGTATGCCGGGAATGGATGGACTGGCGTTACTGCAACAGATAAAGCAGCGTCATCCTATGCTGCCAGTCATCATTATGACCGCGCATTCCGATTTGGATGCCGCGGTCAGCGCCTATCAGCAAGGTGCGTTTGACTACTTGCCGAAACCTTTTGATATCGACGAAGCCGTCGCGTTGGTCGAGCGTGCTATTAGTCATTATCTGGAACAGCAGCAGCCCGTTCGTAGTCAACCGATTAGCGGCCCGACAACCGATATCATCGGTGAAGCGCCCGCCATGCAGGATGTGTTTCGGATCATTGGCCGCCTGTCGCGTTCCTCTATTAGCGTACTGATTAACGGTGAATCCGGCACAGGGAAAGAACTTGTGGCACATGCCCTGCACCGCCATAGCCCGCGCGCCAAGGCACCTTTTATCGCCTTGAATATGGCGGCAATTCCAAAGGATTTAATCGAATCGGAATTGTTTGGCCATGAAAAAGGCGCATTCACCGGCGCCAATCAAATTCGTCAGGGGCGCTTTGAGCAGGCCGATGGCGGTACGTTGTTTCTTGACGAAATCGGTGATATGCCGCTTGATGTTCAAACTCGCTTATTGCGCGTGCTGGCTGACGGTCAGTTTTATCGGGTTGGCGGCTACGCTGCCGTTAAGGTGGATGTGCGAATCATCGCGGCTACGCACCAAAACCTTGAACTACGGGTACAAGAAGGTAAGTTTCGTGAAGATCTTTTTCACCGTCTGAATGTGATTCGCGTTCACCTGCCGCCGCTGCGCGAACGCCGGGAAGACATTCCCCGCCTGGCTCGCTATTTTTTACAGGCAACGGCCAGGGAATTGGGTGTCGAACCTAAAAATCTACATCCAGAGACGGAAACGGCGCTTACACGACTGCCGTGGCCGGGTAACGTTCGCCAGCTGGAAAATACCTGCCGCTGGTTAACCGTCATGGCTGCCGGACAGGAAGTGCTGATCCAGGATTTGCCACCTGAGCTGTTTGAAACCACCGCACCTGACTCCACAGTGCAGATGCTACCGGACAGTTGGGCAACCCTGTTAGCGCAGTGGGCGGACAGAGCGTTGCGCTCCGGTCATCAAAATCTGCTGGCTGAAGCGCAACCCGAGATGGAAAGAACCTTGCTCACCACCGCATTGCGCCACACTCAAGGACATAAGCAAGAAGCAGCTCGGTTATTGGGATGGGGAAGAAACACCCTGACGCGTAAGCTGAAAGAACTGGGGATGGAGTGAGTAATAGGACTTGTGCATTCACGTGCACAAGTCCTTGCGCGGAATATTGGTCATAACGGACGGCATCGAATCAAGATAAACCGTCAAGATACGCCCCAGAAGCAAGCCGTTTTGAATCGCTTGCGACCCCACGGAAAGCGAATAGCGGCAAGCAGCAAATGTTAGCGTGAAAATACAATCCGGCGCACGAAATTTTCATGAATTTGTTCTTTACTTGCCGCTTGCCAGCAGTATGATCGTGTCGCTGATTCGGGAGGAGTACCATGCTGGATTCATTAATTTCCGTAGTGACACACAGCGCTGAATTGAGCTCAGCGGCGAGCCATACACCGCAAACAGCGATCGCCGCTATCCTGTGTGCCGCTCTGATTAACTTTTTTAGTTAATACGCCGCCACATCAACGATCGGTGTCCTTACTAAAAAGGTTTCACCATAAAAGACAGTCGCATCATTGCGACTGTCTTTTATCAGATTACCCGTGAGAACTGCTGCGTCCGTATCTTGTCTCGAAGGTAACTATCGAAGGACATGCAGATATTGCGGATTAGCAGACGCCCCTTCGGCGTAACCACAATCCCGTCTTCCTGTATGTCCACCAGCCCATCAACCGCTAATGGCGCCAACTGCTGCAAATCCTGTGCGAAATAGGACTGAAAATGGATATCATAATCCGCTTCAATCGCCTGGTAGTTTAGCCGGAAATTACAAATCAGCATTTTAATGACATCGCGGCGAATGCAATCGTCCTGCGTCAACTGCAACCCGCGCCATAGCGCATTTCCTGAGTCTCTAACTTGAGCGTAGTAGCGTTTCAGTTCCTTTTGGTTTTGGGCATAACTGTCACCGATCATACTGATCGCCGATACGCCCATTCCCAGCAAATCACAGTCTCCCTGAGTCGTATACCCCTGGAAATTGCGGTGCAGCATTCTTGCCCGCTGCGCCATCGCCAATTCATCTTCCGGGCGCGCGAAATGATCCATACCGATAAATTGGTAACCGGCTTGCGTCAGAGTACCGATAGTCTGCTGCAAAATTTCCAGCTTCTGTCCTGCATTCGGCAAATCGGCCTCCTTGATTTTCCGCTGGGCCGCAAACATGCTGGGTAAATGCGCATAGTTAAACACACTGAGGCGATGCGGACTCAGTTCAACCACGCGCTGTAGCGTCAACGCAAAGCTTTCAGGCGTCTGCTTTGGCAAACCATAAATCAGATCAATATTGGTTGACGTAAAACCCAGTGATTTCGCTCTCTCAATCAACGCAAAAATGAAGTTTTCATCCTGCTCACGGTTTACTAATTTCTGTACTTCTTTGTTAAAATCCTGCACCCCCATGCTCAGGCGATTAAATCCTTCGGCTCGCAGGTGATCGAGAACATCCAGCTCAATTTCGCGAGGATCGATCTCCAGCGACAGCTCAGCCCGATGTGAAAACGAAAAGTGTTCATGCAGCAGCCGCATAAGGCGACCGATCTGCGCTTTATTCAGGTAGGTTGGCGTACCGCCGCCCCAATGCATTTGCATCACCGTTCGCCCAGCAAACAGCGGCGCTCGCTGACGAATTTCCAGTTCCAGCACATCGAGGTATTCATCCGCTTTATGCCGCTGGCGCGTGACCAGCTTATTACAGCCGCAGAAGTAACATAGACGGTGGCAAAAAGGGATATGGATATACAGCGAGAGCGCTCGCTGTGGATAACGCGCGATAGCCTGCTGAAAAGCAGGTTCGTCGAACCGTTCACTAAACTCCAGCGCGGTAGGATAAGAGGTATAACGAGGCCCGGAATAATCATATTTTTGAATCAGGGCTAAATCCCAATCAACTGCGTGTACGGACATGCTGCTCACTCCTTCCAGTCTTTTATTGGCGGGCGTATCCTTGTCTCTCCCCTACGGATCGCCGTTTGTTGGAAGACCCACCCGCTCCCATCCCTGAGACTTGCCCTCAAAGGGCCGCCATAAATGGCGTTTAAAAACGCTGCCGACGCTTTTTTCTGGTCAAACGCATCGCTGATGATGACAGACCATTCAGAATCGTATGGTGTAATCGTTTTTTTCGTTTCGACAGAAACCATAATTTAACTAACAGACAAAACAGATAAAGCGTAACCAGTAGTATTAATAACAGAACAAACCATTTCATCGATCAGAATGCATCTTTCGGGTTATTGCGCTTTAGAAGTTGCAGCATATCTTCCCGTTGCTCTCCGTCGTCATCGTCATCACGCAGTTCGATGCCCAACTGTTCCATCAACATATCAATACGAGCCAGCGTTTCATCAACCCATGACTGCTCTTTAGCGCTCAACGTTTCGCCATTATCCAGACGATCCAACAAGGCGTCCAGACGGGGATCGCTCTCCAGCATAGCAAGTTCTTCCTCGGGCGGCATCGTGAGGGAGGTGAGCGTTTCTTTGACTGTTGCGACAGATTTAGATTTTGTCGCTACGGTTTCCTGCCCCCTCAATGGAATGGGTTTTTTGCTGCCAATACGAGGATCGGCGGCTCTGCGCTGTCCTTCCGTTCCGTTTGACTGTCCTTTTTCCTGAGCGCGACTACCCGCAGCATGACCACGATGTTTTTTCTGGCGCTTCCTGTCGCGTGCTTCCCGATCCAGTTCTTCACGGGATTTTCTTTTAATTTTGGGTTTGGCGGACCCTTTAACGGTATAACTCATAATGTTGCTCTCAGGTACACAATTGATGGGAATTGCGGCGGAATCTAGCAGAAAGCCCGGCAATAAAAAAGTGCTCACATAGACCGATAATGGTTTTCGTTATTTCAGGTCAAACGTAGTTGGGACAGATAAAACCGCCTTTATCGTCAGTTACAGGTATAATCCCCAACCAGACAGAGATCCAGAAAGAGACCATCATTGTGACCCAGCAATATAACTACCACATGACGCATTTTATCATCAGCGCCCCGGATATTCGCCATCTGGCAACAGATAGCGGTATTGAAGTTGCCTTTGCTGGGCGCTCTAACGCCGGAAAATCCAGCGCACTGAATACGCTGACCAATCAAAAAAATCTGGCGCGCACCAGTAAAACACCGGGAAGAACGCAGCTCATCAACCTGTTTGAAGTTACAGAAGGCGTTCGTCTGGTAGATTTACCCGGTTACGGTTATGCCGACGTGCCGGAAGCCATGAAGCTCAAGTGGCAGCGCTCGCTGGGAGAGTATCTTCAGAAACGTAATAGTCTGAAAGGACTGGTCGTACTGATGGATATCCGCCACCCGTTGAAAGACCTCGATCAACAAATGCTACTGTGGGCGGTCGATGCACGGCTTCCGGTACTGGTTCTACTGACCAAAGCTGACAAACTGGCATCGGGCGCGCGCAAAGCTCAACTTAACATGGTGCGTGAAGCCGTACTGCCATTCATGGGGGATATTCAGGTAGAAGCTTTTTCTTCACTGAAAAAACTGGGCGTCGACAAACTGCGCCAAAAACTTGATAACTGGTTCAGTACACTACCGCATAGCGAAGAGGAATTAAAAGAATAAAACCAAGTAAAAACACATAATTAGTGTGAAATATCCTCCGCACTACAACCTATATTCTTCTGACAAAAATATCACACATTGCGCGATATACCAGCTAATCCTGAAAGCGCCCGATAAAAAAATCGTCAGGAGCGATTACCTAGCGACAGCCCGGTAGGGAAAGTCATCAGGTATGAAGACGAATAAAAAAAACGCCCCGGTCATTTCTGACCAGGGCGGCTAAATTCAGCCAAATCCGATTACGTGAAGTAAAAGGTCTGAAAGATAGAACATCTTACCTCTGTACCCTACGTCTTTAACTCTACCCTATTTCTTCATCGGAACAAAGTTTTTTTGTTGTTTAATTTCATGAAAATTGGCGACCAATTACACAAAGTTAAACTATGTCACACAATTCTGTCATTTAATTACAGAAATATGTGATCCACAATAACCTAATGTGCTTCATCCCAGTTCATGCCGGTTCCAATATCGACCCGTAGCGGAACATTGAGTTGCATACACCCTTCCATCAACTCTCTGATTTTACTTTTAGATTCTTCCAGAACCGAATCTTGAATCTCAAAAACCAATTCATCGTGAACCTGCATGATCATATTCACGAGCGGCTTATCCTGTTGTAACCAGTCATCAATCGCGATCATCGCTTTCTTGATAATGTCGGCTGCCGTCCCCTGCATCGGGGCGTTGATAGCCGCGCGCTCCGCCGCCTTACGAGCCATTGCGTTACGAGAACGAATGTCCGGTAAATAGAGACGGCGACCATCCAGCGTGGAAACATAGCCCAGCTCCGCAGCCTGCTGGCGGGTACGATCCATGTATTCCTGAACACCGGGGTAGCGTTCAAAATACAAGTTCATGTATTTCTGTGATTCATGGCGGGGAATGTTCAACTGGCGCGACAGCCCAAATGCACTCATTCCATATATCAGGCCGAAATTAATGGCTTTTGCGCTACGACGCTGTTCCGACGTCACCTTATCCAGCGCAACGCCGAAGACTTCCGAAGCCGTGGCACGGTGAATATCCAGCCCATCAGAGAACGCGCTCAGTAAACCTTTATCGCCGGAAAGATGCGCCATAATGCGCAGCTCAATCTGCGAATAGTCCGCGGCAACAATGCTGTATCCCTTCGGGGCGATAAAAGCCTGGCGGATACGGCGCCCTTCTTCGTTACGCACCGGAATATTTTGCAGGTTGGGATCGCTGGATGACAGACGACCGGTCGCCGTCACCGCCTGATGATATGAAGTATGCACTCGCTTGGTTGCCGGATTAATCATCAACGGCAGTTTATCGGTGTAAGTAGACTTCAGCTTCGCCAGCCCGCGATACTCAAGGATCAGCTTCGGCAGCGGATAGTCCAACGCCAATTCAGCCAACACTTCTTCATTGGTGGAAGGCGCGCCTTTTGGCGTTTTTTTCAGGATAGGCAACTTCTGCTTTTCGTAGAAAATGCCTTGAAGTTGCTTTGTCGATGACAAATTGAACTCTTCGCCAGCCAGTTCGTAGGCCTCCGTTTCCAACCCGACCAGACGAACCGTCAATTCTTTAGAGTGCTCAGACAGAATCACGGGGTCAATCAACACCCCAGCCCGTTCCATTCTGGACAACACGGGCACCAATGGCATATCGATGGTCTGAAATACCTGGCGCAGTTCAGCCTGCTGTTGTAATTTCCCCCACAATTTCTGATGCAGATGCAATGTGACATCCGCATCTTCCGCTGCATACGGGCCAGCTTGCTCCAGCGCGATCTGATTAAATGTCAGCTGATTTTTGCCCTTGCCGGCAATCTCCTCAAACGTGATCGTTTTATGATGCAAGTACCGTTCAGCGAGGCTATCCATATCGTGACGTCCGGCAACGCTGTCCAAGACATAAGACTCGAGCATGGTATCAAACGCGATGCCACGTAATTCGATGTCATAGCGTTTCATTACACCTTTATCAAATTTGAGGTTCTGACCGACCTTCAACCGTTTTTCGTCTTCCAACAGTGGTTTAAGCAACGCCAATACCCGATCGCGATCCGGTTGTGCTGGCGCATCCAAATAATCATGGGCCAATGGCAGGTAAGCGGCCTCACCCGGTTTTATCGAAAACGACAGTCCAATGAGGTTGGCGGTCAGTGTATCCAACCCATCTGTTTCGGTATCAAAGGCAAAAACATCGGCATTTTTTAACCGCTCAATCCATTCCAGCAGCGTCTTTTCATCCATGATGGTGACATAGCCATCAGCAGAAAGTACCGACACCGTTTCTGTCTCGCCGACATGTTTTTCCGCTGTTTTGACAACCTTCGGTGCCGGTGAACGACTTTTTTTGTCTTGCAGCCAGGTGCCAGATGCAATATCGGACAGCCAACGCTTGAACTCATAACGGGAAAATAAACGGTGCAGTTCATCGATATCCGGTTCTTTGACCGTCAACTGCTCACATTTCAGGTCAAGCTCAACATCCGTTTTAATCGTGGCAAGCTGATAGGAAAGGTACGCAACCTCTTTATTTTTTTCGAGCTTAGGGGCTATCGTTTTGGCACCACGAAATGAAAGCTTAGCGATCTTGTCCAGATTGGCATATAACGAATCCAGACCACCGATGCCCTGTAGCAGCGCTTGTGCCGTCTTCTCACCAATACCGGGAACGCCGGGAATGTTATCGGACGAGTCTCCCATTAACGCAAGGAAATCAATAATCAGCGCTGGTGGAACCCCGTATTTTTCACATACTTCGTGCGGGCCGAGGATAGTGTTGTTCATGGTGTTGATAAGCGTCACGTTCGGCGTGACCAACTGCGCCATGTCTTTATCACCGGTGCTAATCAGCACGGGCGTTCCGGCTTTCTCTGCCTGCAAAGCCAACGTACCAATTACGTCGTCCGCTTCCACGCCGGAAACAGCAAGCAATGGCAACCCCATTGCCTTGACCATCTGGTGCAAAGGCTCAATCTGTTCGCGTAAATCATCCGGCATCGGGGGACGATGCGCCTTGTAGCTTTCGAATAACTCATCACGGAATGTCTTGCCTTTCGCGTCAAATACCACCGCAACATGGCTGGGGCGGTATTGCAGCAACAAACTGCGAAGCATGTTTAACACGCCATACATCGCACCGGTTGGCTCCCCTGCACTATTTGTTAACGGTGGGAACGCATGATAAGCACGGTACAAATAGGATGAGCCGTCTACCAGGATAAATGGGGGTTCTGCAATCTGAGCCATAGCCTGTTGTAATCTTTGTCAACTGTCATAACGCTAAGCATGCCATAGCTGAAGGAAAGAGACGATCCTTAACGTAAGGTATTCATCATTTTTGCATGGGCCATCGCAAGATCCATCTGTGGATAAGTTTGTGAATAGAATTGAGAAGCTAATTATCAATAGGCCTGACAGGAAATTTGATAATATTTATATCCATATTATTCATGTAGTTATGTAGATCTTGATTCAGATCAAGTATCAATAAACGACAATCAATTTTGTGGATATAAATTAATTGATAAAATATTAATGAAATAAGCGGATTAGTTTGAAAGATAAAAAGGATGAGGCCCGATGAATAAAACCACGCCGATAAAATCAGCGTGGTTTATTTACCACTTATTTCTTGTCGATAAGGAATTTCGCAACATCAGCATACTGTTTTACGTACGCATCCATAGAGCTGGTATCCAGGCCGTCATTCTTAATCATATATTTGCCATTAACAAACATGGCTGGAACACCGCGTAATTGTAAATCTGCCGCCGCTTTTTCCTGTTGAGCAACCAGAGATTTCACAACAAAGCTATTTAACGCACCATCAAATTCTTCCGCACTGACACCGGCGCTGATAAAAACTTTCCGAATATCGTCAGGACTTTTTACGGTCTGTGTTTTTTGAACCGCCTCAAACATTAGTGGGCTAACTTTATCTTCTACGCCCAATGCCATGGCCACCGCCCAGGCTTGAGTCAGGTTTTTACCCAACGGACCTAAAAAGTCAACATGATAGCGAGTCATTTTTGTCCCAGCGGGCAGTGCTTTTTTTACTGCTTCCGGGATACGGTAAACCTGCGCAAATTGATAACAATGCGGGCAATAAAATGAGAAGAATTCAAGAACTTGAGGTTCCTGAGTGGCAGGTCTATCCAGTTCGACAAATTGCTTACCATTGGAAAATTCAGCCGCCGAAGCGCTAAATGACAGAACAACACCAATCAGCGCAAACCATAATTTTTTCATAAAATACACTCTCTCCATTTAATTTCAGTACATTGGCATTAGCTGCAAAGGGGGCTCCTGTAACAGCCTAACCTGTTCGGTAAATATTGATGTCTGCTTAAGCCAAAAATCAGCATCAGTCATCCAGGGGAAATTTCGAGGAAAAGCGGGATCTTCCCAACGGCGCGCAACCCAGGCCAGATAATAAACCTGTCTCATTGCACGCAAAGGTTCGATTAATGCCAACTGACTATCCTGAAATTCAGCAAACTCACTGTAGGCCTCTAACAAAATATCCAGTTGTACGCGTTGTTCATGCCGCTCTCCATGCAGTAACATCCATAAATCCTGTATTGCCGGGCCATTACGCGCGTCATCCAAATCCACAAATAGCGGACCGTCACGCCACAAAATATTGCCCGAATGGCAATCACCATGTAAACGTAAAGAATGCCAATCAGTACGCCAATAAACTTCAACTGTATCAATCAGCTTTTTGGTTGCCTGTAAAAAAGCATGTCGATGTGTTTTTGATATTAATGGACAACGTTCCAACAACTGGTAGGGCACATGCAAATACTCCTTCAACCCGATTGTTGGCCGCACTGAAAAAGAAGATTTGCTGCCTGTTTGATGAATTCTACCTAAGAATCGGCCAACCCACTCCAACTGCTCTTCATTATCCATTTCATATTGCCGTCCACCGACGCTGGGAAAAACGGCAAAATGAAACCCTTTATAAAAATGCAGAGTATGACCATTTAGCGTTAATGGGGCGACAACGGGCACTTCATCTTCAGCGAGTTCGTGGGCAAACGCATGCTCTTCAAGGATTTGCGCTTCAGTCCATCGCTCCGGGCGGTAAAACTTCACAACGAACCGCTTCCGTTCCTCATCTGTAAATTGGTATACCCGGTTTTCATAGCTATTTAAGGCAGTCAAACCTGAATCGACACGCAATCCGGTATCCAACAAGGCATCCATGATCAATTCAGGGAACAACGTCTGAAAATTAAAAACTGAGCTGTTCATAACAACCACTATCAGTATGTAAGTTCAATTATGTGCATTTATCAGCATCTGAAGTACGTTATCGTTTACCGCATTAATCTTTAATAACGCCACGCGCACGAAGTAATGCGGTTTTGAAATCGTCTTCATAGTCTTTTTTCAAACCAGGAATCACCTGCTCTTTATCAGAGTCACGCATTTTTAGATGGTAAATAAGGATATCATCTGTCAGCTCACTAAACTGCCCCTCAAACCCCGCCTCCTGTGCAAGTTTTTGTAAAAATTGCACAAGATTCAAATCGGGCTCTTTTTGCCAGGCCGGGTGTAACATTTCGACCAGCTCATCAACGCGATGACATTTCATTTTTTTATCCTCAGGACGTTAACATTACGACAAAAATAACAGTCTTGGTTGTATGTTGAAAGAACTTGGTCTTCAGTAAAATTTTTCAGAAAATAACGTATGATTCAGGTAACAGGGGCAAAAAATGATCACAGGTGTCATTCTGGCTGGCGGACAGTCAACGCGGATGGGCGGCAGAGATAAAGGACTGTTGGAGCTTCATGGTATACCGCTATACCAACACGTTCTTGAACGTCTGAGAAATCAGGTTGACGAGATCATCATTAGTGCCAACCGCAATCAACCTGTTTATCAACAAAGCGGATGTAAGGTCGTCAGTGACATTGAGAAAGGTTTTGCCGGCCCATTGGCCGGAATCCTCACCGGAATGCAGATGGCAACATCGGAGTGGGTCATCTTTGTTCCCTGTGATGTCCCCGGACTCCCTTTGGATCTTGTCCATCGCCTATGGAAAGACAAAGAGGGAAAAAATGCGGCCTATGTTACAGACGGGCATCGAGATCATCCAACGCTATTGTTAATCAACCGGTGCTTTATAGAACCGTTAAAAAACTATCTTCGCAGCGGAGACCGTAAGCTGATGCTTTTTATCGAACAGATAGGCGCCAAAGCGGTTTCATTCGCCGATCAACCAAACGCACTCCTCAACCTGAACTCACCGGAAGACTTATCTAACTGGCAGAGACACCATAATGGATGTTAATCCTCCTCCTTTGCTCGCCATTGCAGCCTATAGCGGTACGGGAAAAACAGCGCTACTAAAAGAAGTTATCCCCCTTTTGGTAAAAAATGGCGTCAGAGTTGGCTTAATCAAGCATACACACCATCAAATGGATATTGATACTCCCGGCAAAGACAGCTACGAGTTACGCAAGGCTGGGGCAGAACAGACTATCGTTGCAAGTAACCAACGATGGGCGTTGATGACAGAAACACCGGAACAGAAAGCACCTGATTTATATGAGTTAGCCAGAAAAATGGATGCTTCTGTTCTCGATCTTGTCTTGGTTGAAGGATTCAAACATGAAAAAATCACTAAGATCGTCTTGTTTCGCCAATCTTTAGGCAGAGAACTTACTGATCTGATTGATGAACATGTGATTGCTATCGCTTCAGACACAAAAGTAGAAACATCCATGCTTCCACAGTTAGACCTTAATCAACCTGAGGAAGTAGCCCTGTTTATCAGACAGTGGTTATTACAGACAAAACAAGGCAACGTTCGCTTCCAGAAGCACTTCTCATAACCGGCCTCAACGCAAAAAGCCCCATGCTTTCGCATGAGGCCTTCTGTTTTATTTGATGCCTGGCAGTTCCCTACTCTCACATGGGGAGACCCCACACTACCATCGGCGCTACGGCGTTTCACTGCTGAGTTCGGCATGGGGTCAGGTGGGACCACCGCGCTATCGCCGCCAGGCAAATTCTTTTCCGTCCCGACCGTCATGCGCCTTTCCTCTCGCACAACCACCAGAACCTATCACGGAACAAGCTGACTATCTCTTCTCTCTCAAAACACCTTCGGCGTTGTAAGGTTAAGCCTCTCGGGTCATTAGTACTGGTCAGCTCAACGTATCGCTACGCTTACACATCCAGCCTATCCACGTCGTCGTCTTCAACGGCCCTTATGGGGACCTAAAGTCCCAGGGAAGACTCATCTCGAGGCAAGTTTCCCGCTTAGATGCTTTCAGCGGTTATCTCTTCCGCACTTAGCTACCGGGCAATGCAATTGGCATCACAACCCGTACACCAGCGGTGCGTTCACTCCGGTCCTCTCGTACTAGGAGCAACCCCTCTCAGTCTTCCAACGCCCACGGCAGATAGGGACCGAACTGTCTCACGACGTTCTAAACCCAGCTCGCGTACCACTTTAAATGGCGAACAGCCATACCCTTGGGACCTACTTCAGCCCCAGGATGTGATGAGCCGACATCGAGGTGCCAAACACCGCCGTCGATATGAACTCTTGGGCGGTATCAGCCTGTTATCCCCGGAGTACCTTTTATCCGTTGAGCGATGGCCCTTCCATTCAGAACCACCGGATCACTAAGACCTGCTTTCGCACCTGCTCGAGCCGTCACTCTCGCAGTCAAGCCAGCTTATGCCTTTGCACTAACCTCCTGATGTCCGACCAGGATTAGCTGACCTTCGTGCTCCTCCGTTACGCTTTGGGAGGAGACCGCCCCAGTCAAACTACCCACCAGACACTGTCCGCGACCCCGCTCAGGGGCCCACGTTAGAACATCAAACATTAAAGGGTGGTATTTCAAGGTCGGCTCCACGCAGACTGGCGTCCGCATTTCGCAGCCTCCCACCTATCCTACACATCAAGGCTCAAGGTTCAGTGTCAAGCTATAGTAAAGGTTCACGGGGTCTTTCCGTCTTGCCGCGGGTACACTGCATCTTCACAGCGAGTTCAATTTCACTGAGTCTCGGGTGGAGACAGCCTGGCCATCATTACGCCATTCGTGCAGGTCGGAACTTACCCGACAAGGAATTTCGCTACCTTAGGACCGTTATAGTTACGGCCGCCGTTTACCGGGGCTTCGATCAAGAGCTTCGCCTTGCGGCTGACCCCATCAATTAACCTTCCGGCACCGGGCAGGCGTCACACCGTATACGTCCACTTTCGTGTTTGCACAGTGCTGTGTTTTTATTAAACAGTTGCAGCCAGCTGGTATCTGCGACTGGTCTCAGCTCCGTCCGCGAGGGACTTCACCAAATCCAGCGTGCCTTCTCCCGAAGTTACGGCACCATTTTGCCTAGTTCCTTCACCCGAGTTCTCTCAAGCGCCTGAGTATTCTCTACCTGACCACCTGTGTCGGTTTGGGGTACGATTGCGTGTTACCTGGTGCTTAGAGGCTTTTCCTGGAAGCGTAGCATCGGTTACTTCGCCACCTTGGTGGCTCGTCGTCACGCCTCAGTGTTAATGACGACCCGGATTTTCCAGGGTCATCCACCTTCACGCTTAAACCGGGACTACCGTCGCCCGGCCAACCTAGCTTTCTCCGTCCCCCCTTCGCAGTAACACCCAGTACAGGAATATTAACCTGTTTCCCATCGACTACGCTTTTCAGCCTCGCCTTAGGGGTCGACTCACCCTGCCCCGATTAACGTTGGACAGGAACCCTTGGTCTTCCGGCGAGCGGGTTTTTCACCCGCTTTATCGTTACTTATGTCAGCATTCGCACTTCTGATACCTCCAGCAGCCCTCGCAGGCCACCTTCGCAGGCTTACAGAACGCTCCCCTACCCAACAATATCGCTATTGCTGCCGCAGCTTCGGTGCATGGTTTAGCCCCGTTACATCTTCCGCGCAGGCCGACTCGACCAGTGAGCTATTACGCTTTCTTTAAATGATGGCTGCTTCTAAGCCAACATCCTGGCTGTCTGGGCCTTCCCACATCGTTTCCCACTTAACCATGACTTTGGGACCTTAGCTGGCGGTCTGGGTTGTTTCCCTCTTCACGACGGACGTTAGCACCCGCCGTGTGTCTCCCGTGATAACATTCTTCGGTATTCGCAGTTTGCATCGGGTTGGTAAGTCGGGATGACCCCCTAGCCGAAACAGTGCTCTACCCCCGAAGATGAATTCACGAGGCGCTACCTAAATAGCTTTCGGGGAGAACCAGCTATCTCCCGGTTTGATTGGCCTTTCACCCCCAGCCACAAGTCATCCGCTAATTTTTCAACATTAGTCGGTTCGGTCCTCCAGTTAGTGTTACCCAACCTTCAACCTGCCCATGGCTAGATCACCGGGTTTCGGGTCTATACCCTGCAACTTAACGCCCAGTTAAGACTCGGTTTCCCTGCGGCTCCCCTATTCGGTTAACCTTGCTACAGAATATAAGTCGCTGACCCATTATACAAAAGGTACGCAGTCACCCCCCATTAAGAGAGGCTCCCACTGCTTGTACGTACACGGTTTCAGGTTCTGTTTCACTCCCCTCGCCGGGGTTCTTTTCGCCTTTCCCTCACGGTACTGGTTCACTATCGGTCAGTCAGGAGTATTTAGCCTTGGAGGATGGTCCCCCCATCTTCAGACAGGATGTCTCGTGTCCCGCCCTACTCATCGAACTCACCGTCTGTGCCTTTTCGTGTACGGGGCTGTCACCCTTTGTTGCGCGACTTTCCAGACGCTTCCACTAAGGCACAAACTGATTCAGGTTCTGGGCTTCTCCCCGTTCGCTCGCCGCTACTGGGGGAATCTCGGTTGATTTCTTTTCCTCGGGGTACTGAGATGTTTCAGTTCCCCCGGTTCGCCTCGTTTGACTATGGATTCATCAAACGATGATGCACTAGTGCACCGGGTTTCCCCATTCGGGTATCGTCGGGTATTACGGCTCATATCGCCTTGCCGACGCTTATCGCAGATTAGCACGCCCTTCATCGCCTCTGACTGCCTAGGCATCCACCGTGTACGCTTAGTCGCTTAACCTCACAACCCGAAGGTGTCTTTGATTCTTCAAAGCCTCTTCGCGCCGTGATTATTGAGAGACTCTGATGCGACCGCCTTTTTATCGCTAAAGACTCATGCCGCCGCATCGTTTCAATTTTCAGCTTGTTCCAGATTGTTAAAGAGCAAAATACTTCGCAGCATACTGTCGCCAATACGCTCTGAAGTCTTTTTAATGGTGGAGCTATGCGGGATCGAACCGCAGACCTCCTGCGTGCAAAGCAGGCGCTCTCCCAGCTGAGCTATAGCCCCAAATCAGTCATACCTCTCTCCACTCGCTTAGCCGACGAAAGGTTCGTTGCGAGTAGCCCTGCTGTGCGCAAACGCACATGAGCAACGCAGCAGCGAAGATTTCAAGGATAAGTAGAGTTGGTAGGCCTGAGTGGACTTGAACCACCGACCTCACCCTTATCAGGGGTGCGCTCTAACCACCTGAGCTACAAGCCTATTAAGGTATTTCTGCTCGTTATTTTCATCAGACAATCTGTGTGAGCACTTCACTCAATCCGCTCTGCTGGTAAGGAGGTGATCCAACCGCAGGTTCCCCTACGGTTACCTTGTTACGACTTCACCCCAGTCATGAATCACAAAGTGGTAAGCGCCCCCCCGAAGGTTAAGCTACCTACTTCTTTTGCAACCCACTCCCATGGTGTGACGGGCGGTGTGTACAAGGCCCGGGAACGTATTCACCGTAGCATTCTGATCTACGATTACTAGCGATTCCGACTTCATGGAGTCGAGTTGCAGACTCCAATCCGGACTACGACGCACTTTATGAGGTCCGCTCACCCTCGCAGGCTCGCTTCTCTTTGTATGCGCCATTGTAGCACGTGTGTAGCCCTACTCGTAAGGGCCATGATGACTTGACGTCATCCCCACCTTCCTCCGGTTTATCACCGGCAGTCTCCTTTGAGTTCCCGACCGAATCGCTGGCAACAAAGGATAAGGGTTGCGCTCGTTGCGGGACTTAACCCAACATTTCACAACACGAGCTGACGACAGCCATGCAGCACCTGTCTCAGAGCTCCCTAAGGCACAACCTCATCTCTGAAGTCTTCTCTGGATGTCAAGAGTAGGTAAGGTTCTTCGCGTTGCATCGAATTAAACCACATGCTCCACCGCTTGTGCGGGCCCCCGTCAATTCATTTGAGTTTTAACCTTGCGGCCGTACTCCCCAGGCGGTCGACTTAACGCGTTAGCTCCGGAAGCCACGGTTCTGGACCACAGCCTCCAAGTCGACATCGTTTACGGCGTGGACTACCAGGGTATCTAATCCTGTTTGCTCCCCACGCTTTCGCACCTGAGCGTCAGTCTTCGTCCAGGGGGCCGCCTTCGCCACCGGTATTCCTCCAGATCTCTACGCATTTCACCGCTACACCTGGAATTCTACCCCCCTCTACGAGACTCCAGCCTGTCAGTTTTGAATGCAGTTCCCGGGTTAAGCCCGGGGATTTCACATCCAACTTAACAGACCGCCTGCGTGCGCTTTACGCCCAGTCATTCCGATTAACGCTTGCACCCTCCGTATTACCGCGGCTGCTGGCACGGAGTTAGCCGGTGCTTCTTCTGCGGGTAACGTCAATGAAAAAGTCTCTTAAACCTTTCCCCTTCCTCCCCGCTGAAAGTGCTTTACAACCCGAAGGCCTTCTTCACACACGCGGCATGGCTGCATCAGGGTTTCCCCCATTGTGCAATATTCCCCACTGCTGCCTCCCGTAGGAGTCTGGACCGTGTCTCAGTTCCAGTGTGGCTGGTCATCCTCTCAGACCAGCTAGGGATCGTCGCCTAGGTGGGCCATTACCCCGCCTACTAGCTAATCCCATCTGGGTTCATCCGATGGCGTGAGGCCCGAAGGTCCCCCACTTTGGTCTTGCGACGTCATGCGGTATTAGCCACCGTTTCCAGTGGTTATCCCCCTCCATCAGGCAGATCCCCAGACATTACTCACCCGTCCGCCGCTCGCCGGCAAAGTAGCAAGCTACTTCCCGCTGCCGCTCGACTTGCATGTGTTAGGCCTGCCGCCAGCGTTCAATCTGAGCCATGATCAAACTCTTCAATTTAAGAATGGTTTGATTCGCTAAGTGAATAGCTTTGCTCAAAGAATCAATAACTGTTTATTCGTAATGAATTTACTGTCAGTCACTCTTCAAGACTTGGTATATCTTTGAGATACGGTCTTGTGAGTGCCCACACAGATTGTCTGATTAAATTGTTAAAGAGCGGTGCCGCATTATCCTGCGGCGCGGGCCGCATAATCTACGCGGTTCCGCTGTAAAGTCAAGCGATTGATGCCCGACTTCCTATCTTCCCGATAACCGCGTTGCCGCTGTTCCCGGGTCAGTGGAGGCGCATTATAGGGACTTCACGGCGGCTTACAAGCGCTAAATGCAAAAAAATGATTGAGTGCGTTTTTTTTCATCAACCGGCTGAAAAAGCCAGCGTTATGGGGCTTTTGGGGCCGCTAACTGCCCGAATGCCTGTGCGAATCAAGTTACCGAACCGATTCACGAACCATTAATTCTGGCGTTAACACCAAGACATTGGGTTCCATATCAGGATGTTCCAGACGATAAAGCAAAGTATCCACCGCGAGTTCACCAAGTGCATCTTTCGGTTGATGGATTGTCGTAAGGGGAGGAGACATGTAACGAGCCAGTTCAATATCATCGTAACCGATAACAGCCACATCTTCCGGTATCAAAAGCCCCGCCTGATACAGCGCGCGATAAACGCCAACCGCCATGGCATCGTTACAGGCAAACACAGCTTCAGGCTTATCTTCCAACATCAGTAAGCGCTGCATTGCCCGATAGCCGGTTTCAAATTCGAAATCACCGAATATCTCATACTCGTCAGGAATGGATAGCCCGGCATGTTTCATCGCTTGTCGATATCCTTCAAGACGGTTGTGCGCGGTCGTTTTATCATGTGGACCGGCAATACAGGCAATTTTTCGATAACCACGAGAAATGAGGTAGTTGGTTGCCATCTCACCGCCCAACAGCGAATTATCTTTAATAACATCAATAACACCTTCGAATGGCGCCCAATCCATCATGACCATCGGTATAAAAGGATAGCGACTCACCATTTCAGGCGATGGACGGTGACTTTCCGTGCACATCAACAGCACGCCATCCACCCGCTTTTGCAACAGGATTTCCAGGCTACGGCTCATTCTGGCCCGATCGCCTTCGGTATTGCACAAAATCAGGCTGTAACCCCGTTCATAACAACAACGCTCAACGCCACGGACCACCTCGGCATAAAATGGGTTGTTACTGGCGGTCAGCAACATGCCAATGGTTCGCGTCTGATTTATTTTCAGGCTTCTGGCCAATGCAGAAGGCGCATAATTAAGCGCTTCAACTGCCTTCAACACTTTTTCACGAATAACGTCACTGACAAAGCGATTGTTATTGATGACATGAGAAACCGTCGAAGTTGAAACACCCGCCAGACGCGCGACATCTTTCATTGTGGCCAAAAATCACCCCTGAGCTAACAAGAACGCATCAATCTCGTTACGCCACGGAACAGAAGGCTGAGCTCCTCGGCGCGTTACCGCGATCGCGGCGGCCGCGTGCGCGAACTTGACGGCGGAAGACATCGGCTGATTCTCCAGCAAAGCCGTAACCAGCGCGCCGTTAAAGGTATCTCCAGCGGCGATCGTATCCACGGCTTTTACCCGATAGCCGGGAATGCGCTGACCTTCCCCCTTCACGCTCAACCATACTCCACGGCTGCCCAGCGTAATGAGGACGGTTTCGATGCCTTTGTCATGCAAAACCTGAGCGGCCCGCGTGACATCCTCTTCCGTTTGAACCATTACACCGGTCAGAAACTGCGCTTCCGTTTCATTCGGCGTAATCATATCCACCAGCGATAATAGCTCATCAGGCAATTCACGGGCAGGAGCGGGGTTTAGTATGACTTGGGTTTGGTTGCTATGGGCAAGTTTGGCAGCGGCAATAACCGTTTCCAACGGGCATTCGAGTTGCATCAGCAACGCGGAGGCATCAATAATGCGTTGCTGATAGCGGTCGAGGTAGTCTGGCGTCACGGCGGCATTCGCGCCGGCATGAATACCAATCATGTTTTCAGCTTCGCCATTAACAAAAATGAGGGCAACGCCCGTTGTTTCATTTTCGATGATTTCGACGGCCGAGACGTCAATCCGGTCATCAGATAACTGTTGGCGTAACCGGACACCAATATCATCATCCCCCACGCAAGCGATAAAAGCGGTGTCCGCACCGCTGCGACTGGCCGCTACAGCCTGATTAGCCCCCTTTCCTCCAAAAGCGACGTTATATTGCTTACCGATCACCGTTTCACCTGGGTGGGGAAATTGCTCAAGATTAAGAATATGGTCGGCATTAATACTGCCCAGTACCACCAGCTTACCCGTTTTCATTATGCTGAATCCCGACATGTTGGTAGTGCGCCACCACAAAAAGGGTGGCGCCCGCCCTGCTGTTTTCTTTGATTATTTTGTTACCAGTTTTAGGTCAACCGGAATAATGGCCTTAACTTTTTCGCCTTTCAGAACCTTATCCGCCGTTTCAATACCAATGACGCCAATTTGATCGGGACGCTGAGCAACGGTTGCCGCCAGTTTACCGGACTCAACCGCTTTTATACCATCCTGAGTACCATCGAAACCGACAATCAACACATCGTTCTTACCCGCGGTCTGCAATGCTCGCAACGCGCCCAGCGCCATTTCGTCGTTCTGGGCAAACACCGCCTGCACATCCGGGTGAGCCGTCAGCAGGTTTTGCATGACGTTCAGGCCCTTGGTGCGATCGAAATCAGCAGGTTGGCTGGCCAGAATCACAAACTTATTCTTCTCGGCAGATTTCATAAAGCCAGCACCACGTTCACGGGCGGCAGACGTACCGGCGATACCTTCCAACTGGATAATTTTGGTGCCTTCACCGCTTTTTTTAGCGATAAAATCGCCAGCCACACTCCCACCGAAAGCGTTATCAGAAGCAACATGACTAACGACATCCCCGCTGCCGGCAACACGATCCAGTGTAATAACCGGTATCTTCGACTGGTTAGCCAACTTAATGGCATTACCGACCGCATCGGAGTCGGTTGGATTAATCAGCAGTACTTTCGTACCACGTACGGTCAAATCCTGAACGTTGGCCAGCTCTTTAGCTGGGTTGTTCTGAGAATCCAGCACGATCAGGTTATAACCCAGCTTATCGGCTTCTTTTTGCGCGCCATCTTTCATTGAAACAAAGAACGGGTTATTTAGTGTTGATACCACCAGAGCAATCGTATCTTTGGCTAATGCGTTGGCACTGACCATCGCGCTCAGCGCAACAGCGGGAACCAGAGTAGCCAGTTTTTTCATATTCATAACTCAATTCCTGTGTGAATAAAGGTTATTTACTGCTTTTGTTATCTACCAAAACCGCCAGTAAAATAACGACCGCTTTGACGATCATCTGGTAGTAAGAAGAAACACCTAATAGATTGAGTCCGTTGTTGAGGAAACCGAGGATCAGCGCGCCGATTAGCGTCCCGATAATACGACCTTTGCCGCCAGCCAGACTCGTGCCCCCAAGCACCACCGCCGCGATAGCATCCAGCTCATAGCCGGTTCCCGCGGTAGGTTGCGCGGAGGACAAACGGGCCACTTCAATGATCCCTGCCAGCGCCGACAACAACCCGCACAGGGAATAGACAATAATCTTGATCTTATCAACGCTGATACCGGAAAGGCGGGTAGCCGATTCATTACCGCCCAACGCATAGATATAACGACCCAGACGCGTGTGATGCAGCATGTACCAGGCCAAGGCAAAGACGATAGCCATGATCCAGATAGGGGTTGGTACACCTAAAGGACGGCCAATACCAAACCAGCCGAAAGCTTCGGCCACATCGGAAAAACCGGTATTAATCGGGCTGCCGTTGGTATAGACCATCGTAACGCCCCGCAGCAGCAGCATCATGACCAGCGTAGCAATAAAGGCCTGAACCTTGCCTTTGGACACGATAACCCCCGTACCGGCACCGATAAGGGCACCCAATGCCAGCGCGCCAAAAGCAGCCGCCAGCGCGTTGACTTCGAAACCGACAATTGAGGCGGCGACCGCGCCCGTCAGCGCCAGCAGGGAACCCACGGAGAGATCGATACCCGACGTGAGGATAACCAGTGTCATGCCGACCGCCATAATGGCATTAACCGAAGTTTGCTGAAGAATATTGAACAGGTTGTTCAGGGTAAAAAAGTTAGGGCTCAATGCGGAAACAATCGCAATAAGGATTAGCAGGGCAATCAGCGATTTCTGCTCTAATAGCCACTCTTTACCAGGCCAGCGTTTTGCTGTGATAGATTGAGAACTCATATCTGACTTATCTCCTGCTTTACGCCGTATTGCTTACCAACAGCCGCGGCCATTAGCGCTTCCTGGGTGGCCTGCTCAATCGGAAATTCACCACTCAAGCGGCCTTCATGCATCACGATAATGCGGTCACTCATTCCCAACACTTCGGGCATTTCGGATGAAACCAAAATAATGCTCAGCCCTTCTTGTTTGAACTGATTGATTAGCTGGTAAATCTCTTTCTTCGCTCCTACATCAACACCGCGAGTAGGTTCATCAAGAATCAGCACGTTAGGACGGGTCATTAAGCCGCGAGCAATGGCGACTTTTTGCTGATTCCCCCCCGATAGCAACCCGATGGGCTGTTCCATTGACGGGGTTTTGATATTGAAAAGGCGAATAAAATCACCAACAACCAGTTGTTCTTCCGGGTGCTTGATCTGACCGCCTCGACGGCTGAAATACCGTAACGCCGTGAGCGACATGTTCTCTTTCACCGACATGCCCAGAACCAGCCCGTCACGTTTACGGTCTTCAGAAATATAGACGATGCCGTTTGCCAGACCATCCTGGGGGTTACGGGTCATCACTTCACGACCGTCCAGCACGACAGAGCCGCCAGTCCGCGATAAGGCGCCGTAAAGTATTTTCATCAACTCGGTCCGGCCTGCGCCCATCAGTCCCGCGACACCAAGAATTTCGCCTTTGCGCACGGTGAAACTGACGTTCTCAACTCCCGGACCGGAAAGATTCTCTACCTTCAGACGTACGCCTCCCGGCGCCTGATTCAGCCGCGGAAACTGCTCTTCCAGTTTACGGCCCACCATCATCTCAATCAGCGTATCTTCCCGCAGTTCGCCGACCGGACATTCACCAATGAATCGGCCGTCACGCAATACGGTGACGTCATCGCATATTTCAAAAATTTCTTTCAGACGATGAGAGATGTAAACAATGCCGCGCCCCTGAGACCGGAACTCTTTAATCACGCTGAATAGCGAGGCCGTTTCGCTATCCGTCAGCGCATCGGTAGGTTCATCCATCACGATGACTTTTGATTCAAAACTTAATACCTTGGCGATTTCGACCATCTGCTGATCGCCAATCGACAACTCACCCACCAGGCGGCGGCTGTCATAACGCAGATTCAGACGCTTCAGCAGTTTGTCCGATTCCGCATACATCTTGCTCCAGTCAATGCGACCAAAACGGTTGGTAAATTCACGCCCCAGAAAAATGTTCTCTGCAATCGTCAGTTGAGGTATCAGGTTCAATTCCTGATGAATAATGCCGATCCCCGCTTCCTGAGAGGCTTTGGGACCGCTGAAACTCACTTCATTACCGAGGAAATACAGACTGCCGGCATCTTTGCTGTAAATCCCGGTCAGCACTTTCATCATGGTGGATTTACCCGCGCCATTCTCGCCCACCAGCGCCATCACTTTTCCCGGATAAACATTTAATGCCGCGCCAGACAGCGCCTTAACGCCGGGGAAAGATTTCGTTATTCCTTGCAGTTGCAGTAAAGGTTGCATTGATGCCTCAGAACGTTACACCAGCACAAAGGATGATATTGGCATACGGGGAACACTCCCCACTGCGAATAATGGCTCTGCTTCTCCCGCTTTGGATCTTAAACTCTTCGTGGCGGACATAATGCAAAGCAATTGAGTTTCCCTGGCGCTGCTCAAGTTGGCTTAATTGATCAAGTAATGCCTCATGGAGTATTGGATTTTTTTTAATAATTTCTTCCGCCAGGATAGCGGCCTCGACCTGCATCTCACTGGTTACCGCGTTAACCACCTGCAAAAAGGTGGGTACATTGTGCGTTAACGCCAGATCGATTCGAGGGGTGGTGTGGGGAATCGGTAAACCCGCATCGGAAATAACCACCCGATCGGTATGTCCCAAACGGGAAATAACGCAAGAAACCTCAGAATTCAGTAAAGCCGCCTTTTTCATCGCTATGTCCCACTCGCGAAACGTTTCGCTGAAAATATTGTATAAAGAGAATGTTGAAAGGCAACGAAGATACAGCAAAATTGTGATCGCTATCGAAACGTTTCGTTGCTGCAAAAACCAGACATATGGATGAGGAGGTTCAAAAGAAATAACATGCTGACGGGGAGAAATGCATGAAGAAATTCATTGCGTCTTTCTTGTCACAATCGGCCTAAGTCACCAGCGGCAGGAAAGCGGGCGGCGTGTTATCCGCCCTTCAGGTGCGATATGACGCTTAGATTTTTTTCAGATGCTTGACATCCAACTCGGACGAATTGAACCCTTTATCAAGTTCTCCCTGCAACTCAACCTTGTCCTGAGGCGTTACGGTCTGTCCGTTCCAGTATTTGTCATCAATTTCGACCGTAATGGTGCCGGACTCGTCACGGAACAAATAGTCTTCATCTCCAATGCGCTGTTCGATGGTGCCACGCAGGGTAACCCAGCTATCATCTTTCATCTCTTTCGCTTTCGCGACAGTCGTTACGCTCCCCTGAGCGCCGACGAATCCGCCAGCGGCAGTCTGACCGTTAGCGGTCGATGCTTTCGGGTCTACAAATCCACCGGTTTGCGCGGCGAAAACCGGCGCGGTGCACAATGCGATGATAGCGAATGCAGATGCTGTTTTTTTCATTGGTTGGTTTCCTTGGTTCTTTCTATTTGTAGTGCAGTAAAACTGCGCGATATCTGTCTTACGTAGAAAGTAGAACAAAATGTTCTTAACAGAATCTTAAGGATAGTTCAGGTTTCCTTATAGGTATGAATACTGCGAAGCGCACCGCATTTAGCGGTTTTCCAGTTGTCAGTATCTTGCGTTAAACCGTATAACATTCCTGTAAGCAATAAGGTGGACGATGATGAGAATATTGTTAATCGAGGACGACCGTTTAATCGGAGATGGCCTCAAGGCCGGGTTAATTAAGCTCGGTTTCAGCGTTGACTGGTTTATCCAGGGGAAAGAGGGCTTAGCGGCGATGGATGCCGCCCCTTATGACGCGGTTGTTCTCGATCTCAGTCTGCCGGAAATTGACGGGCTGGACATCTTGCGCCGCTGGCGTCAGGCCGGTCACGATGAGCCCGTATTAATCCTTACCGCGCGGGATGCGCTGGAACAGCGGGTTGAAGGCTTACAACTGGGCGCGGATGATTATCTGTGTAAACCTTTTGCACTGGCGGAAGTCGCTGCCCGTCTGCAAGCGTTAATCCGCCGTCGGCATGGTCAATTACAACCAACCCTGACGCATGGCGCCGTGTCACTTGAACCTGCTTCCCGTGCAGTGACGTTCAACAATGAACCGCTGACGCTTAAATCCCGCGAGCTGGCGCTGCTGGAACTGTTTTTAATGAACCCCAACCGCGTACTGACGCGCTCACAGTTGGAAGAAAAGCTTTATAGCTGGGACGAAGATGTTTCCAGTAATGCCGTAGAAGTCCATATTCACCATTTGCGTAAAAAACTGGGCAGCGATTTTATCCGCACCGTACACGGGGTCGGCTATATCTTAGGAGATGCGGCATGACGCATCTCAGCCTGCGTTTGCGTCTGATTGCGGGTTTCATTCTGCTGACGTTGATCTGCTGGGGGATCGCCGGATTGCTTTCGTGGTATCAAACCCGCCATAACGTTAACGAACTGTTTGATACGCAACAGATGCTATTCGCCAAGCGTTTAGCCACGATGAATCCAGGTGAAATCAAGGCGGGATCACCGTCATTGCCCAAAACCAAAAACCTGGAGCGAGGCCAACAGGAGGACGATGCGCTGGCCTTTGCCATTTTTACCCGCGATGGTGAGATGGTGCTGAATGACGGTGAAAACGGGAAAGATTTTATTTTCAACAACTCACGAAACGGTTTTAGCGATGGTAGGTTACGCGATGATGACGACCAATGGCGACTGGTGTGGCTGTCAACGGCGGACGATCGTTATGTCGTCGTCGTGGGACAGGAATGGGAATACCGTCAGGAAATGGTGCTGGATATTGTTAAAACCAACCTGATGCCCTGGCTGTTCGCTCTCCCGGTCATGCTGCTTTTGATGTTCTGGCTAATTACCCGCGAGCTGTCGCCGCTGCAACGCATTACCTCGCAGTTGCGTCAACGCCCCCCTGAAGCGGATACCCCTCTGGACATCCAGCACGTTCCAAAAGAAGTCCGCCCGCTGGTAAACGAACTGAACCATCTGTTTACCCGAATTAGCGATATGCTGGTACGCGAACGACGATTCACATCCGATGCGGCTCATGAACTGCGCAGTCCGCTGGCGGCGCTGAAGGTACAGACGGAAGTTGTCCAATTGGCGCATGACGATGAAGCCGTCAGACTCCATGCGCTGACTAATCTGGACAAAGGGATAGACCGGGCAACCCGTCTGGTGGATCAGCTATTAACGTTGTCACGCCTGGATTCCGAATCACTACAGAACGGCAGGCAAACCATTCAACTACAGGAACTGATGCGGCAGGTTGTGATCGACCATTATCACCAGGCGAAAACTGCTGGGATTGAATTGATGCTGGATTTACCCAACGATCCTGTGAGCCGTCAGGGGCATCCGCTGCTGCTGACGCTTTTGATTCGTAATCTATTGGATAATGCCATCCGCTATAGTCACGCTGGCGGCACAATTCGTCTGCAACTCACGTCTCAGGGTTTTCAGGTTATCGATGAAGGCCCTGGCATAAGCGACGATGCGTTGACCCGGATCGGAGAGCGTTTTTTCCGTCCCCCCGGACAGAAAAAATCCGGCAGCGGTTTAGGCATCTCCATCGTAAACAATATCGCCAAACTGCACGGCATGCGAGTGACTTTCGCCAATCGATCTGAAGGGGGGTTGAAGGTTAGGGTAAATTGGTAAAGGCCAGATTTCCCTGACCTTACATGATTTAAATTTCCACCTGAATCCCCAGTTCAATCAACCTGTTAGGGGGGATTTCAAACTGATCGGCCGCGCGTAGCGCATTACGGCTGAGCATCATGAAAAGTTTGCCGCGTAATCGCAGATACCACGGGCGTTTCCCCATTGTCAGCGATTCGTTGGACATAAAGAACGATGTCTCTATCATCTGGCAGGTTAACCCATCCTGCCAGCAACGATGAAACACCTCTTCCACATTGGGCCTTTCACGCCAACCATAGTTGGCAATGACCCGCCAAAACGTCGGAGAAAGCTGTTCTACCGTAACCCGGCGAGCGTTAAGCACGTAGGGCGCATCTTCGGTTCGCATGGTTAACAGCACCACGCGCTCATGCAATATCTTGTTATGCTTGAGGTTATGTAAAAGCGCGAACGGAATGACATGCGTGGCGCGAGACAGATAAACGGCCGTTCCCGGCACACGCACCGGCGGTGATTTTTCCAGTGACGAAATCATCGCATCCAGCGAATTGCCATGCTCATGCAGACGGCGCAATAACCGGAAACGTTCACTTTTCCAGGTGGTCATAATGACAAACATCACCATGCCCAACGCCAACGGCAGCCAACCGCCTGAAAAAATCTTCACTACGTTTGCCAGGAACATAGGGACATCAATGAACAGCAGGCTGGTGAGTAATATCCACACCAGATAGCGATGCCAGTGCCAGTTTTTTATCGCCACCGTACAGAACAAAATGCTGGTTATCACCATCGTACCTGTCACCGCGATGCCGTAAGCCGCCGCCAGATTGCTAGAGTGTTCAAAACTGACAATCACGATCACCACAGCGATATATAACAGCCAGTTAATCGCCGGGATATAGATCTGCCCAGATTCCATATCAGAAGTATGAACAATACGCATCGGGGGCAAATAACCGAGACGAACCGCCTGACGAGTCAGGGAAAACACGCCTGAAATCACGGCCTGCGAAGCAATGATCGTCGCCAGCGTAGCCAATATCATCAGCGGAATCAGCGCCCAGTCGGGAGCCAGCAAGAAAAAGGGGTTTTTAATGGCCTCCGGGTTTTTCAGCAGCAGTGCGCCCTGACCAAAATAGTTTAACACCAGCGACGGTAACACCACGGTAAACCAGGCCAAGCGAATAGGGAATTTGCCAAAATGCCCCATATCCGCATACAACGCTTCCACGCCGGTGATGGCCAGCACCACGGCTCCCAGCGCAAAGAAAGAAACCATTTTGTATTCGGTGAAAAAGTGCACCGCACGTATCGGATTCAATGCCCGCAACACTTCAGGGTTTTCAATGACGCTGCGCGCACCAAGTATTCCCAGCGTAAGAAACCAAACCAGCATCACCGGGGCAAACAATTTTCCCACGCTGCCCGTACCATGCTTTTGAATAACAAACAGTAGCGTCAGAACAAGAATCGACAGTGGAACGATATAGTTGTCCAGGGAAGGAGCGGCGATTTCCAACCCTTCCATGGCGGACATCACTGATATCGCCGGCGTAATGACCACCTCACCATAGAAAAAACTGCCGCCAATCAACCCCATGATCACCAGTACAGACGTCATTCGGTCCGACGAGTTACGTCCGGCCAGCGACATCAGGGTGAGTATTCCGCCTTCGCCTGCATTATCCGCTCTCATCACATAGGTCAGATATTTAAGCGAGACCACTATGATCAATAGCCAAAAGATTAGAGAGAGAAAACCAAATACTGAATCGGGTTCGACACCAAAACCAAATTGCCCAGATAAACACTCCCTGAGGGTGTAAAGCGGACTGGTTCCAATGTCTCCATAGACTACGCCTATCGCCGCCAGCGTTACTGCCGGAAGCGAACGTTTATGTTCTGAGCTCATAAACCTTATCTTCTTTATCCATTCTGTCAGCAAAGGGAAGGGAAGCACTTCTGCTCCCCAAAAGCGCACAGTATGCACAAAGCGATCGCGTACATAAAACCATGTTATGCACAAAAAAAGGCAAAAACCTATTTTTATATTAAGTACGAAACATCCTGCAAAAGGTGGTTTATTGATTAATCAACCTTAATCATGCTAATAAAAATCTGTGATCTACCGATTATTATTACTATTGACTTTATAAAATTCAGATTTTCCTGAAAACAACTGTTTCACTTTCCGAACAACACCATGGGAATAATTGATTAATTATGCTTCAATCCGCAGCGTTGGCTGAAAGAATTTCGTGTCTCAGTCGTGCGCTTGAGCAGGGTCTGTATGAGCGGCAACATGCCATTCGTTTGTGCCTTCTGGCCGCATTGAGCGGAGAAAGTGTTTTTCTGCTGGGCCCGCCGGGCATTGCGAAAAGCATGATCGCCCGACGCCTCAAATTCGCTTTCCGCCACGCGAATGCGTTCGAATATCTGATGACCCGCTTCTCCACGCCGGAAGAAGTTTTCGGCCCGCTGTCGATTCAAGCGCTGAAAGACGAGGGCCGCTACCAGCGCTTAACAGAAGGCTATCTGCCGGAAGCCGAGATCGTCTTTCTGGACGAAATCTGGAAAGCCGGTCCAGCCATTCTGAATACGCTGCTCACGGCTATTAACGAGCGGCGTTTTCGCAACGGCAACAGCGAAGATCGCATCCCAATGCGACTTTTGGTCACCGCGTCCAATGAATTACCCGAAACGGACAGCAGTCTGGAAGCACTCTACGATCGCATGCTCATTCGCCTGTGGCTTGACAAAGTCCAGGAAAAACAAAATTTCCGCGCTTTGCTGGTCAATAACGGCAACGAACTCGATAACCCCGTCAACCATTCACTTAGCATCAGCGATGAAGAATACCAACGATGGCAGGGCGAGATTGATCGGGTTTCACTACCGGAAAATTGTTTTGAGCTCATTTATCAACTGCGCAAGCGGCTGGATACTCAGCAACAGGCGCCTTATGTTTCCGACAGACGCTGGAAAAAAGCCCTGCGCCTGCTTCAGGCCTGTGCCTTTTTCAGCGGACGGGAAAGCATTACGCCGATTGACATCATTCTGCTGAAAGATTGTCTGTGGCATGATCGCGATACGCGGGTGTTGATAGAACATCAGATTGAACAGTTGATCACCGAACAGGCTTACCAGCAGCAGAGTTTGTTGCTCCACCTGCAACAACTAAACATAAAACGTCAACAATATCAGATGCAGCAGAGCGAATTGCAGGCATTAACGGTAGAAAAAAACGGGACTTTTCTCGGCCGAAAATACCACTATTCCCTGCCCGAAACGCTAACGGCGGATTCACTAAGTCTGGTTCTGCAACGGCCGTTAATCCTGAATGAGATTGAAGTCAGCCACCTGCTTATCGACCGCAATATCCTGCAAAACTGGTTGCACAAAGGTGGGGAAATTAGAGGGAAACTCAATGGCATTGGCCTTAACCAACGGTTGGATCTGGCGGTAGACGATCGCCTGCACCTGACCATTCGGGATATTAGCCTGCAATCCGCCATTCTTTCTCTGCCTGAAAAATGCGATTACGTACTGCCGGCAGAACTCATTGATGAATATGAAAAACTGCATACTCAACTGCGAGAGCAACGGCGCTTATTTAATCAGCATCAGCCCTGTTTGTTCGTTCCGGGCGAGTGGCAGGCCAAAATCGAAGCCAGCCTGCAACGGGTGGCTGAACAGCTCCGACAGTCGGAACAGGATTAAACCGGGATGATAACGCTCGAATCACTGGAAATGCTGCTGTCAATTGACGAAAACGAGCTGTTGGACGATCTGATCGTCACGCTATTGGCGACGCCGCAATTGGCCATTTTCTTTGATAAATATCCAAACCTTAAATCCGCTCTGCTAAATGAACTGCCTGACTGGAAAGAAAACCTGAAACAACGCCTGCGTGATACGCAAGCGCCTCAGGCGTTGGAAACGGAATTTAATTGCTACCAGCGCGCTCAAGCGGTGAACAATCTGGGATTTCAAGCCCGTCTTCCCAGAATTATGAACATGCTGAATGCGGTTGACTCTCCTTTCATTGCGCAGGCAGGGCAACTGGTCAATACGCCGGAACCGACGCTGGGGCAAAAAATCAGCAGCGGATTACACTCGCTGTTTTTACAACGCTGGCGGCTAAGCCTAACGCTGCAAACTCTTTCTCTGCATCATCAGATAATGGAACAGGAGCGGGAAATTCTGCTGGATGAGCTGCAACAGCGGCTTACGCTGAGTGGAAAGCTTGAACCTATTCTGGCCGAAAATGAAAATGCGGCAGGACGGCTATGGGATCTCAGTGCCGGACAACACATTCGTACGAACTATCAGCCGCTGCTGGATTTCGGCGCGTTCCTGCAACGACAGCCCGCACTGCAATGCCTGGCGGAACGTCTGGGGCGCAGTCGTGAAACTAAATCCTTCATCAGTCAGGATGCGCCCGAAGAGGCTTTCAAAGTAATGGTGCGCGAGCCGTCGACCGTACCAGAACAGGTCAGCGGAATTCATCAGAGTGACGATATTCTTCGTTTACTGCCGGTAGAGCTGGCGGCCATGAGCATTAACGAACTGGAATATGAATTTTACCGCCGGCTGCTGGATCACCGTTTGCTGACTTATCGTTTACAGGGCGAAAACTGGCGCGAAAAGACCATCGAGCGGCCGATTATCCATCAACAGAATGAACAACAGCCACGCGGCCCGTTTATCGTCTGTGTCGATACGTCGGGATCAATGGGCGGGTTTAACGAGCGCTGTGCGAAAGCATTTTGTCTGGCGCTGTTACGTATCGCTCTGGCGGATAATCGACGCTGCTACATTATGCTTTTTTCAACAGGTATGGTGAGATATGAGCTGACGTCGTCCGACGGCATCGAGCAGGCGATACGCTTCCTCAGCCAATCTTTCCGCGGCGGCACCGACCTGAGCGCCTGCTTATCGGCAGTGATTGAAAAAATGGATGATTCATTTTGGTATGATGCCGATGCCGTGGTGATTTCGGATTTTATTGACCAGCGTTTACCGGATGAGCTGGTTAACAAGGTACGCCATCGTCAAAAACAGCTTCAGCACCGATTTCATGCCGTAGCGATGTCCGATCACGGCAAACCCGGCATCATGCGCATTTTCGACCATATCTGGCGTTTTGATACCGGGTTAAAAAGCCGCCTGATGTGTCGCTGGCAGCACAGACAGACGGATTAAAGCTGAGCCGAAACCGGGAATCAGCCAAGTATCAAGCGAAAAAAGTGATCCAAGCATTCAATAATTTTTAGATAAATTGCCTTTATGGATTTAATCCCTCATTTTATAGCGGTATAAAATGGTAGGGTTGAGTCAGGAGGCGGAAAGTGGCGGAAATTCATCACATCGATAATCTTGATCGCGGTATCCTTTCGGCATTAATGGAAAATGCGCGGACGCCCTATGCTGAACTGGCAAAGCAATTTACCGTCAGTCCGGGCACCATCCATGTCCGGGTCGAAAAAATGAAACAGGCTGGCATCATTGTCGGCACGCGTCTGGACGTAAATCCAAAACAATTGGGCTATGATGTGTGCTGTTTTATCGGCATCATTCTGAAAAGCGCCAAAGATTATCCTTCCGCGCTGGAAAAACTGAACAACCTGGAAGAAGTGGTCGAAGCCTATTACACCACAGGCCATTACAGCATCTTTATTAAAGTCATGTGTCGATCAATTGATGCCCTGCAACATGTACTTATCAACAAGATCCAGACCATTGATGAAATCCAGTCTACTGAAACGCTGATCTCGCTGCAAAACCCCATCATGCGCACCATCGCGCCATAAAGCTTTTCTATCTATACCCATATTATCCACAGGTAGATCCCAAACGGATCACAGCGTACAATGTGCCGTCTTTTATCAGGTGGGATCATTATGGCGGACATTACATTAATCAGCGGCAGCACGTTAGGTGGCGCAGAATACGTGGCGGAGCATCTGGCCGAACAGCTGGAAAAGGAAGGTTTCTCCACTGACATGCTGCATGGCCCTGAGCTGGATGAGTTACCGGATAGTGGTTTCTGGCTGGTCGTTACATCGACCCACGGCGCCGGCGAGCTCCCTGACAATCTGCAACCCCTGTTTGAACAGTTAGAACAACAAAAACCCGATCTTTCACAGGTTCGGTTCGGCGCTATCGGTATCGGCAGTAAAGAATACGATACCTTTTGCGGCGCGATCCTGACGATGGATCGTGTGCTGACCGAATCAGGAGCCAAAAGGATCGGTGAGATGCTAAAGATCGACGTCACCGAACACGAAATACCGGAAGATCCGGCCGAAGCATGGTTGAGATCGTGGGTTTATTTACTCAAATAAGCCGAAATAATAAGCAAACGAATGTGGATAACTATGCTTTATTCAGGTGTAAAAGCAGTAGTTATCCCAATAACAACCCATGAACGTTTTTTGTCCTGTGTATAACTAGCAATTATGATCCCAGCTTATACGTTCTGGGATCACCGATCATTCACAGCTAATGATCACCAGTAATAACTTGACTTTAAAAGAGAATAATCACTTACCCACAGAAAGGGTCGATCCTAATAAGAGATCTAATAAAGAGATCTTTAAATAAAAAGATCTTTCTTTAATTAACGACGATCCAACACTGCTTGGTCGTTTGAGTAAAGTTGAGTAGAATTCCCCACCCCGGTCAAGTAACGATCTTTCGCAACTAATCATTCGCACCATGCGAGGAGCAGTACCATGTTTTATCCAGATCCATTTGACGTCATCATAATTGGTGGCGGTCATGCGGGAACCGAAGCAGCAATGGCTTCAGCCCGAATGGGACGCAAAACCCTCCTGCTTACGCATAACATTGATACGTTGGGACAAATGTCTTGTAACCCGGCGGTTGGCGGTATTGGGAAAGGCCATCTGGTTAAAGAGATCGATGCCATGGGAGGCTTGATGGCCCGTGCAGTCGATCAGGCAGGTATTCAGTTTAGGATACTAAACAGCAGTAAAGGCCCAGCGGTCAGAGCGACACGAGCACAGGCGGATCGCGTGTTGTATCGCCAGGCTGTTCGCACCTCGCTGGAGAACCAACCCAATTTGATGATCTTCCAGCAGGCCGTCGACGATCTGATTGTTGAAAACGATCGTGTAGTTGGCGCGCTCACCCAGATGGGATTGAAATTCCGTGCTGGCGCGGTTGTTTTAACCGTTGGGACTTTTCTTGACGGAAAAATTCATATCGGTCTGGATAATTACAGCGGTGGACGCGCAGGTGATCCGCCATCCATTCCCTTAGCGCGTCGCCTGCGTGAATTGCCTTTACGGGTAAATCGCCTCAAGACCGGGACCCCGCCGCGTATTGATGCCAGAACGATTAACTTCAGCGTATTGGCTCAGCAGCATGGCGATAATCCCATGCCGGTCTTTTCTTTCCTGGGTAATGCCGGGCAGCATCCGGCGCAACTGCCCTGCTATATCACGCACACCAACGAAAAAACGCATGAGGTGATCCGTAATAATTTGGATCGCAGTCCGATGTATGCCGGGATCATCGAAGGGATCGGCCCACGTTATTGTCCTTCGATCGAGGATAAAGTGATGCGCTTTGCTGATCGCAATGCGCATCAGATCTTTCTGGAACCAGAAGGTCTGACCAGTAACGAAATTTATCCAAACGGTATTTCAACCAGTTTGCCGTTCGATGTGCAATGGCAGATAGTCCGCTCGATGAAGGGAATGGAAAACGCGCGAATTGTTCGTCCTGGCTATGCCATTGAATACGATTTCTTTGATCCGCGTGATTTAAAACCCACGCTGGAAAACAAATTTATCCGCGGTCTGTTCTTCGCAGGTCAGATCAACGGGACTACCGGTTACGAAGAAGCTGCGGCGCAGGGGATGCTGGCTGGGCTTAACGCCGCACGTCTGGCATTTGATCAGGAAGGGTGGTCTCCACGTCGCGATCAAGCCTATCTGGGCGTTCTTGTCGACGATCTCTGTACGTTGGGGACCAAAGAGCCCTACCGTATGTTCACCTCACGCGCTGAATATCGTCTGATGCTGCGTGAAGATAACGCGGATCTGCGTCTGACGGAAATTGGTCGTGAACTGGGTATGGTGGATGATGATCGTTGGGCTCGTTTCAATGAAAAACTTGAAAATATTGAGCAAGAACGCCAACGTTTGCGTGATATCCGGATTCACCCTCAGTCAGAACAGTTGGATCAGGTCAATTCCCTGTTAAAAACGCCTTTGTCGCGTGAATCAAATGGAGAAGAGCTGTTGCGCCGTCCAGAAGTGGATTACGCTATGTTGACCAATTTGCCGCTGTTTACACCCGCGCTGACGGATAAACAAGCCGCTGAACAGGTCGAGATCCAGGTTAAGTACGAAGGCTATATCGCGCGTCAGCAAGACGAGATCGAAAAGCAGCTGCGTAATGAAAATACGATTCTGCCAGTCGAACTGGATTATCGTCAGGTAAGCGGTCTGTCTAATGAAGTGATCGCCAAACTGAACGATCACAAACCCGCCTCAATTGGTCAGGCTTCGCGCATTTCAGGCATTACCCCCGCAGCGATCTCAATTCTGTTGGTATGGCTGAAAAAACAAGGGTTGCTGCGTCGTAGCGCCTGATTTAACGTACTTTGTTTATCACCCTCTGGACAGTCGGATTACCGGCTGTCTGTGGTGTCTATAAATATTCTCAGGATCTTATTGTGCACAACACTCTCGATAATCTGCTGAACAGTGCTGGGATTACGATCTCAGATAAGAAAAAAAACTTGCTGGTACAGTATGTTGAGATGCTGAATAAATGGAATAAGGCCTACAATCTGACCTCCGTTCGCGACCCCGGACAAATGCTTGTTCGGCATATCATGGACAGTATCGTCGTTGAACCCTATTTGCGGGGACAGCGTTTTATCGATGTGGGCACGGGTCCTGGACTACCAGGTATTCCTCTGGCGATTATGCGACCAACATCACATTTTACGCTGCTGGACAGCCTGGGGAAACGCATCCGCTTTCTGCGTCAGGTAAAGCATGAATTGCAGCTTGAAAATGTCATTCCAGTCCAGAGCCGGGTGGAAGATTTTGTTGCTGAACCACCTTTTGATGGTGTAATCAGTCGCGCATTTGCTTCTTTACAGGATATGGTCGAGTGGTGTCATCACCTGCCAGTCAGACCTTTCGGGCGTTTTTATGCGCTGAAAGGGGGACTTCCCGTAGATGAACTGTCCGCCTTGCCAAAAGGTGTTGTGCAGGAACAGGCGATTCGTTTATTGGTACCGGAATTGGAAGGCGAACGCCATTTAGTTATCCTTAAGCCAAACTAATTTTGTCTTTTATAAAAAAAATCATAACTAATTTCACCTTCTGCGCTTATTAATATTTGGGATAAGCGCATGGGGCGACAGCCATCAGAGATCTTCAAATTTTAACATATTGGCGGTTTTTTCTTGCGGCTGGTTTACTTTCATGCTTAATAGTCACGAGAAAAAATACCTCAGCACCGTCACTCAATACTGGCAAAAGATGCGGGTTTTTTGTTAAGCGAGTAAAAAAATAATATTAATAATGTCAATAGATGGTTGAAATGGTGTTTATCGGATGTTTTGAATGTGTTCTTTTATAACTATTTGAAATTAAATGATAAAAATAGCTTTCTTTGCTAAAGACAAAAAAAAGCGTTATCGGCTATAAAACGTCTAGAATCTCAATATGTGAGTCATATCACATATTGAGTGCCTTTAGAAATTAATGACATCGCATTGGCGTGGTAACGATTGTTAGTGAAAATGAGGCTCATGAAGGAAATTTAATGGATTGTTCACCTTTTCGCTACTTATCGATTGAATTCGCAAGGATGACCCGTATAATTTGCTCGTTTTTTGCTGCTTGACTCAACGCTGTAAAGGCAGTCTTATACGACATTCAGTATACCTCTGGAAGGTACTAAGAGAGCAAACGTCATGTCTGTGTCCCTTTACAGCGGAAAAATGTCCTTGAAGCTCCTGCTGTTACAGTTAGCCACTTTTGTTCTGCTAAGTGCCATTTTCAGCACCAACAGTGTTGAAGCAGGTGTTTCCGCATTGAGCGGGGGATTGGCGGCCTGGTTGCCGAATGTATTGTTTGTTCTGTTTGCCTTGCGCCATCAGTCAATTAGACCTGCTGGCGGACGCGTCGCCTGGTCATTTGCTATCGGTGAGGCACTCAAGGTATTGATCACCATTGCATTGTTGGTGGTGGCGTTAGGCATATTCAAAGCGGCTTTTTTTCCGCTTGGCCTGACTTATTTATCGGTGCTGGTTATACAGATAGTGGCACCGGCCGTAATTAATCATTGCCGTAATTAACAACTAAAGGGTAAGAGACATCATGGCTGCTGGAGAAATCTCTACTCCGCAAGAGTATATCGGTCATCACCTGACGCATTTGCAGGTGGGAACGGGTTTCTGGTCGATCAACATCGATTCGATGTTTTTCTCTGTCACTCTTGGGGTTCTCTTTCTGGCGATCTTCCGCCGGGTTGCGAAGAATGCGACCAGCGGCGTGCCGGGGAAATTACAAACGGCTGTAGAACTGATTGTCGGCTTTGTCGATAGCAACGTGCGCGATATGTTCCATGGCAAAAGCAAACTGATCGCTCCTCTGGCGCTGACCATTTTCGTCTGGGTATTCCTGATGAACATGATGGATCTACTGCCTATCGATTTATTGCCTTATATCGGCGAGCATGTTCTGGGATTGCCTGCGCTGCGCGTGGTGCCGTCAGCGGATGTGAACGTTACGCTGTCCATGGCGCTAGGAGTATTCGCCCTCATTCTGTTCTACAGCATCAAAATGAAAGGGGTGGGTGGTTTTGTTAAAGAACTGACCATGCAGCCGTTCAATCATCCAGTATTTATTCCTGTCAACCTGATTCTTGAAGGTGTCAGCCTGCTGTCTAAACCGGTTTCTCTTGGTTTGCGACTGTTTGGCAACATGTATGCGGGTGAGTTGATCTTCATCCTGATCGCCGGCTTGTTGCCGTGGTGGTCTCAATGGTTGTTGAATGTGCCCTGGGCCATTTTCCACATTTTGATCATTACGCTTCAGGCTTTTATTTTTATGGTTCTGACGGTTGTTTATCTCTCGATGGCATCTGAAGAGCATTAATTTTCTTTCAACACAATAACGTTTTAACTGAAACAAACTGGAGACTGTCATGGAAAACCTGAGTGTGGATCTGCTGTACATGGCTGCCGCGTTGATGATGGGTTTGGCGGCAATCGGTGCTGCGATCGGTATCGGCATTCTGGGTGGTAAATTCTTGGAAGGCGCTGCACGTCAGCCTGACCTGATTCCTCTGCTGCGTACACAGTTCTTTATCGTTATGGGCTTGGTTGACGCCATCCCGATGATTGCTGTTGGTCTGGGTCTGTATGTGATGTTTGCGGTGGCCTAAGCGGAAATGTTTTCCGCCAGGGTTGAAACATCAACTTATTTAACTTTGAAAGAGGCATTGTGCTGTGAATATTAATGCGACAATCCTCGGCCAGGCTATTGCGTTCGTTCTGTTTGTCTGGTTCTGCATGAAGTACGTATGGCCGCCAATTATGGCCGCTATTGAGAAGCGTCAAAAAGAAATTGCTGACGGTCTGGCTTCTGCTGAACGTGCCAAAAAAGATTTGAACCTGGCGCAGGCCAATGCGACAGACCAACTGAAGAAAGCTAGAGCGGATGCGCAGGTTATCATTGAGCAGGCGAACAAACTCCGCGCTCAGATGCTGGATGATGCCAAAGCGGAAGCTGAAGCTGAACGTAACAAGATTGTGGCGCAAGCGCAGGCTGAAATTGAAGCCGAACGTAAACGCGCGCGTGAAGAGTTGCGTAAGCAAGTCGCCATGTTGGCTATTGCCGGTGCCGAGAAGATTATTGAACGTTCCGTGGATGAAGCTGCTAACAGCGACATCGTTGATAAATTGGTCGCTGAACTGTAAGGAGGAAGGGGCTGATGTCTGAATTTGTCACGGTAGCTCGCCCCTACGCCAAAGCAGCTTTTGACTTTGCGGTTGAGAATCAAGCCGTCGAGCGCTGGCAGAACATGCTGGCGTTTACGGCCGAAGTAACGCGTAACGATCAGATGGCCGAGTTGCTTTCCAGTGCGGTAGCACCGTTTGAACTGGCCAAAACGTTCATTGCCGTTTGTGGTGATCAACTTGATGAAGCCGGTCAGAACCTGATTAAGGTGATGGCCGAGAACGGACGTTTACTGGTGCTTCCTGAAGTACTAGCACAATTTATTCAATTGCGGGCGGCACAAGAATCGACGGTAGATGTCGAAGTTGTTTCTGCCAGCGCGTTGAGTGAGCAGCAATTATCTAAGATAGCGGCTGCGATGGAAAAACGTCTGTCACGCAAAGTGAAGCTGAATTGCAAAATTGATAAGTCTGTCATGGCCGGCGTAGTTATTCGCGCGGGCGATATGGTGATAGATGGCAGCATTCGTGGTCGTCTGGAACGTCTGGCAGACGTCTTGCAGTCTTAAGGGGACTGGAGCATGCAACTGAATTCAACCGAAATCAGCGAACTGATCAAGCAGCGCATTGCTCAGTTCAATGTGGTGAGCGAAGCTCACAATGAAGGTACTATTGTTTCCGTTAGTGACGGGATCATCCGCGTTCACGGTCTTGCCGATGTGATGCAGGGTGAGATGATTTCTCTGCCGGGTAACCGTTTTGCGATTGCACTCAACCTGGAGCGTGACTCTGTTGGTGCGGTCGTGATGGGTCCGTATACCGACCTGGCCGAGGGAATGAAAGTAAAATGCACTGGCCGTATTCTTGAAGTACCGGTTGGCCGTGGCCTGCTGGGTCGCGTAGTGAACACGCTGGGTGCGCCGATTGATGGTAAAGGCCCGTTGGATCACGACGGTTTCTCTGCGGTTGAAACGATTGCGCCCGGCGTTATCGAGCGTCAGTCCGTTGATCAGCCGGTGCAAACGGGCTATAAATCCGTTGACGCCATGATCCCAATCGGTCGCGGTCAGCGTGAATTGATTATCGGGGACCGTCAAACGGGTAAAACCGCACTGGCTATTGACGCCATCATTAACCAGCGTGAATCCGGCATCAAATGTGTGTACGTCGCTATCGGTCAGAAAGCGTCCACGATTTCCAATGTGGTACGTAAACTGGAGGAGCACGGCGCACTGGAAAACACCATTGTTGTGGTGGCGACGGCATCCGAATCTGCCGCTCTGCAATATCTGGCGCCGTATGCGGGCTGTGCAATGGGTGAATATTTCCGTGACCGCGGTGAAGACGCACTGATCATTTATGATGACCTGTCAAAACAGGCCGTTGCTTATCGTCAGATTTCTCTGTTGCTCCGTCGTCCGCCAGGTCGTGAAGCGTATCCGGGTGACGTTTTCTATCTTCATTCCCGTTTGCTGGAACGTGCTGCGCGTGTAAACGTCGATTACGTAGAAGCATTCACCAAGGGTGAAGTGAAAGGTCAAACCGGCTCTTTGACGGCACTGCCGATCATTGAAACACAGGCTGGTGACGTTTCCGCGTTCGTTCCGACCAACGTAATCTCGATTACCGATGGTCAGATCTTCCTGGAATCCAATCTGTTCAACGCCGGTATTCGTCCCGCGGTTAACCCAGGGATCTCCGTATCCCGTGTGGGTGGCGCGGCACAGACCAAGATCATGAAAAAACTGTCCGGTGGTATCCGTACCGCTCTGGCGCAGTATCGTGAACTGGCGGCGTTTTCTCAGTTTGCATCCGATCTTGACGATGCAACCCGTAAGCAGTTAAGCCACGGTCAGAAAGTGACCGAGTTGCTGAAGCAGAAACAGTATGCGCCGATGTCGGTTGCGCAACAGTCTCTGGTTCTGTTTGCGGCGGAACGTGGTTATTTGGAAGACGTTGATCTGGCGAAAGTCGGTGGCTTTGAAGCGGCGTTGCTGGCTTATGCCGACCGCGAGCATGGCGAACTTCTGCAACAAATCGACCAGACTGGCGCTTATAACGATGAGATCGAGGGCAAGTTCAAGAACATCCTCGATACTTTTAAGGCAACCCAGTCCTGGTAACGCCCGGTGGCCTGCTGTAAAGCAGGCCGCAAGGCTTTGAGGAGAAGCAAAGATGGCCGGCGCAAAAGAGATACGTAGTAAGATCGCAAGCGTCCAAAACACGCAGAAGATCACCAAAGCGATGGAAATGGTCGCCGCTTCCAAAATGCGTAAATCGCAGGATCGTATGGCGGCCAGCCGTCCTTATGCGAAAACCATGCGCAAGGTGATTGGTCACCTTGCGTTGGGGAATCTGGAATATAAACACCCGTACCTGGAAGAGCGGGACGTTAAACGCGTTGGGTATTTGGTGGTGTCTACCGACCGTGGCCTGTGCGGTGGTTTGAATATCAACCTGTTTAAAAAGCTGCTGGCTGATATGAAAGCCTGGGGTGAGAAAGGCGTTGAAATCGATTTATCGCTGATTGGCTCCAAAGCGGTTTCTTTTTTCGGTTCAGTAGGCAGCAACATTGTTGCTCAGGTCACCGGCATGGGGGATAACCCTTCCGTGTCAGAGTTGATCGGTCCGGTGAAGGTTATGCTGCAAGCCTATGACGAAGGTCGTCTGGACAAGCTGTATATTGTGAGTAACAAGTTCATCAATACCATGTCTCAGGATCCGCTTGTTGTTCAACTGCTGCCGTTGCCGCCAGCGGATGACGATGGTGAGTTGAAAAAGAAATCCTGGGATTACCTGTATGAACCCGATCCCAAGTCGCTGCTGGATACCCTGTTGCGCCGTTATGTGGAGTCTCAGGTTTATCAGAGCGTCGTAGAGAACCTAGCCAGTGAACAGGCCGCGCGAATGGTAGCGATGAAAGCCGCGACCGATAACGGCGGCAGCCTGATAAAAGATCTTCAGTTGGTCTACAACAAGGCTCGTCAGGCCAGTATTACCCAGGAACTCACCGAAATCGTCGGGGGAGCCTCCGCGATTTAAACCAGGTTTATGAATTACGTATTGTCGAATTACGTAGAGGATTCAAGATGGCTACTGGAAAGATTATCCAGGTAATCGGCGCCGTGGTGGACGTCGAGTTCCCGCAAGATGCCGTACCAAAAGTGTACGATGCGCTTGAGGTAGAAAACGGTGCTGAAAGGCTGGTGCTGGAAGTGCAGCAGCAGTTAGGCGGCGGCGTTGTTCGCTGTATCTCAATGGGTTCTTCCGACGGCCTGCGTCGCGGGTTGAACGTATCGAACCTGGGACATGCGATCGAAGTACCGGTTGGTAAAGCGACGCTGGGTCGTATCATGAACGTACTGGGTGAACCGGTCGACATGAAAGGCGATATCGGCGAAGAAGAATGTTGGCCGATTCACCGTTCGGCGCCAAGCTACGAAGAGCTATCCAACTCGCAGGAACTGTTGGAAACCGGCATTAAGGTTATCGACCTGATGTGTCCGTTTGCCAAGGGCGGTAAAGTGGGGCTGTTCGGTGGTGCGGGCGTAGGTAAAACGGTAAACATGATGGAGCTGATCCGTAATATCGCGATCGAGCACTCCGGTTACTCCGTATTCGCAGGGGTGGGCGAACGTACCCGTGAAGGTAACGACTTCTACCACGAAATGACCGATTCCAACGTTATCGATAAAGTATCGTTGGTGTATGGTCAGATGAACGAGCCGCCGGGTAACCGTCTGCGCGTGGCATTGACCGGTTTGACCATGGCGGAAAAATTCCGTGATGAAGGCCGTGACGTACTGCTGTTTATCGATAATATTTATCGTTACACTCTGGCCGGTACGGAAGTATCCGCCCTATTGGGGCGTATGCCTTCGGCGGTAGGCTACCAGCCGACGCTGGCGGAAGAAATGGGTGTGCTGCAAGAACGTATCACTTCCACTAAAACAGGGTCTATTACCTCTGTTCAGGCGGTTTATGTACCTGCGGACGATTTGACTGACCCATCACCCGCCACCACCTTTGCCCACCTGGATGCAACCGTGGTACTGAGCCGTCAGATCGCCTCTCTGGGCATCTACCCGGCGGTTGACCCTCTGGATTCCACCAGCCGTCAGTTGGATCCGCTGGTTGTCGGTCAGGAACACTATGATGTCGCCCGTGGCGTGCAGTCCGTTCTGCAACGTTACCAGGAACTGAAAGACATCATCGCGATCCTGGGTATGGACGAACTGTCGGAAGAAGACAAGCTGGTCGTATCCCGTGCGCGTAAGATCCAGCGCTTCTTGTCGCAGCCGTTCTTCGTGGCGGAAGTATTCACCGGTTCTCCGGGTAAGTACGTATCCCTGAAAGATACCATTCGTGGCTTTAAAGGTATTATGGAAGGCGAATACGACCACTTGCCAGAGCAGGCGTTCTTTATGGTTGGTTCCATTGAAGAAGCAGTGGAAAAAGCCAAGAAACTGTAACGCCTTGTAGGAGGGTGATATGGCTGCTATGACTTACCATCTGGATGTCGTTAGTGCGGAACAGGAAATGTTCTCCGGTCTGGTGCAGAAGATCCAGGTGACGGGGAGCGAAGGCGAACTGGGTATTTATCCGGGACATGCCCCTCTGCTCACTGCCATTAAACCCGGCATGGTTCGTATTGTTAAACAGCACGGTGAAGAAGAGTATATCTACCTGTCTGGCGGCATCCTTGAGGTGCAGCCGAACACGGTTACCGTACTGTCAGATACCGCCATCCGCGGGCAAGATCTGGATGAAGCGCGTGCGCTGGAAGCGAAACGCAAAGCTGAAGAGCATATCCGTAATTCCCATGGCGATGTGGATTATGCCCAGGCTTCCGCAGAACTGAGCAAGGCGATTGCCAAACTGCGCGTTATCGATCTAACCAAAAAAGCGATGTAACAGATAATTGATTGATAAATAAAGGCCAGCCAGCGAAAGTTGTCTGGCTTTTTTATTTTGATGAATCAGGTTTGCCCTTCCTTCCAGCATAAACTTTTCAGAAAAAACTGTCTGTGTTCAGCGCAAGTTTCGATAAACTCTTAGTATCGTTATGTTGATAATGAACCACCCTGATATGGTCGGCCCCGCAGGGGGGCCAGCCATAAAATAAGTAGTAATTCTGTTCCATAACAGATTTACTTTTATCCATCCATTTTAATTGCAATCTGTTTTTGTCAGGATGCTTATGTCGAACAGCGCTATGAGTGTGGTTATCCTTGCTGCCGGTAAAGGAACCCGCATGTATTCCGAACTTCCCAAAGTTTTGCACCCATTAGCGGGTAAACCTATGGTGCAGCATGTCATTGACACCGCACTAACTACAGGCGCACAGCATGTTCATTTGGTTTACGGGCACGGTGGCGATTTGTTGAAGCGCGAACTGTCCGATCCGGCATTGAACTGGGTGTTGCAGGCGGAACAACTGGGCACGGGTCATGCCATGCAGCAGGCCGCGCCATTTTTTGCCGATGATGAAGATATTCTGATGTTGTACGGAGATGTGCCGCTGATTTCCCCGCAAACGCTGAACCGGTTGTTACAGGCGAAACCGCAAGGGGGAATTGGCTTGCTGACCGTGAGGCTGGACAACCCCTCAGGTTATGGCCGTATCGTGCGTGAGAATGATGTGGTTGTGGGGATCGTCGAGCATAAAGATGCCAGCGAAGAACAGCGCCAGATTAATGAAATCAATACCGGCATTCTGGTGGCGAACGGCAAGGATTTGAAACGCTGGTTAAGTCAGCTAAAAAATCACAATGCTCAGGGTGAATATTACGTTACCGATATCATTGCAATGGCGGCGGCAGAAGGTCACCGCGTCGAAACCGTTCACCCCGATCGCCTGAGTGAAGTGGAAGGCGTGAATAATCACCTGCAACTTTCGACGTTGGAACGTGTTTATCAACGTGAGCAAGCGGATAAACTGTTGCTGGCTGGCGTTACGTTGCTTGATCCTTTTCGTTTTGATCTGCGTGGAACGTTGACTCACGGTCGTGATGTTATGATTGATGTCAATGTGGTGTTGGAAGGTAACGTCAAGCTGGGTAGCCGGGTTAAAATCGGGGCAGGTTGCGTAATTAAAAATTGTGTTATTGGTGATGATTGCGAAATCAGCCCATACTCAGTGCTGGAAGATGCGGTGTTGGCGGCGCAATGTACCGTTGGACCCTTTGCCCGTTTGCGTCCGGGCGCGGAGCTGGCTGAAGGCGCTCACGTCGGGAATTTTGTAGAACTGAAAAAAGCGCGGCTGGGCGAAGGATCAAAAGCTGGCCATCTTAGCTATCTGGGTGATGCGGAGGTCGGGGCTGGTGTTAATATTGGTGCCGGAACCATTACCTGTAACTATGATGGCGCCAATAAACATAAAACAATCATTGGTGATGATGTGTTTGTCGGTTCCGATACTCAACTGGTGGCGCCGGTTAAGATCGCCAATGGCGTGACGATTGGTGCAGGTACAACCGTCACGCAGGACGTGGCGGAAAACGAGTTGGTTATCAGCCGGGTGAGACAGCAGCACATTACTGGCTGGCAGCGGCCTGTGAAGAAAAAATAATTATTGACTGTGGCTGGCCTTCGCAAGCTGTGGAGGCTGTCTTGCTCTGCGTTCAACCTCAAGCGCAGAGCAAGACATAATAATCCCCAACTCTACAAGGCTCGGGGAACCCCGGAAAAACCGGAACAATCAGGTCAAAGACATCTCCGGTGACACAATATGTCACTTTTATAGGAATACAATCGATGTGTGGAATTGTAGGCGCGGTCGCGCAACGTGATATCGCAGAAATCCTGTTAGAAGGTTTACGCCGTCTTGAATACCGAGGCTATGACTCGGCGGGTCTTGCTGTGGTTAACAGTGAAGGGCAGGTTTCCCGCCTGCGTCGTTTGGGTAAAGTGCAGATGCTGGCTCAGGCCGCCGAGAAACATGAGCTGGCTGGCGGCACCGGTATCGCTCATACTCGCTGGGCAACGCACGGTGAACCCTCTGAGGAGAATGCACACCCGCATGTTTCTGAACACATTATCATTGTCCACAACGGGATTATTGAAAACCACGAACCGCTACGTGAGCTGATGATTGAACGCGGCTACCGCTTTGTGTCGGAAACGGATACCGAAGTGGTTGCTCATCTGGTTCATTTTGAACAAAAGCAGGGCGGTTCGCTGGTGGAGGTGGTTAAGCGCGTGATCCCTCAACTGCGCGGGGCTTACGGTATGGTGGTGCTGGATAGCCGTGATCCGGGCGTGCTGGTTGCCGCGCGTTCAGGGAGTCCGCTGGTTATCGGGCGCGGTATGGGGGAAAACTTCATTGCTTCCGACCAACTGGCGCTGTTGCCGGTTACTCGCCGCTTTATGTTCCTGGAAGAAGGGGACGTGGCTGAAATCACCCGTCGCGACATTCGCGTATTTGATAAATCCGGTCAGATTGCTGTGCGCGAAGAAATTGAATCGAAGGTGAATTATGATGCCGGTGACAAAGGCGCTTACCGTCATTACATGCAGAAAGAGATTTACGAACAGCCGATGGCGATTAAGAACACCCTTGAAGGGCGTTTTAGCCACGGTGAGATCAATCTTTCTGAATTAGGCCCGAAAGCGGATGAACTGCTGGCGAAAGTGCAGCATGTTCAGATCATCGCCTGCGGCACCTCCTACAATTCCGGTATGGTTTCCCGCTACTGGTTTGAAGCGTTGGCGGGAGTTCCTTGTGATGTGGAAATCGCTTCCGAGTTCCGCTATCGCAAACCGGCGATACGACAGAATAGCCTGATGATTACCTTGTCTCAGTCCGGTGAAACGGCGGATACGCTGGCGGCGCTGCGTTTGTCCAAAGAACTGGGATATCTGGGCTCACTGGCCATTTGTAACGTTGCGGGGTCGTCGCTGGTGCGTGAGTCCGATTTGTCGCTGATGACCAAAGCCGGTGTGGAAATTGGCGTGGCTTCTACCAAGGCATTCACCACTCAGCTTACGGTTCTGCTGATGCTGGTGGCCCGTATTGGTCATCTGCGTGGTATGGATGCGCAGGTTGAACAGGATATCGTACACGGTTTGCAGGCATTACCGGCCCGAATCGAACAGATGCTGTCGCAGGATAAGCTCATTGAGTCTCTGGCGGAAGGTTTCTCTGATAAGCATCATGCACTGTTTCTGGGGCGCGGCGATCAGTATCCGATTGCCATGGAAGGGGCGCTGAAACTGAAAGAGATCTCCTATATCCATGCCGAAGCTTATGCGGCGGGTGAACTAAAGCACGGGCCGCTGGCGTTGATCGATGCGGATATGCCGGTGGTGGTGGTGGCGCCTAATAATGAGCTGCTGGAAAAACTGAAATCCAATATTGAAGAAGTCCGGGCACGCGGCGGCGAGCTGTATGTGTTCGCTGATGAAGATGCTGGTTTCATCAGTAGCGAGAATATGAAAATTATCCCTCTGCCGCATATTGAAGAGGTGATCGCACCGATTTTCTATACCGTTCCGCTACAGTTACTGTCTTACCATGTTGCGCTGATCAAAGGTACGGACGTCGATCAACCGCGTAATCTGGCGAAGTCGGTCACGGTGGAATAACGAAGGCATTGATTCAACTTGCGGTAAGTTTCCTGATTAGACGCCGCAGGTCGGAAAGAAGGCTACCGGCAACTGAAGTCACCGAAGTCGACGTTGCCGGCGGTCATTTCCTTTATGTCGACGTTTCCGGTCGCATACCAGCCGACTTTATTTCACGATTGCGACATACCGGAAATTTGCTGACGTTAATGTCCGTCCGGAACCCAAATATGGGTGAGATTGAGACCCCGTTCCGTATAACCGATGTTCGGGGATGTCATCCGATAAGGCGTAATTCGCTTTTAATGCACGCAGGAACCACCATCATGACCATTTTGAAATAACGTGGTTCCGGGCTGTTAAAATATTTCAGCGTGCCCTGTACTTCCGCCTGCTTGCAGACTGAACGGCGACGATACGTTATTACTGATGCTGTTTTTTTCAATCAACGTAATTTCCGCATGGGCTATGTTTACTGAGCCACTGATTACAATTCAGCTCATCAATAGGCTGACGATGCCTTTTTCATGAGAGTGACTTGTTAAATAAGAGCGCTAAATGACAATCAAAATAAAAACCACCCGACAAACATGAAGTAACCGTATGAATGCTCTCGACTGTTGGGGAAAATGACCTCATCGTCACGCCTGTTTTTGCCCAATACCGATTTAATGCGACGGAACTATGTGGCGTTAGGTTTAAGCTTGTGATATTTCGATTTACAGATGCGTAAGATTATTTCATTTTACCTCCCTGCCATCATCGGCATTCAATGTCGGGTGGTTTTGTTTTTTTATTTCAGGTGGGCTTCGGTCAGCCGTACCCATAATGTAGCGCCTACTGACTTACCTGCATCATTAAAATCTAATTCGGGTGATGCGCCGAATAACCGTTATCCTCTAAACTGACGCCGGCGACAAAAATAATGATCATACCTGAAGCGCGTACGGAGCCGGGAAAGGGTTCAATCAACTGTAGGAAAAGCGAAATACACTGGGGGTTAACGCAAATTAAATCCTGCGCGATGAGCGAGTGACATAGGCGCATTGTGAAAAATGACGCTGAATATATCGGCCAGATAAGCAAAATGGAAATAAGAATCACCGGTTTGCGGCGCGGCGGCAGGTCAACCGTTTTACCGCCGGACCACTGCTGCCCAGCGCTGGGCAGAGTTTCTTGAATGCTTGCGCATGGAGGGCTGGAATGGGCTGCAAAAGGAGGATACGCAGCAGAGTGTGGTGTACCGTTAGCCGCCGTCATCGAGGGAGATGCCCGTCGGCCCCCTGATATCCTCCCGGTACGCAAGTTCATCAATAAGGTTCTTAGCGTGAAACGGCGTCCCGAGTTAACTAATTGAAAATCATAAGCGGGATGGTGGTCAGGATAAGATTTGTTTTTGTCATAAAACTGTCACATTAAGTACATTTTACTGTCACGGAATTGTCCTATTTTTCCTCCTGCAAACTACACTCTGATTAATAACGACTCTGGGTCTACACTTCCAGTATCCCACAGGAGGGATTATGAAACTGATGCGTACCACTATTGCCAGTATCGTTGCAGCAAGTTTTTCACTGACGGCGGTTTCCGCTTTTGCTGCCGCCAACCTCACCGGCGCCGGTGCGACATTTCCCGCGCCAGTTTATTCCAAATGGGCTGACTCCTATCAAAAAGAAACTGGCAATAAAGTCAACTATCAAGGGATTGGATCTTCAGGCGGTGTAAAACAAATTATTGCTAAAACCGTCGACTTCGGCGCTTCTGACGCACCGCTGTCTGATGATAAACTGGCAAAAGATGGTTTATTCCAGTTCCCGACCGTTATCGGTGGCGTGGTGCTGGCGGTAAACATTCCGGGTATTAAATCAGGTGATTTGACGCTGGATGGCAAAACGCTGGGTGATATCTACCTGGGAAAAATCAAAAAATGGAACGATCCCGCCATTACCAAACTGAATCCGAATGCTAAACTGCCGGATCAGGATATTGCGGTGGTGCGTCGTGCGGATGGTTCCGGTACGTCTTTCGTTTTCACCAGCTATCTGGCTAAAGTGAATGCGGAATGGAAAGAAAAAATCGGTTCTGGCTCTACCGTTAACTGGCCGACCGGTCTGGGCGGTAAAGGAAACGATGGTATTGCGGCGTTCGTACAGCGTCTGCCTGGTTCAATCGGCTATGTCGAATATGCTTACGCCAAGCAGAACAATCTGGCTTACACCAAACTGGTTTCTGCGGATGGCGGCGTTGTCAGCCCGACCGGCGCCAATTTTAGTAATGCCGCGAAGGGCGCTGACTGGAGCAGAACTTTTGCTCAGGATCTGACGAATCAGAAAGGCGCGGATGCCTGGCCTATTAGCTCTACCACCTTCATTCTTATACAGAAAGAGCAGGCCAAAGCAGAGCAGGGTACTGAAGTATTGAAGTTCTTCGACTGGGCTTACAACAAAGGCGGCGAGCAAGCTACAGCGCTGGATTACGCCACGCTGCCTAAAGAAGTGGTTGAGCAAATTCGTGCCGCATGGAAAACTCAGATAAAAGACAGTAGCGGTAAAGCGTTATATTAAAACATCTGTCTGCAATGTTCATAGAATCAGATGGCATGAACATTCGCTAAAGGGTTGAAGGTTGTATCGGGGCGGAAAGGTGGCAATCACCTTTCCGCCTTAAACAACTTGTGTGTTGTCAAATGCAGTTGAATTGAGAAGAGAGATGCATGGCTGAGTACAAGCCGGCGATTAAGGCTCCGGGGAAACACGGCGATATCATTTTTGGTGCGCTGGTGAAACTGGCTGCGTTGATCACGCTGATGTTGTTAGGGGGCATTATTGTTTCCCTGATTGTGGCGTCCTGGCCCAGCATTGAAAAGTTTGGTTTTGCTTTTCTATGGACGAAAGAATGGGATGCGCCTGCCGAGCAATTCGGGGCTTTGGTACCGATCTACGGCACGGTTGTTACCTCATTGATTGCGCTGATTATCGCGATACCTATCAGTTTCGGGATCGCACTGTTTCTGACCGAGCTGGCACCCAACTGGCTGAAGCGTCCATTGGGCGTTGCCATTGAATTGCTGGCTGCGATCCCGAGTATTGTTTACGGCATGTGGGGCTTGTTCATTTTCGCCCCGCTGTTTGCCGAATATTTCCAACAGCCGGTGGGTAATGTGCTATCGGGCATTCCGTTTGTGGGCGCGCTTTTCTCAGGACCCGCCTTTGGAATCGGTATTCTGGCGGCTGGCGTGATTCTGGCCATCATGATTATTCCCTACATCGCCGCCGTTATGCGCGACGTGTTTGAACAAACCCCGGTGATGATGAAAGAGTCCGCATACGGTATTGGTTGCACCACCTGGGAAGTGATTTGGCACATTGTCCTGCCTTATACCAAAAATGGCGTGATTGGCGGCATTATGCTGGGGTTGGGGCGTGCGCTGGGCGAAACCATGGCTGTGACCTTCATTATCGGCAATACCTACCAGTTGGATAGCGCGTCGCTGTATATGCCGGGCAACAGTATTACGTCGGCGTTAGCCAATGAGTTTGCCGAGGCCGAGTCCGGCCTGCATACCGCAGCGCTGATGGAGCTGGGGCTGATTCTATTTGTGATTACCTTTATTGTTCTGGCGTGTTCAAAACTGATGATTATGCGTCTGACAAGAAATGAGGGGGCACCTTGATGGCTTCGTTAGGTATGGAACAAGAAGCGGCGCTGGTGCGTTCGCGGCGCAAGATGCAGGCTTGGCGGCGTAACAAGAACCGTATCGCACTGTGTTTATCAATGATCACTATGGTTTTTGGCCTGTTTTGGCTGGTCTGGATACTGTTTTCAACCATCACCAAAGGGGTTGATGGGATGTCGCTGGCGCTATTTACCGAAATGACGCCGCCGCCCAATACCGCCGGCGGCGGGCTGGCAAACGCCATCGTCGGAAGCGGACTGCTGATTCTGTGGTCTACCCTGCTGGGAACGCCGCTGGGCATTATGGCCGGCATCTATCTGGCGGAGTATGGTCGTAAATCATGGATTGCGGAAGTAATCCGATTTATTAACGACATTTTGCTCTCGGCGCCGTCCATTGTGGTCGGGCTTTTCGTCTATACACTGGTGGTGGCGAAAATGCAGCACTTTTCCGGCTGGGCCGGGGTGATTGCGCTGGCGCTGTTGCAGGTTCCGATTGTGATCCGTACAACCGAGAATATGCTTAAGCTGATACCGGATAGCCTGCGTGAAGCGGCTTACGCACTGGGTACGCCAAAGTGGAAGATGATTTCAGCCATCACGCTGAAAGCCTCGGTATCGGGCATCATGACGGGGATTTTGCTGGCGATAGCGCGTATCGCGGGGGAAACCGCGCCGCTGTTGTTCACCTCGCTGTCGAATCAGTTCTGGAGTACGGATCTGATGCGCCCGATTGCCAATCTCCCGGTTACTATCTTTAAATTCGCCATGAGCCCGTTTGTGGAATGGCAACAGCTGGCCTGGGCAGGCGTGCTGTTGATCACGCTGTGTGTTCTGCTGCTGAATATTTTGGCGCGCGTTATTTTTTCTACCAGGAAAGATTAAATAAATTCAAGGCGTTGCCTAGCAGCGCCGGTATATAAAAAGAGAGAAGTCTTGATGAGTATGACGACAAAGACATCCACCAGCAAAATCCAGGTCCGTAATCTGAATTTCTATTATGGGAAATTCCACGCGTTGAAAGAAATCACGCTGGACATTGCAACAAATCAGGTCACGGCGTTTATCGGTCCTTCCGGCTGTGGAAAGTCCACGCTGTTGCGAACCTTGAATAAAATGTATCAGCTCTACCCGGAGCAGCGCGCCGAAGGCGATATTCTGCTGGATGGCAATAACATCCTGACGGATAAGCAGGATATCGCGCTGTTGCGTGCAAAAGTCGGTATGGTGTTCCAGAAGCCAACACCTTTCCCGATGTCGATTTACGACAATATTGCGTTTGGCGTACGGCTGTTTGAAAAGCTTTCCCGTGCGGATATGGATGAGCGTGTCCAGTGGGCGTTGACTAAAGCGGCATTGTGGCATGAAACTAAAGATAAACTGCACCAGAGCGGTTATAGCTTGTCTGGTGGCCAGCAGCAGCGCTTGTGTATTGCGCGCGGCATAGCGATACGCCCGGACGTCCTGTTGCTGGATGAACCCTGCTCCGCTCTTGATCCGATCTCCACCGGTAGGATCGAAGAGCTGATTTCTGAGCTGAAAGCGGATTACACCGTGGTTATTGTTACCCACAACATGCAGCAGGCAGCGCGTTGCTCGGACCATACTGCGTTTATGTATCTGGGTGAACTGATTGAATTCAGCGACACTGATACCCTGTTTACTGCACCACGGCAGAAACAGACTGAAGATTACATCACCGGCCGTTACGGTTGACTAGGAAGCATTATGGATAACCTGAATCTGAACAAACATATTTCCGGTCAGTTTAATGCGGAACTGGAACATATCCGAACCCAGGTATTAACCATGGGGGGGTTGGTTGAACAGCAACTGACTGATGCCATCACTGCGATGCATAATCAGGATGAGGAACTGGCGCAGCGGGTTGTGGAAGCTGACGCCAAGGTCAACATGATGGAAGTGGCCATTGATGAAGCCTGCGTGCGGATTATCGCCAAACGTCAACCCACCGCCAGCGACCTGCGTCTGGTAATGGCGATCATCAAGACGATTTCCGAGTTGGAACGCATGGGCGATGTAGCGGATAAAATATGCCGTACCGCGTTGGAGAAATTTTCCCATCAGCACCAGCCGCTGCTGGTCAGTCTGGAGTCGCTGGGACGGCACACCGTACAGATGCTGCATGATGTGCTGGATGCGTTTGCCCGTATGGATCTGGACGAAGCGGTGCGTATCTATCATGAGGATAAAAAAGTCGATAAGGAGTACGAAGGCATTGTACGTCAACTGATGACTTACATGATGGAAGACTCCCGTACTATTCCCAGCGTGCTGACGGCGTTATTTTGCGCCCGATCTATCGAACGTATTGGCGACCGCTGCCAGAATATCTGCGAATTTATTTTCTATTTCGTCAAAGGTCAGGATTTCCGTCATCTGGGCGGAGACGCACTGGAGAAGCTGTTGATTGCGAAGGATGAAAAAGATGCAAGAGACGCTAAAGAGGCGAAGGACGCCGAGTAGTAATACTCACTACTCACTGGTTGTTTATTCTGGAAAACGCGCTGCTTGCAGGGCGTTTTTTCTTTCTTTATGGCTTTAGTTTAGATAAATAATTTGATGTAAGATCAATAAAGGCTATTTTTAAGAGTATGTTTTCACTGTAAGACAAGTATATTACCCATCAATATTCCCGCCTGCATTAAACCTGCTTTATTTACCTGAATATAATTTATTTTTATATTTAGCTCATCCGGTAATTTCTTAGTGTGGTAGCCCTTTCTGCTTTTCCGTAGTGCAATAGCGGCATGGAATGCACTATCAATGTACCGTAATTTGAAAGAATTTCTTATAGTAAAAAGCGGGGTTTGAATTTATTGACGCGCAGGATTCACAAATAAAGCACGCCACGACTGCGATTTCTTATTTTTAGAAAGCTCTCACCGAAAATCAGTAAGGATATAAACCGTCGATTGGCTTCACTCTTGCAATGCATATAGCGTGAAGATTCAGTATGTCCCCCTCATCTTTCACATTGCAGGTATGTCGCTTTATTGCATCCTGAAATCTATGGGGTATCGCTATTTAATTTTTTCATTGATGATATGGAGAATAGCATGACTCGCGCCTTGGCAAGAATGATAAAGAAATATGCTTTATCTGCATTACTGATGGGTTTCGCATCACACAGCTATGCGGGAAAACAGAACGACACGTTAGTTTATGCCTCGGATAACGAGGTAGAGAACGTTAGCCCTTATCACAATACCTTGCGCGAAGGCGTCATTCTTTCCAATCTGGTATGGGATCGCCTGATATATCGCGATCCCAAAACGGGGGAATATGAACCGCAATTAGCGGCTGGCTGGGAATGGGATTCGCCGGAAACATTAGTGCTGCGCTTGCGTAAAGGCATCAAATTTCATAATGGTGATGATTTTACTGCTGATGATGTGGTTTATACGTTTACGCATATTGCCGGTGATAATACCGGTTCAGTGATGCCGCAAAGCGTTAACTGGATAAAAGAAACTGAGAAGGTGGATGATTACACGGTAAAACTGCATCTGAAAAAACCGTTCCCGGCGGCGCTGGAATATTTGTCCGGCCCGACACCGATTCTTCCTGCCAAATATTTTCAACAGGTCAAACTGGCGGGCTTCAGTAAGGCGCCCATTGGCACCGGGCCGTACAAAATCACCAGCGTGACGCCGGCACAGGGCGTGTCGATGGAAAAGAACCCCGACTACTTTAAAGACAGTCCGATCGCACAACCTAAAATCGGCAAACTGAAGTTTGTGGTTATCCGCGATCCGGAAACCCGGCTGGCGCAGTTAATGACCGGACAAGTTGACTGGATCTGGCGGGTGTCGGCGGATCAAATGTCTTCACTGGAAGTGATGCCAAACGTCACGGTGAAGAGCGGCGAAACCATGCGGGTGGGCTTTCTTGCGCTGAACACCAATGCCAGCGGCCCTGAAGGGGCGCCGTTGAAAGATTTGCGAGTCCGTCAGGCGATTAACTACGCCATTAACCGCAAGGGAATCGTCGATAATCTGGTGCGCGGCGGCAGCCAGCCGATATATTCCGCCTGTTTTCACGCTCAGACCGCCTGTAACACCAGCAAAGTGATTAAGTACGATTACAATCCGGAAAAAGCCAAACGGCTGTTGGCCGAGGCTGGCTATCCCGATGGTTTTGATACCGATATCTGGGCTTACCGTGAGCGTGATTATGCTGAAGCGATCATCGGCGATTTACGTAAAGTCGGTATCCGTGCGCGCCTGCATTACGTGCAATACTCGGTGATGTCTGCCGATCTGATTTCCGGTAAAGCGCCGATGGGCATTCGTACCTGGGGATCATATTCCATTAACGATGCCTCCGCGTTTGTCACGCCTTACTTTGGCGGCAAGGGCGACGATATCTGGAAAGATGCCGAAGTAACCGGCATGTTGGAAAAAGCTGATCAAATCATCGAGCCGAAACAGCGCAGCGCGCAATATGCTGACTTGCTGGGCCGCATTTCATCTCAGGCTTATCTGGCGCCGATGTTTTCCTATTCTACCAATTATGCGTTTACCTCCGATCTGAACTTTGATAGCTGGCCGGATGAATTGCCGCGCTTTGCATTGGCGAGCTGGAAGTAAAACGTTGCCGGGGAATCAATCATCGTATTGGTTCCCGGTTCCCACAGGCATCTGGTGAGAACGAGGAACCGTTCATGATTATCTACATTTTACATCGGCTTCTGGTTGCGATAGCGGTGCTGTTTACCGTCGCGGTGGTCAGTTTCTCTCTCCTGAACCTTTCTGGCGATCTGGCGGCGGCCATAGCAGGACCGGATGCGTCCGCCGACGTGGTTGAAAGTATCCGGGTGCAATACGGGCTGGATCAGCCGTTGACTACGCAGTTTATGCACTGGATGTGGGCAGCGTTACATCTCGATTTCGGTCGCTCTTTTTATTTTGAAAATACGGTTATGGAGCTGATTGGTCAGAGAATGCCGGTCACGCTCAAGCTCGGCGTGGTTTCCCTGCTGCTTGCGCTGGTGGTGGCGATTCCGCTTGGCGTACTGGCGGCGGTGTTCCGCGATACCTGGATCGATAGATGCTCCATTTTCATCTCGGTTATCGGTCAGGCCATGCCCAACTTCTGGTTTGCCCTGATCCTGATTCTCATTTTTGCCGTTGGGCTTAAATGGGTGCCGGTGGCAGGGAACAGCAGTTGGCAGAATTTTGTATTACCGGCGGTGGCGCTGGGTTACTACGCGATGCCGTCGCTGATGCGTCTGACCCGCTCCGGCATGCTGGACGTGCTAGGTTCGGATTATATCCGTACCGCCCGGGCAAAAGGGCTGAGCACCTTCAAGGTGATTGTGAAGCACGGTCTGCGTAATGCCATCATTCCCGTCGTGGCGCTTGCCACAGTTGAATTGGGCTTTATGTTGGGCGGCTCGGTGGTGATTGAATCCATCTTCGCGTTACAGGGATTGGGACAGTTGGCATGGGATTCCATCTCGCGTAACGATTTCCCAGTGGTGCAGGCTATCGTTTTGATTATTTCAGTGTTTTATATCGGGCTGACATTTTTGGCGGATGTCCTTAATGCGGCGTTAGATCCGCGCTTACGTACCCAATAAGGAGCTTCCATGAAAACGTCATCATCACTTTCTTCAGCGCTGACGGCGAAAGCGCCGGTGATTGAATCGGGACTGGTGCCTGAACCGACCTCTCTGCGGCGCTGGTTGAAGACGATTCTGGGACATCACAGCATGACGCTGGGGCTGATTATTCTCGCCGTCATTATCGTGGCGGCGATCTTCGCCCCGATTATCAGCCCGCACGATCCCTATGCACAGGATGTCAGCCAACGTCTTATCCCTCCGGTGTGGCATGAAAAAGGGAGCTGGGAGCACGTATTGGGCACCGACAAGCTGGGGCGCGACTACCTGAGCCGATTGCTGTACGGCGCGCGGGTTTCAATGATTATCGGGCTGGTCGCCGTCGTGGTTTCGGGATTTATCGGCGTCACGCTGGGGGTGCTGGCGGGCTATTTTGGCGGCCGGGTTGATTCTGTTGTCAGCTATATCCTGACGGTTCGCCTGTCTATGCCGGTCATTCTGGTGGCGCTGGCGACCGCCGCGCTGGTGGGGGGATCGGTAAAGGTGGTCATTCTGTTGCTGGGTTTATTGCTTTGGGACCGTTTCCTGATTGTTTCGCGATCGGTTACCCGCCAACTGCGTGAGGCCGAGTTTATCGCCGCGGCCAGAACGCTGGGGGCATCGTCGTTATTTATTATGCTGCGGGAAATCCTGCCCAATCTGATTGGGCCGCTGACGGTGGTGGCTACGCTGGAAATCGCCCATGCCATTTTGCTGGAAGCCACGCTTTCCTTCCTGGGGCTGGGGGTTCAGCCGCCTATGCCTTCCTGGGGGCTGATGATAGCGGAAGGCAAGGCTTACATGTTCTTTCAACCCTGGGTGATTCTGATTCCGGGCATTGTGCTGGCGGTCGTGGTGTTGGGGATCAATCTGGTGGGCGACGGCCTGCGGGATGTCACCGCACTGGACGGACGTAACTGAGGAAAGGGCCATGAAAAATGACATTTTGCTGGATGTAAAAAACCTGCGGGTTGACCTGCCCACCTCCCGAGGTACGCTGCACGCGGTGCGAGGTATTGATTTTGCGGTAAGACGCGGTGAGATGCTGTGTCTGGTGGGGGAGTCCGGTTGCGGTAAATCCATGACTTCACTGGCGCTGATGGATCTGCTGCCGCGCAAAGCGGTACGCACGGCCGACAGTCTGCGCTTCAAGGGAATGGATTTGCTCACGCTGAAAAAACGCGATGTCACCGCGTTACGCGGCGATCAGATGTCGATGATTTTTCAGGAGCCGATGACGTCGCTCAATCCTTCTTTCACTCTGGGCAATCAGCTTTGCGAAACCCTGATGGCGCATCGCAAGGTAACGCAGACGGAGGCCCGAGACAGGGCGGTGTATCTGATGGAGCGGGTCGGCATTCCTATGGCGGCAGCCCGGCTGAATCAGTACCCCCACCAGCTTTCCGGCGGTTTGCGACAGCGCATCATGATTGCCATGGCGTTGATGTGTGAACCGGAGCTGATTATTGCCGATGAACCCACCACCGCCCTGGACGTGACGATTCAGGCGCAGATTCTGCGCATGCTGCGCGAACTTCAGCAGGAGTTCGGCACCGCGGTGATTTTTATCACCCACGATCTGGGCGTGGTGGCGCGTATCGCCGATCGGGTGGCGGTGATGTATGCCGGGCAAATTGTGGAAACCGCCCCGGTAATGGAACTGTTTACTCAGCCGCAGCACCCCTATACCCGCGCATTGCTCGACTGTATTCCTGTGCAGGGAAAAACCGTGCCGGGGCAGCCGTTGAAGGCGATCCCCGGCGTGGTGCCGAGCCTGGTGGGGGGACAAACAGGCTGTGCATTCAGTAACCGTTGTTCCCATTGCAGCGAGGCGTGCAGTCAGGAAACCCCGTATGTTCAGGTGACGTCCCATCATGAAGTGCGCTGCGTTCGGGCGTTGAAGAAGGCGGAGGTGGCATGAACAGTCAAACGAATCGACACGCTGGCGTCAATCCTGAGCCGATACCCGCGGCGCTGCCAACGCATATTCCGGGCAATGATGATATTGCCCTGGAGTTGTGCGCGCTGACCCGGGTGTTCCGGTTGAATCGCGGTTTTTTCTCCCGCGCCGGTGAAATTCGCGCGGTGGATAACGTCTCTTTGCGCGTGCGTCGCGGTGAAACGCTAGGGCTGGTGGGTGAGTCAGGGTGCGGGAAAAGCACGCTGGCAAAAATGCTGCTGGGGCTGCTTGAACCTACATCTGGCAACGTGTTGATCGAAGGGCGCGAGATTGACATCGGCCAGCGCAAGGAAATGGCCTCCCGCATTCAGCCTATTTTTCAGGACCCTTATTCGTCGCTTAATCCGCGGCGAACCGTTTCCGACATTGTGGAAGTGGCCCTCAATCTTCATAAAATCGGCACGCCGGGGGAAAGAAAAACGCGCGTCAAAGAGATGTTGGATGTGGTGGGCATGCCGGCCCGCACGCACAGCCAGTATCCCGGCCAGCTCTCAGGCGGCCAGCGTCAGCGGGTGGCGATTGCCAGGGCGTTGATTATGCGGCCCGACATTCTGATTTGCGATGAGCCGACATCCGCACTCGATGTCTCCGTTCAGGCGCAGATCCTCAATTTGCTGCTTGAACTGAAACAGGAGTTTGGCCTCACCTACCTGCTCATCAGTCACAACCTGTCGGTGGTGGAACATCTGGTCGATCATGTGGCGGTGATGCAGAAAGGCGCGATTGTCGAACAGGGAACGCGTGAGCAGATTTTTTACTCGCCGCAGCATCCCTATACCCGATCGCTGCTGGCTTCCGTACTGACGCCTGAGCCGGGGTTGGGTATTCCCGATATCGAACGCCATTAAGCGATAAACGCGCGATACGCATACCGTTCAACGAAAGATTGTATCCCCGGGATTGCCGCGGGGAGAGGCTTCCCTGCGAACGTCTCCCCCCGTTATTTAGCTGAATACACGGCTGGCTGAATCCGGCTAACAAGCGCGGAAATTCGCCGCAACGCATTGCGGAAACACACTTGCCACCCGTTGTCAGGGGGCATACCGCGACTCATGAATATCCAGAAAAGAGGACAGACTGAATATGACGCGTGAAGAGACGATCCAGGCTACCGTTGATTATTTTGGTTCAGGAAAATTTGAAGAAACGCTGGCACGCCGGGTGGCATTCCGCACGGAAAGTCAGAATACCGACAGCGGTCCGCTTCTGATGGCTTACCTGACCGATGAGATGATCCCGGTGCTCCAGGCTTTGTCATTTGAATGCCTGCTGGTTGAGAACCCGGTTAACGAAAGAAGCCCTTTTTTACTGGCCCGGCGCATGGAGCCTCAGGCGGAACTGACGCTGTTAACCTACGGCCACGGTGATGTTGTGCGGGGATACGATGAGCAATGGCGCGAAGGGTTATCGCCCTGGGACATGGTTCGGGACGATAACCGCTGGTACGGGCGTGGCACTGCGGATAATAAAGGTCAGCACACCATTAATCTGGCGGCGCTGGAGCAGGTGCTGAAAGCCAGGGGCGGTCAACTGGGCTACAACGTGAAAATCATTTTGGAAATGGGGGAGGAGGATGGTTCACCCGGGCTGGATGCGGTGTGCGAGCGGTATCGTGACTGGCTGGCCGCCGATCTGTTTATTGCCTCGGACGGCCCGCGGGTGTCCGCGTCCCGGCCAACGCTGTTTCTCGGCTCCCGCGGGGTGTTCAACTTTGAGCTGCTGCTGAATTTACGTGAAGGGGCTCATCACTCCGGTAACTGGGGCGGGCTGTTGAGCAATCCGGGGATTCGGCTGGCGCACGCCATCGCCAGCATGGTGGATGAGCATGGACAGATTCTGGTGCCGGGCCTTCGTCCGCCCGCGCTCTCGGAGAATATGCGCCGGGTGCTGTCGGATATTGAACTGGGCGGCGGGCCGACTGACCCGGTCATCGATTCACAATGGGGAGAACCCGGTCTGACCGCCGCCGAAAAGGTGTATGGCTGGAATACGCTGGATGTACTGGCGTTCGTTACCGGCAACCCGGATAAACCGGCCCACGCTATTCCGCCGCAGGCGAGAGCGCATTGCCATATGCGCTATGTGATGGGCTGCGACGTGGCGAATTTTACCCGGCATATTCGACGCCATCTTGATGCCAATGGCTTTGAAGACGTTGAGATCGTGAACGACGCCAGCCACTACAAGGCTACCCGGCTGGATCTCAACGACCCGTGGGTGGCGTGGGGGGTGACGTCGATCAGACACTCGTCCGGCGTCACGGCGGCGGTATTGCCGAACTTTGGCGGCGGGCTGCCCAATGCCTGTTTTTCGGAAACGTTGGGATTGCCGACGCTGTGGGTGCCGCATTCTTATCCCGCGTGCTCCCAGCACGCCCCGAACGAACATATACTGGTGGATATGACGCTTGAGTCGCTCAAAATCATGACGGGCTTGTTCTGGGATCTGGGAGAGCAAGGGGGGGATATCGCCAAAGCGCGTTTACAGAAGAAACCGCAGTCGGTCGAGGCGCTATAAACCGACGCCTGCTGTTAAGTTTGCGCGGAAAAGGGGTGAGACGCATGGCCGTATCGTCTCATCCCGAATTGTACCGTTCAGTCAGAACAGATGAGTATTATCCTCACGATCCGCATTTGACTATGATGAGCCTAATTGCTGTTGAGTCATCGTTAAACACAAGGCGGAAAGCGCATGCATAACAACGAGATTCGTTATTTTATGGCCGTGGCGAGTACGGGGTCGCTGAGTGCGGCCAGCCAGCAGCTGTTTGTGGCGGTATCGGCGATCAGCCGGCAGATCCAGCGCTTGGAAACGCGTCTGGGCGTACCTTTGTTTGAACGCCATGCGCGGGGTATGGTGCTGAACGATGCCGGGCATATTCTGGAAAACCACGTTCGCCGCAGTATCGTTGATATGGAACTGGCGATTGCCGAGATCGAGGGGCTGAAATCCTCCCGTCAAACCACGATTCGCATCGTGTGTACCGACGGGATTGCGTTCAATCTGCTGCCAACGCTGCTGGCGAAATACCGGCAGCAACATCCCGCGGTCAATTTTGTGCTGACGGTGGGCAGCGCCAGACAAGTACCCGAGCTGGTTCGTCACGGTGAATGCGATGTGGCGCTGAAGTTCAGCCTGTCGCCTGAGCACGGCATCAAGGTGATATCGTCGTTTTCCGCCCCCTTTATGGTGGTGATGAAAGACGATCACCCGCTGGCATCCGGCGATTTTCACATGGCCGATCTCAACGCTTTCCCGGTCGTCCTGCCCGATCAGGCAGCGACGGTCCGTCAACTGTTCGATCTCTCATGCCGTATAAGCGGCGTTTTTATCGATCCGGTTTTTACCTGCAATCACTTTTCAACCTTGTATGCCTTTATGCTCAATACCCCGAATGCGATCGCCATATGCAGCCATTTCTCCGTGTTATACAGCGCGCGGCTTGACGGTTTACAGGTGAAAACCGTTGGTCTGGAACAGTTGGGACAGCGGACTTTGCAGATCCAGACGGAGGTCAATAAACCGGTTACTGCCCCACTGAAAAGCTTTTTTGATTTTTTACACGGTGAACTGGCCCAGCAGGATGCGCTGTTTCGGCAGGCCTATCGCCTTTTGGCATGACAGGCGGTTGTCGCAGTGGGTTGGTTAATTTTATTTCTCTTTGGTGTTTATTTTGAAAATTATTTTATTTATAGGTGGTTTTTAGTGGAATTTAATAGAAAAAGTATGACGAATTTAGCAATTTAAATTCATTCGGTTTCGGGTATGTTATCAGCATGGAGTGACAATATTTCCCTGAGAAATCTTCACCGCCTGCGGCTAATTCAACCCCTTATTTAGCGGAGCATTATTATGAATCTGGAAAAATTCCCACGTTACCCCTTAACTTTCGGCCCCTCTCCGATTACGCCGATGAAAAGACTCAGCGAACATTTAGGCGGGGAGGTAGAAATCTATGCCAAACGTGAAGATTGTAATAGTGGTCTGGCGTTCGGCGGGAATAAAACGCGTAAGCTGGAGTACCTTATCCCCGAAGCGTTAGAGCAGGGGTGTGACACGCTGGTTTCAATTGGCGGTATTCAATCTAACCAGACGCGACAGGTTGCCGCCGTCGCCGCGCATCTGGGAATGAAATGCATTCTGGTGCAAGAGAACTGGGTGAATTATGCCGATGCCGTTTATGATCGCGTCGGTAATATTGAGCTGTCCCGTATTATGGGGGCGGATGTTCGTTTGGATGCCGCCGGCTTTGATATTGGCATTCGTGAAAGTTGGAAAAACGCCATGGAAGAAGCGTCACGAAACGGCGGCAAACCTTTCCCAATCCCTGCTGGTTGCTCAGAGCACCCTTACGGCGGTTTAGGCTTTGTCGGCTTCGCCGAAGAAGTACGCCAGCAGGAAAAAGAACTGGGCTTCAAGTTTGACTATATTGTGGTGTGCTCCGTGACCGGCAGTACCCAGGCGGGTATGGTCGTTGGCTTCGCGGCAGATGGCCGCTCACGGAATGTCATCGGTATCGATGCTTCGGCAAAACCGGAAAAGACCAAAGCGCAGATTCTGCGTATTGCGCAGAATACGGCCAATCTGGTCGAGCTGGGCCGGGAAATCACCGAAGAGGATGTGGTGCTCGACACCCGCTATGGCGGCCCCGAATACGGTCTGCCGAGTGAAGGGACGCTGGAAGCCATACGCCTGTGCGCCCGTATGGAAGGGGTGATGACCGATCCGGTATATGAGGGCAAATCTATGCAGGGAATGATTGATATGATCCGCAACGGCGAGTTTCCGAAAGGATCGAAAGTCCTTTATGCCCATCTGGGCGGCGCGCCGGCATTGAGCGCTTATAGCTATATTTTCCGTAACGGCTGAGTTGCAGAATGACAGGCCCGATAACCGGGCCTGAACTTTTTCAGAACGTCAACCGGGTGGTGGAAAGCACTTCCCTTAACCCAATGAAAGAGCGAATCTGGCGTACGCCGGGCAGAAAGAGTAATTGTTCCGCGTGCAGGCGGTTGAAGCTCTGATTGTCTTTCGTCCTGATCATTAAAATGTAATCAAACTCCCCTGTCACCACGTGGCACTCCATACAACCGCTGATCTTCTGGACCGCCGCCTCGAAATCCTCAAATGAGCCTGGCGTTGAGCGATCCAGCACCACCCCGATTAATACCACCAGACCGGCGTTAAGCGCTTCCGGGTTGAGTAACGCCACAAATCCCTTTATCAGATCGATTTGCCGAAGCCGTTCAACGCGTCTCAGGCAGGCAGGCGGACTAAGGTTGACCTTCTCCGCCAGCGCGACGTTTGAGATGGACGAGTCGGTCTGCAAAATACGCAGAATTGCGGTATCAAAACGATCCAGTTCGTAAGACTTTTTGTTGTCCGAGGGTGAGGCATTCGGGGTTTTCTCTTTCATATAGGGTTCTCATTGGCTTAGGGCGATGCTTGATTTTGTTATCTCGTCGATTCGGATAACAAATCTACGTGATTTTGAGTGTGAGATTAATAAAAATAAGAAAAATATCCTTTTTGTCGCAATAAATCACACCGCGATACAGCGTGGTGGCTTGAACCTGACGGGCAAGATTCCTGATGCCAATCAATACTGACAAATCGCAGTTATATGTCAGGATAATCTGCCGTAAAATCAATGTAACCTAAGGTTATATTATAGCTATTTATGTTATTTCCCGGTTTTTCTCCCTGCTGATAGCCTGCAATCCATCACTTAAACGTTCAGGAGCAGGGAATGAAAAAACGTATTGTGGCATTCGCTTTAGCAGCGGGATTAGTGGCTTTTTCCGGCGTTGCGCAGGCGGATAAGCTGGACGATATTCTAAAAGCGGGCGTGGTCAGGGTTGCGGTTTTTGACAGTAATCCGCCGTTTGGTTACATCGATCCGCAGAGCAAAAAGCTGGTGGGTTATGATGTTGATATTGCCGAGGAGATTGGAAAAGCGCTGGGCGTGAAAGTGGCGTTGCGAGCCACCAACCCCGCCAACCGAATTCCGTTGCTCAGCGCCAACAAAGTGGATTTGATCGCTGCGAACTTCACCATTACCGATGAGCGTGCCAAGCAGGTTAATTTCAGCATTCCTTATTTTGCCACCGGCCAGAAATTCATTGCCCGCAAAGGGGTGCTGAAGACGCCGGAGGACATTAAAACGCTGCGTATTGGCGCGGATAAAGGCACGGTTCAGGAAATCACGCTGCGTGAGCATTATCCTACCGCGAAAGTGATTTCCTATGATGACACCCCGCTGGCCTTCGCCGCGTTACGCAACGGAAACGTTCAGGCTATCACCCAGGATGATGCGAAACTGGTCGGGTTGCTGGCTAACGTGCCGGATGCGCAAAAAGCCGATTTTGAGATCTCGCCGTTTAGCATTACCAAAGAATATCAAGGCATTGGTCTTCCTAAAGGCGAGGCGCGTCTGACGGAGAAAGTAAACCAGACCCTGTTGGAACTGGAAAAACGGGGTGAAGCGAAAACGATTTACAATCGCTGGTTTGGGCCGGCGACAAAATCTGCGCAGCCGCGTGGCGATTTCACCTTCGGTCCGTTGGATCAGCAGCCAAAAGCCTGATTTTCAGACTGGCGAAAATCCTATACAGCCCTCTGCTTTGCAGGGGGCGTTGCCGTTTTATAGCATGTGAGAGATAAAAGTTAGTGGCTTATGAAATTGACAAACACGGTACTGCTATACCTTGAGGAAGGGCTGCTGGCGCCCCACTATCTTGGCTGGCTGTGGCAAGGTTTTCTGATCACGCTGTGGATCTCCCTCTGTACGATTATTCTGGCGACCTTGCTGGGCTTTTTACTGGCGGCGGCCAGAGACAGTCAGGTGAAGGCGCTGCGCTATACGGTGATGGCGTACTGCTCCCTTTTCCGTAATACCCCTTTGTTAATACAGCTTTTTTTCTGGTACTTCGGCGCGGGTCAGTTGTTTCCCCCGGCAATGATGCAGTGGCTGAATACGCCGCACGACGTCACCCTGTCAGGGATAAGCTTGGCGTGGCCGTCATTTGAATTTCTGGCCGGGCTGTTTGGGCTGACGCTCTATTCCAGCGCTTTTATTGCGGAAGAGATCCGTGCGGGAATTAGCGGCGTGGCCCGCGGGCAAAAATACGCGGCACAGGCGCTGGGGCTGACGGTTTGGCAATCCATGCGTCATGTGGTGCTGCCGCAGGCTTTGAAAATCGCGTTGCCGCCATTGCTGGGGCAATACATGAATGTGGTCAAGAATTCCTCTCTGGCGATGGCGATTGGCGTCGCCGAACTCTCATACGCCTCGCGTCAGGTGGAAACCGAAACCCTGCGCACTTTTCAGGCGTTCGGCGTTGCCACCGTGCTGTATATCGCGATTATCGCGTTAATGGAAGGCTGGGGCATGTGGCGTCAGCAACGTCATGCGGCGGAGAGACACTGAGATGGATTTCACAATTATTAGCGACAACCTCAGCTATCTGATGTGGGGCGCTTTTCCTGACGGCCCGCTCGGCGGGGCGGCGCTGACGCTATTGATGAGCCTGCTGGCGGGCATCGCCTCCGCACTGCTGGGGACAGCGATGGGCGTTGCGCTGGCCATGTCCCGCGGCGTAGGGGCGGCGGTTCTGGCGGCCGTTCTCGGCTTCTTCCGCGCCATACCGGTCATCATGCTGATTTTCTGGACCTATTTTTTACTGCCGATACTCTTTGGCGTGGATATTCCAGAGATCACCACGGTGGTTTGCGCGTTGGCGCTGATTGCGTCGGCTTATCTGGCCCACGGCGTGAAAGCGGGTATCGCCGCGATCGGTCGCGGACAGTGGCAGGCGGGGTTATCGCTGGGGCTTACGCGTTGGGAAGTCCTGTGGACAATCGTTTTGCCACAGGCGCTGCGGATGATGGCGCCGTCGTTTATCAACCAATGGATTTCCCTGATTAAAGACACGTCGCTGGCTTACATTGTCGGCGTGGGGGAGCTGACGTTTCTGGCGACACAGGTGAACAATCGCAGCATGGTCTATCCCATGGAGGTGTTCCTGTTTGTCGCGCTGGTCTATTTTGTGTTTTGTCTGTCTTTGGAACTGGTGGCGAACGGGGTTAACCGGCGCTTGAGCAGGCAGAAAAAACAGCGGAAACGCGCATGGTTACGGTGGCGAAACGGGCTGGCCTGATGGATTACGGCACAATCTTGTTCTGTCCTTGATTTAATGCCCACCTGTTATAGGATACCCGAAAACCATCATCCCTCTCTTTGGAACGCTGACAATGAACAAATCACAACCTGGTCTTGCCGTCGAGCAAGGCCTGCTGGAGCGCTTGTTTAAACTAAAACTGCACGGTACTAATGCCCGGACTGAAACGATAGCGGGGTTCACCACGTTTTTAACGATGGTATATATCGTGTTTGTTAACCCGCAGATTTTAGGCGCGGCAGGCATGGATACCAAAGCGGTCTTTGTCACCACCTGTCTGATCGCGGCATTCGGCAGTATTCTGATGGGTCTGCTGGCGAACCTGCCGGTGGCGTTGGCGCCCGCGATGGGCTTGAATGCCTTCTTCGCGTTTGTCGTGGTTGGCGCGATGGGGCTGTCATGGCAGGTTGCCATGGGCGCGATCTTCTGGGGAGCGGTCGGTTTCCTGTTGCTGACGATTTTCCAGATTCGTTACTGGATGATCGCCAATATCCCGCTCAGTTTGCGTCTCGGTATCGCCAGCGGTATCGGCCTATTTATTGCCATGATGGGGCTGAAAAACGCCGGCATTATTGTGCCTAACCCTGAAACGCTGGTGACCATCGGTAATCTGACGTCGCACAGCGTGCTGTTGGGTGCACTGGGCTTTTTCATTATTGTGGCGCTGGCTTCCCGCAATATTCACGCGGCGGTGCTGATCTCCATCGTGGTGACCACATCGATTGGTCTGCTGCTTGGTGACGTTCAGTTCTCTGGTGTTTTCTCAATGCCGCCGAGCGTGACATCGGTTGTGGGGCAAGTTGATTTAGCCGGTGCGCTGAATCTGGGGCTGTCCGGGATCATCTTCTCTTTCATGCTGGTCAACCTGTTTGACTCCTCCGGTACGCTGATCGGCGTGACGGATAAAGCGGGTCTGGTGGATGCCCGCGGTAAGTTTCCCCGCATGAAACAGGCGCTGTATGTGGACAGCGTCAGCTCTGTTGCCGGCGCCTTCATCGGTACGTCATCGGTAACGGCCTATATCGAAAGCTCTGCCGGGGTATCCGTTGGCGGGCGTACCGGATTGACCGCGGTTGTCGTGGGACTTCTGTTTTTGCTGGTTATCTTCCTGTCTCCGCTGGCGGGAATGGTGCCGGCTTACGCGGCGGCGGGCGCGCTGATTTACGTCGGCGTATTGATGACTTCCAGCCTGGCGCGGGTGAAATGGGATGATTTGACGGAAGCCGTACCCGCTTTTATTACGGCGGTGATGATGCCGTTCAGTTTTTCGATCACCGAAGGTATCGCATTAGGCTTTATTTCCTACTGTGTGATGAAGCTGGCAACCGGCCGTTGGCGTGAAATCAGCCCGTGTGTCGTGGTCGTGGCGCTGCTGTTTCTGTTAAAAATCATTTTTATCGACGCGCATTAATTGTTCTCGGCTCCAGAGGGGGCCCCCGGAGCTTCACAATGGCATCTGCTTTTTAATCGGTTGAATCGGGGGCTTTTGAAGGCAGCGCGGAGGTCGTCTTTTCTGCGGTGTGACTGGTGAGCTTCATATAGCGAACGGACTGGCGCTGGTGCTGCACGATCTCCCCTGTTTTCTTCATGCCCGATTCCGCTGTGTATTTCCACAGCACCAGCCGGTGCAGCGTTGGAACGTGCGCGCACGCCCATGCCAGATAATCATCAATATCACTGATCACTTCAACGGCGGGCACGCCCTTGGAGCGCAGCCGCCCGGATGCGGGATGAAGTTTCAGGTTTTCAGGGCGGCTGCCGTTCTGTATGGGGATTTTCATCAATGATTGACGAATGGTACAGAGTTGCGTGGCGGCTTCGAGCGGATCGCACTGCGCGTCAATCCAGGCCTTCTCTGCCTGTGTCTGACCCTGCATAGGGGACGGGGGCTGGTTATTGGGGCGGAGATGCACAATTTCGATATCCATGCCGACAAGACCCTCTTCGCTTAGCAGAATGGCAATGGTGTTGCCGGCATAGCCCAGGCTGAAATTGGGCAATTGCGGATCGGCAAAGTAAGGCCGTCCCTCAGGCGAAGAAAGCATGGGCGGTAATAGGGGATAGCCGAAAAAGTAGAACATCATCTCAGCCAGCAACGCTCTGCTTTTCAGAAAACGATCGCGGCGCTTGGCTGAAAATCCTTGTGTCGATGAAATGAGTTCATTCGGCAACCTTTGCAGATCGGGAAGCGCTTCCGTGATGGTCCACCTGACAAAATGGCAGGTCATTGTTCACTCCGTGATAATGATAAAAGTTAGGATTTGTTTGGGTCATGCTCTGAGAACGCTCCCCGATATTGGCAAAGGACAGCCGCGCGATGCTTACTTGTTTCTCTGTCGCCGCGGTCAGGGGAGGTTATACCGTTTACAAGGGATATCAGAGGCATATTATCAGAATAATATATTAACTAAAGAAAAATGGGCGGATAAATCGGCGACTATTATTTATTAAATACAACGATATTCTTTCCTGTGTGCCAGCCCGAAATATGCCGGGCCGGTTAGCGCACGGGGATGACGATAGCGGGCGCCGTCGCGCAGGTGATTTTACGGGTCGTAAGCCGATGCACTGCTGCGCATCGGCGGTAACGAATTGATTTATTATAGCGTTTCTTTTTGCGCCGAGTTGAAATCGGTGTCGAGTGACGCCGCCGGCACAGCAGATGGAGCGGTTTTTAACCCCATTGCTTCCATCATGCCCATTGCCGCTTTACGGCCGTCGGCAATTGCGGTGACCACCAGATCGGCGCCGCGTACGGCATCTCCGCCGGCAAAAATCCGCGGGTGATTAGTCTGGCAAGGAATAGGACCGTTGGCTGATGCCATAATGTATCCCCAGTTATCCAGACCGATCTTCGCTTCCTCCAGCCAGGGCATACTGTGTGCCTGGAAACCGAAAGCGGTGATCACCGCATCGGCGGGTTGCACGAATTCAGACCCCGGAATGGGGCGGGGGCGGCGGCGACCGCTGGCGTCGGGCGCGCCCAGTTCGGTGCGAACCAGACTGATCCCGCACACTTCTCCCCGCTCATTGAGGCAAATTTTTTGCGGTTGTACGTTGAACATAAATTCAACGCCTTCTTCCCGGGAGTTTTTCACCTCTTTTTTCGAGCCCGGCATGTTGGCTTCATCACGACGGTACGCACAGGTGACCGACATCGCCCCCTGCCGAACCGAGGTGCGCAGACAATCCATCGCGGTGTCTCCGCCGCCCAGCACGACAACCCGTTTTCCGTTCATAGAGATATAGGGTTCGTCTTCACGTTCAGGTAATCCCATCACGTGCCTGGTATTGGCAATCAGGAACGGCAGCGCGTCGAAAACGCCGGGCGCCTCTTCATTTTCAAGACCGGCCTTCATGGAGCGGTAAGTTCCCACGCCGAGAAAGACCGTATCAAACTCTTTCAGAATCTGGGTGAATGAGATGTCCTTGCCCACTTCGGTATTTAAGCGAAAGTCGATGCCCATCGCGCTGAAAACCTCGCGCCGGTGAGTTAGTACTTGCTTATCAAGTTTGAAAGGGGGAATGCCGAAGGTCAGTAAACCGCCAATTTCCGGGTGGCGATCGAAAACCACGGCCGTCACGCCGTGACGGGTTAGCACATCGGCGCAGGCCAGTCCTGCGGGTCCGGCGCCAATGATGGCGGCGCGTTTGCCGCTGGGCTTAACCTGCGTCATGTCTGGCATCCAGCCCATTTTCATCGCAGTATCGGTAATGTAGCGCTCAATGTTGCCGACGGTGACCGCACCGTACTTCTTGCCCAGCGTACAGGCGCCTTCGCATAGCCGATCTTGCGGGCAGACCCGGCCACAGATTTCCGGCAGGCTGCTGGTCTGGTGAGACAGTTCGACGGCTTCCAGAATCCGCCCTTGCCTGGCCAGATTCACCAATTCAGGAATGTTGTTGTGAAGAGGACAGGTCCACTCACAGATGGAATGTTTGCCGCAGGTGAGACAGCGCCCGGCCTGATCCTGCGTCTGCTGAGGCGTGAAGCCGTGATAGATTTCGTCGAACGTGGTCTTTCTCTGTGCCAGTGGTTTTTTTTCCGCGTCGAGACGAGGCCAGTTTTTTCTCTGATTCAATGGATTCTGGGACGCGTCTTTGCTCGCGGGCCGGGCACGTTGCCGATGCGTTGATGAACACAGCGCCATGTTTTGCTGTTTTTCACGACGGAGCGCCTCCAGCGTTTGTTCGTTGACCAAATGCAGGGCCTGGGTCGGGCAGGCTTCTACGCAGGCTTGCCCCTGTGGTCTGCCTGCGCAGAGATCGCATTTATGTGCCGTGACGACGTGGGTCGTGGCGTTGGCGACTATCGATATGGCGCCAAACGGACAGGCCAGCACGCAGGTTTTACAACCAATGCACTTCTCTTTAATTATTTGAATACTATCGTCTTTTCTTACCAGTGCCTGAGTCGGGCAAACGCTGGCGCAGGGCGCGTCTTCACAGTGGCGGCAGGTCACCGCAGAGTGCAGTTCTTGCGTATTGAAAGCTTTTATTCTGGGCTGGAACAGATCCGCGCTGGTTGGGTACTGTTCGTTGTTGTGTGAAATGACACAGGCGATTTCGCAGGCTCGACAACCCATACAGTCCTGAGCGCTGGCAATAACAAACCGATTCATAACCTCTCCCGACATAATAGACTTAATAAGAACACTGGTGTGGCAGAGCGAATGCGATAAATGTAAGTACCCACTTACCTTAAGAGCAGCGTGCCCTCACTGTTAGCGTTCAATTTTCTGCTCACTTAGAAAGTGGTTTGGAAGGGGGGCAAGTCTCCCGCCAGGAGAGACCCGCCACTCCCACCCCAGTTGTTATTTTTTATCCTAACGATGCAGAAGGGGTGTTACTTTGATGTGGCGCATGTAAAGGGAGGGTTAATTTATAATAGAAAATGGGTAAATCGATAGGGTGGGTTCTCATGCCGTTCTTACATTAATGCTACTTTTCAGCGCGCCTCAATTTTTATCCGGTTTGCTTGAATCTAAACTGAGCGGCGCTGACTTCGATGCCGCTCAGCTTACTTAATCTGGTCAAACAAGCGTCAGGGTGACGTCAATGTTGCCGCGCGTGGCGTTTGAATAAGGACAGACGGTATGCGCCTTTTTCACCAGTTCTTCCGCTTTGGCTTTGTCTACGCCGGGAAGGGCGATTTTCAGTTCCACTTCAATACCGAATCCGGTTGGAATTTTACCAATGCCGACGCTGCCTTCGATAGACGTACCAGAAGGCAGAGAGACTTTCTCACTGGAGGCCACGTTTTTCAACGCGCCGAGAAAGCAGGCGGAGTAGCCGGCGGCAAACAGTTGCTCAGGGTTGGTGCCCTCGCCATTGCCGCCCAGCTCTTTTGGCACGCCAAGTTTCACATCGAGATGGCCGTCTGATGAAACGGCGTGGCCGTCGCGCCCGCCTGTTGCCTTAGCATGGGCGACATAGAGAACTTTTTCGATAGACATATTTTTCTCCTATGGTTTACGAGAACAGGTTTAAGCGTAGACCATAGAGACAGTCACGGGTGAAACAACACACGCATGTTTAGCCCGTATTTTTACCATGCAGCGGTTTCACGACCTCACGTGTGCTGTCGAGTTTATCTCGGGTGCCCTGGTAATCGCGTAGGACAATGGCAATGAACAAGGTATCAAGCAAGTTTAACTGTACGATACGCGCCACGGCATTTTGACCAAGCAGTGGTCCTCCATGTGCCGGACTAAAAATGGAAAGGTCGGAACACTGGGATAGCGGGGAGGCGTCATCATTGGTAATGCAGATAATCTTGGCGTTGCATTGTTTGGCGACTTGTGCGGCCTTCAGCAATTCGATGGTATCCCCTGAGTGCGAAATCATCATCACGACATCGTCTTCTTCAAGCTGACAGCACACCATCAACATCAGATGATAGTCACTGTAGGAGTGGCTGTGGATACCGATACGTAATAACTTGTGTTCAAAGTCCTGGCAGACCGAGGCTGACCCGCCAACACCGAGAATCACAACATGTTTTGCCTGAGTAATGAGCGCTGCGGCTTGCGCAATGGCCGTCGTGTCGGCAACGGATTTCGCTTCTTTCAGCGACTGAATCGAGGTATTGAACACTTTATCCAACACTACCTCAAGATTATCCTGCTGTGAGATTTCCAGTTCTTTATCAAAGGGCAGCGTTCCAAAATAGGATATCAGGGCGGCACGCAGCTCCCGAAAACCCTGATAGCCGAGCTTTTTTGCCACTTTGACGATTAATGGTTCTGACACATTCATTGCGGCGGCGACTTCTTTCAGGCTCGTCTCTTCATTGATGTTCCCTTTGATGATCAGCCATTCCGCGATGCTCTTTTCAGTCAGGCTAAGCCTGGATAGCGCCATACGAATGCGTGCGCCGATGGCGAGCGTGTTACTGTCAAAATTGGTCATTAAAAATTTCTCTTTTTAATCCATAAGATCGCTCTAATCGCGTACGGTGACCATCACGCCTGGAAACCAGAGCAGGTTCGGCCCCCCAGTATGGCGTACTTTTTAGCCTATCCGCCATAACGATACATCACCAACGCAGGCTGAGATTGCCAATAGAGGCTTAATTAACGCTAACTTGATGATAATAATGTACTTTATTGTTTTTTATCAAAGCTTGATCAACTTCACAATAATATAAATTCACATAAAGTAATTTATTTGTGAAGTTTCTCCATGAGTCATTTTTGCCGATGAACGGATAAATCATTTGTTGAATCAAGAGGTGGTACTGTGAAAATTGCGCTGGGATGTGACCATGTGGGATGGGTTTTGAAATCGGAAATCATGCGGTTTTTGGTGTCGAAGTCTATAGAAGTCATTGATAAAGGAGCGAATTCATCAGAGAGAACCGACTATCCGCAGTATGGCAAGCGGGTTGCCGATGCGGTGGTTTCCGGGGAGGCGGATCGGGGAATTCTGATCTGTGGCTCAGGTATTGGCATCTCTATCGCGGCCAACAAAGTTGACGGTATACGCGCTGTCGTATGCAGTGAACCTTACTCCGCAAAACTTTCGCGTGAACACAATGACACCAACATTTTGGCCTTTGGATCTCGCGTGGTGGGTAGTGAGCTGGCGAAGATGATCGTCGAAGAGTGGCTGAATACCGTATTTGAAGGCGGACGTCATCAGAACCGTATCGATTTAATCGCGAAAATAGAGAAAGGTGAGCAAATTGGCTAAGTTTTGTCCATCAATGATGTGTGTTGACTTCTCGCGTCTGCCGGAGGAAATCGCGGCACTGGAACGCGCGGGGGCGGATATGTTTCATATCGACGTTATGGATGGCCTGTTTGTTCCGAATTTCGCCCTGGGAATAGAAGATATCAAAGCCATTGGCAAGCTGGCGAATATTCCTTATGACGTTCATTTGATGGTTGGCAATCCCGATCTCTATATCGAGAAATTCGCAGGGTTGGGATGTTCGATTATTTATGTTCACGCCGAAGCCCCGCGACATTTACACCGGACGTTGAGCAAAATACGCGCTGCCGGGGCTCAGGTTGGGGTCGCGGTCAATCCCGCCACCTCGTTGAGCGTATTGGAAGAAGTGCTGGAAGATATTGATGTGGTGTTAATCATGTCTGTCGATCCTGGTTTTGCCGGGCAACCCTTTATTCCCGGCGCCATCGATAAAATTCAGCGGCTGAAGGACATGATCAAGGAGAATGGCGTGAAAACGCAGATCGCCATTGACGGCGCCATTAGCCCGGAAATTGTCGAAAAACTGGGACAAGACGTGACTTACTTCATAATGGGTACTGCCGGATTATTTAATCAGCAAGCAACGTATCAACAGGCCATCGCGCGTTTACGCCAGTTAACAGGCTGTACCCAGTAGATTTCATAGCGCGGAAAGCAAATTAAATACAGGAGACTGAAAAATGGTGATGCGCTTAATCTCCAGTTCCAAAAGTGAAATTCTTACCATGTCGGCCAAAGAACTCAAAGAGGCGATTCTGGCCTCAGAAGGCCGGGTGATTATGGGACAGCACCATGTGACGCTGAATACCGGCCTGGTTGATGGTGCGACCAATACGGAGATTCAGGCGGCTTTCGGGGCGGACATGGTGATGCTGAACGCGTTTGATCTGGCCGACCATGCTAAAAATATTGGTCTTTATGAGATGAAAAGCGGCAGGATGGCGGTGGAACCCTACAGTGTTAGCCAGATTAAGCAGTGGGCTGGCGTTCCTCTCGGCATCTATCTGGAGTGCCCGGATGATCGCGCCAGAGTTGCCGGAGAGCGCTATGTAGAAGCGAAACCGGGTCGGGTGGCGTCGAAAGAGAACCTGCTGCGGATCAAAGACATCGGGGCCGATTTTGTGGTGCTGGGGGGAAATCCCTCTTCGGGAACCACGTTCGAGCAAATTATTGCCGCCACAAGATTGGCAAAGGAAACCCTGGGGGACGACCTGCTGATTTGCGCCGGGAAGTGGGAAGACGGTTCTATTGAAAAAGTACTTGGCGACCCGCTGAGTGAGCGTCCGGCCCAGGACATTATCAAGGAGCTTATCGATGCGGGGGCGGACGTGATCACGTTGCCCGCGCCCGGTTCCCGTCACGGTATCACCGTTGAACACGTGCGTCAGTGTGTTGCATTTACCCACAGTTATAAGCCGGGTACGTTGGCGCTCTCTTTTCTGAACAGTTCCGTCGAAGGGGCGGATGTGGAAACGATCCGGCTGATTGCCCTGATGATGAAACAAACCGGTGCGGATATTCATGCTATTGGTGACGGCGGATATGCGGGCACACCCATGCCTGAAAATGTTTATCAGTTGGCGATATCGATTAAAGGCAAACGCCATACCATCAAGAGAATGGTGAGTCGAGCGAGATAAATATAACGGGCGAGTTATATCGCCCGCAATGATATTTGCTAATTATATTATTTTTTTTGACTACGCCTTTTCCTGAAAATTGAAAGGATAAAATGATGAATCCCGAACAGGCTTCTAAAGAAATCCTGGGTGCGGTTGGTGGTGAAGAGAATATTATTAGTCTCGTTCATTGTGCCACCCGGCTAAGATTTAAGTTAAAAGATCACGCAAAAGCAAATAAAGACGCAAGTAAAAAAATTGATGGCGTTATCACCGTTATTGAAAGCGGAGGTCAATATCAGGTCGTTATCGGTAATCGGGTCGGTGAAATATTTAATGCTATCCAGTAAATGATGACAGCAGGAGACAATAGCACTGTATATGAGAATAATAGCCAGAGCGGTAATGAGAGTCTTTTTTCTCGCGCTGTGGATATTATCTCTGGAATTTTCACGCCGTTTCTGGGAGCGCTGGCCGCTGCCGGGATATTAAAAGGTTTGTTGTTGATGTTGACCTCACTGGGCTGGATGTCGCCCCAAAGCGGCGTCTATATCATTTGGTATGCCGCAGCAGACAGCATTTTCTATTTTCTACCGATCGCGATCGCCCTTACGTCGGCAAAAAAATTTGGCGCCAATACCTTTGTTGCACTTTCCGTTGCCGGGGCGCTGATCTATCCAACGCTGATTACCTTGTTCAATAATCAAACCCCGCTGGATTTCTTCGATATTCCGGTGATTCTGATGCGTTATACCTCCTCGGTGCTGCCGGTCATTCTTTCCGTATGGCTGCTCTCTTTGCTGGAGCGTTTCCTGAACCGGCATTTGCATGACAGTATCCGTAACTTCACCACGCCGCTGATCTGCCTGATGCTGGTTGTTCCTCTGACGTTGATCGTTATCGGTCCTCTTGGCACCTACCTGAGCTTGGGATTGGCTAATGGCTACGCCTTTATTTATCACCTCAGCCCCGTTCTGGCAGGCATTGTCGCGGGGATAGGCTGGCAGATGCTGGTTATTTTCGGCTTGCACTGGGCTTTCATTCCCATCATGTATAACAATATCGCCATACATGGTAGCGATACCCTGAAACCTTTGTTCGCCCCTTCAAACTTTGCTCAGGCTGGCGCCGCATTAGGCGTTCTGCTGAAAACCCGTAACCCTAAAATCAAACAAATCGCGGGTCCGGCGACGATAACCGGACTGTTTGGCATCGTGGAGCCGATTATCTACGGCATCAGCCTACGCTATAAAAAACCCTTTATCTGGGCGACGATTGGCGGTGGTCTGGGCGGCGCCATCAGCGGTTTTTCGGGTTCCTCCGCCATTGCGCCAGGTATTCCCGGCCTGGCCACGCTACCGCTGTTTTTTGGTCCGGGGTTTGCCGGTTTTATCTGCGCGATTATACTGGCTTTTATTTTCACCGCTGTTTCAACGTATTTTTTTGGCTTTAATGACAATATGGAAAAAGAGATGCTGGCCAATGAAAAAGAGAAGTCTATAAAAGAAAATAAGGAGTGAGGAAAAACAATTAATATTAATTTAACGATTATTTTATAACGCGTTATTCGTCAGTCACTAGGTTTTGAATTGTGGGCCAGTCAAAGATAAAATGACGGGCAGGGAGTGCGTTGGCCATAAAAGTAAATTAATAGTAAATAAACGCCCGAATAATATTTATTCATCCTGGCATTATATCAAGGTATTTGATAATGAAAAATAATATTAAAACAACCTTATCTTTGGTATTAATCTATTTCGGCCTCGCATTAACAGTGTCAGCTGCAGTCCCCAATCAACAGCCGGCATGGAATAATATTGTTCTCGGCTATGACAAACCTGTCACGCAGGGATTGTTGGGTGATATGTTGGGAATAAGAACCACTTTGGCGGATCATGGTTTTACCTTCCGTCTGGCTTATATGACTGAAAGCGCCTATAACATCGCCGGTGGTTATAATAAAGATAATAAATACGCTTTTATTGATGATACCGCGTTAACTTTCACTCAGGATCTCGAACGCTATACGGGGATTCCAGATGCAAAAATTGACGGCAATATCGTTAACCGTAACCATGACAACGATCTCACGTCGGAACGGTTGATAAACCCGTCCGTCACCCGAAACGATCAGGCTCAGGAAGCGGCAAACAACGGTCAGTCAATTACCCGTCTTGGCTGGCTGACATTCAGCCGCAGCTTTTTGGATAGAAGATTAAACTGGCGTATCGGGATGATTAATAAAAACCAGGATTTCGATCAGATACTTCCCTGCGACTTCCAGCTTATCAGTCTGTGCGGCGGTAAATCGGCTAAGTCAGGTCTGTGGTATAACTGGAATGTCCACTACTGGGGAACCGCTTTTCAGTACAAGCTGACTCCCGAAGTCACGCTTAAGACCGGGCTGATGGAGTATAACCCCAGCGTAAACAGCAGGAGTCACGCCTGGAGTTGGTCAACCAAGGGAAGTAAAGGGGTCTTGCTACCGATGGAAATACTGTGGCGCACTCATGACGTTAAGGGGCTGCCCGGCGCCTATAACCTTGGCGTGCTGTTCACGAATGGTGAACGGGCCGATCTGTATGAGGGCAAATCCGGCGGCGCAGGGGTGGACGATCCTGAAGGTTACCGCCAGCGCGAGCGTAGCTGGTATGTGTATACAGCCTTCAACCAGCAGGTTACTCGGCATGCCGATGATGCCAATCGCGGGCTGAGCGTATCCAACAGTTTCGGCTGGGCCGACGAGCGGACGATGGCCTTTAAATATGTGAATTCAGCGGCCCTGCGCTATCGCGGTTTGTTCGACGCCCGGCCAGACGACATGGCGGCGCTCGGCGTGACCTATATTGAAACAAGCAGTCATTACAAGCGTAAACAGAATTATCTCAATCAGATGAGCGGTGCCGCCGGCATAAGCGACCCCGCATGGAAACCCGTACCCGGACACAGCGTCAACCTGGCCATGTATTATCGGATACAGGCAACGTCCTGGCTGGCTATCCAGCCGGAACTCCAGTTCTGGCATCGCCCTGCGGGTCTGGCTGAAACGCAGGATGCGTGGGTCGGCGGTTTGAAAACTATGGTGACTTTCTAATCCTGTAGGGTTTAAGCGACAACGACAGTGGCAGGATGGGGCGTCGATCGCGAGTGCAAAAATAGCCGTGTCGGCACGTGCAGATTTCTACGCGCCGACAGGGGCATTGCATAATGACTTTGCTCTTGTGAACGGGCAGCGCCGATGTGTTCGCAGAGTGCGTCAATCCTTGTTGGGCCGCGCGGCCAATATTGTCCCGATATTATCCTCTATCCAGTCCGCCAGCACTTTTACTCTTCCACTCACTTCTCTGCCCAATGGGGTTAGGCTGTATTCCACATGCGGCGGGACGACAGGATAGGCCGTACGCAGGATAAACCCATCGTTTTCCAGATACTGTAAGGTTTGAGCCAGCATACGCTCGCTGACGCCCCCAATTCTGCGACGCAACTGACTGAAACGGTGCGTGCCCTCCATCAGCGCCACCAGTATCAGCACGCCCCAGCGACTGGTTACGTGGTTAAGCACCTGGCGTGACGGACACTTTTCAGCGAAAAGATCGCCCTTTGGCGACATGGGGACGGAAGAATCTGCATCGTTGGTTTGTTCGGACACTACACTTACCTTTATGTTCGTACTTACTTAAAGTTAGCTTTGTGGGTATTATGCCAGCCTGTGTTAATCAAAGAAAGGAACTTAACGATGATCGCAATTACCGGTGCATCCGGCCAACTTGGTCGTTTAGTGATTGAACAACTGTTGGAAAAGATTCCGGCGAACGACGTTCTGGCGTTGGCGCGGGACGTGAATAACGTTGCTGATCTGGCTGCTCGCGGCGTTCACGTGAAAGCCGCTGACTATAGCCAGCCCGATACGCTCTCTTCCGCGCTGCAAGGTGTGGATAAAGTTTTACTGATTTCTTCCAGCGAAGTGGGGCGGCGCGCCGCTCAGCATCGCAATGTGATTGAGGCCGCAGTCAAGGCGAAAGTAAGCCTGTTGGCTTATACCAGCCTTTTGCATGCCGATACGTCACCGCTTGCGCTGGCGGTTGAGCATCGTGAATCGGAAGCGTGCTTAAAACAATCCGGCCTGCCTCATGTTGTACTGCGCAACGGTTGGTACACGGAAAACTATGCGGGCAGCATACCTGCCGCATTAGCGCAAGGTGTCTTTATCGGTAGCGCGGGTGAAGGAAAGATTGCTTCCGCTGCGCGTGCTGATTATGCCGCCGCAGCGGTGGCCGTCCTGACGCAAGAAAATCAGGCTGGCAAGATTTATGAACTGGCGGGCGATGAGGCTTATACACTGACGGAGCTGGCGGTCGAAATCAGCAAACAGTCAGGTCAGCCTATCCGCTATCAGAATCTGTCGGAAGATGAACACAAGGCTGCATTGGTTGGCGCAGGTTTGCCAGAAGGCTTTGCCGGTATCATTGCCGATTCTGATACGGGCGCATCCAAAGGCGCATTGTTTGATGGCGGACATCAGCTGAGTAGCTTGATTGGACGTGCGACCACGCCGCTGGCAGTGGTAGTGAAAGCGGCGCTGAAGTAAGCGGTAACACCAGACGGATTATGACTGCGAAATGATTATCGACGCCCGCTCAGAAGCCATCTGAGCGGGCTTTTTTTATCTCTGGCGCATCAGTTGTTGACGGTTTATTGCAAAATAAACGCCGGACACGGTTTACCACTCGGGGCTGGGATCGGGATGTTGTCGCCGGGATGAGTGGAAGTAAGTGGACGCTTACAGACTAGGCGTGACTTATCGATGCAGAAAGTGAAATATTTAATATAAAACAATGCAATTAGAGTTTTTGATGCAAATGTGGGGAAAGGATTCATCGTGGCGTTTGCCGCATGTTGCCGGCACTACTCTTACACGCTATAACCGATAAAAGTAATCTTAACGCCTATATCGTGTAAGCCTTGTTTTACCTGCTAAAGCGTGTAATAGTTATTCTACCGTCTATAACCGGTAGGGTAAAACGATGAAAGTCACCAACACCAAACAGCTTAGCGCCTATCTGAAAGATGTCCGCATCACGCAGAAGCTTTCACAAGGGAAAGTGGCCGGTAAAGTGGGTATTCGCCAGGATACGGTATCCAGCTTCGAGCAACATCCTGATTCCACCAAGCTGGAAACCTTCTTTAAAATCCTGTCGGCATTAAATTTAGAACTGACTGTTACTCCCAGGAATGCGGATGCAGCCAATAATGAAGCTTCTGTTGCATCATCATCCTGGAAGGAAGAATGGTAATGGCTGCGCTTGATGTTTACATGAACGGCTATCGGGTGGGCGTTTTTACCAAAACAAGCAGTGGCGCGCATCGTTTTTCCTATGATGAGAACTGGCTTGGACTATCAGGTAGTCGCCCCATCTCGCTCTCTATGCCGCTACGCCATCAGCCCTATCAAGGTGATGAAGTTTATAACTTCTTCGACAATTTACTGCCGGATAATCTGGATATCAGAAGACGCATTGTCGCCAGACATCACGCAGATTCCACCCAGCCGTTTGATCTGCTGGCTAAAGTGGGGCAAGACAGCGTCGGGGCGTTACAATTGGTGCAGCAGGGTACGCCTGTTCACGATATAAAACGGATCGAATACAAAACCTTATCCGAGCAACAATTTGAACGCATATTGAGTGGATATCAGTCGGATGCCCCGCTCGGGATGATCGACGCAGAAGACGATTTTCGTATCTCCATCGCTGGCGCACAGGAAAAGACGGCGCTGCTCTATCTGGATGACCACTGGCGTCTGCCCCTTAATGCCACGCCAACCACCCACATCATCAAGCTGCCGATTGGTAAAATCGAGAGTCACTCTTACTCGATTGATATGTCTGACAGCGTTGAAAATGAGTATCTGTGCATGCTCATTGCCAAGGCGTTTGGGCTACCGGTGCCGCACTGTTTTATGATCAAAGCGGGCAAGATAAAAGCGCTGGCGGTAGAACGTTTTGATCGCAAATATGCCTCGGATGGCCGTTGGATTATGCGGTTGCCGCAAGAGGATTTTTGCCAGGCATTAAATATTCCTTCCGCACGAAAATACGAAAACCATGGTGGACCTGGCATTTGCGCCATTATGTCGGTTCTATTGGGCGCGGTTGATCCAGAAAGGGATCGTTATAGCTTTATGAAGGCTCAGGTACTATTTTGGCTATTGGCCGCAACGGATGGGCATGCGAAAAACTTTTCCTTATTTATTGAATCGCAAGGACGATATCGTCTCACGCCTTACTATGACATTCTCTCTATGTACCCGGCGATTGGCGGTCGGGGAATTGACCGCAGAGATGCCAAACTTGCGATGGGACTGACCGGCTCAAGAGGCAAGAAATACGCTATTGAGCAGATCTTTCCACGGCACTTTTTCCAAACGGCGAAGGCGGTTGGGTTTGCCAGAGAATCGATGGAAAACATTTTGGCTGAGTTTGCGCAGTCGATGGACGCTGTTGTTGTGAAAATAAGAAACCAACTGCCCGCTGGTTTTCCTGCGCCTATCCGCGATGCTATTTTGAATGGAATGCAGGCGAAAGCGAGGCGGTTAACTATCGGGTGGAATTAGCTTTCCGCCTCGCTTCCCAATGCGAATAAAGAAACTAAAAATGTATATTAAACAATTCGTTATTGGTTGTTGAGCGTAAGTAGGGATCAAAATCACTTCGGTTGCTATAGCGCCTAGACTTTCGGACAAAACATAGCATAGTTTGGTTGCGTGCTTAGCTCTGGCTACTAACTCATGCAACGAACGTGTGTCCCTGTCTTCGGGTATAAGGTTTCATCACTTATCAGGTTGGCTCGGGCACCTGTGGGTGGGCTGCGAGCAAACCGAATGTGCTTAACGTCGTAGTCACTCGGGCACTGCCCATACGAAGCACAAAGCAAGGCACTCACCCCTCATAATGGAATCCGAATTGTCGCCTGAGCGTTACGCGTCTGAATCGACAGGTAAAAGAAAAAAGAGATAAACAGGATGATCGGATCACGAACTCGCCATTTGTTTGCTCAATTTCTGGCGTTGCCGGACCCCATGGTTTCCATTGTGCTGCTAGGTAAGTATGGGGTGCGGCACTATCATTGTCGCCAGGGCAACCGCTCCATAACCTGCTGAACACACTGCGATCTCTTGATGACCATGCCCTCATGCTTGCACTCGCCGAGGTTGTCGCGACTTCCGGCGATCTCAAAAACCCCTGGCTCTCGGTGGAAGCGAATAGACATCGATGGAACAAAAAATCCCGCATAACAAGGCGCTATGCGGGATGAGTGGATGTGAGTGGACGCTTACAGACTTAGCGTTACTTGCCGATGCAGAAGTAGTGATTTCACTGTATTCCATTGATTTTAAATGTGTTTCCGGATGCACTTCAACGTGCTTGGACCTATTCTTGGACCCAAAAACCAAGTGTGTCCCTTGGTAGCTGGGGATGGCCCTCCCTGGACGCTTCCCACTCTCCCGTTACTGGCGCGATGTGTCAGCGAACGACTTGATCAGAAGCAGTGAACCCGGCCATTAACATCCAATGCGCTGCAACGAGTTCATTTTCCCACCTCCTGATCCGGAACACCAAGGATGTTGCGCCCTGCTCCAAACCCGAGAAAACGGGAGGAACGCAGTTCGGATTGATGGCTGCGGCAGCGGTGATGCCGGGGTGAGATGACGGCTCCTTTGGCCAGTTGGCCGATACCGATAGGAGCCTCACCATGTCACACCAAACCTCGGACATCATCACCCCGAAAGCTCTGTTGCTCGATGAGCGGCTGACGCCGCTGGAGCGCAACGCCTGGCTGACTTTCCGTGCGCTGGCCAGCAACGACGGCAGCGTGGTCCTCAGCTACGACGCGCTACGCAAATATTTGCCCAGCGCACCGGGCAGCAAGCGGGCTGCCCTTGAAACTGTGTCCAGGGCCGTGCTGTGTCTGCGGCTGTCCGCGTGGATTGCGCTGGTCGAGTACCGCCGCAACCCGATGACCGGCTTCTTGATGGCCCGCCGCTACGCGGTGCGGAATCAGCCACTCACGTTCGACAACGCGTGCTTGGAGGACGAAGACTACCTGCCCCTGCTGGAACGGGCGCTCGGCCATGCCAGCGCGACGATTCGCCAACTGGCGCAGTCCATCCTCGACGAAGCCATGCGCCACCCGGACAGGTTGGAAAAGCTGCCTGCAACGATGCAAGAGCGGATCAGGCTCTTACAGCATCGTGGCGACGACCATGATCAGGGTAGTCCTAGTGGCTCAACTCTGCGCGATACCCACGTGCCCGAAGCCAGCGGCGGTATTCCGAAACCCGTTCCGGCATCTGCGACAGCAGTACGTACTGTAGAAAAAGAAGTATTATTGATCCGGCAATAATCATCTTGAATTTTTGGAATGCGCCATCATGTGGTGGTGATGCAAGCAACCGATATGAGATCGCTGTCGCGCGAAGCGCGCCACGAAAGGCGCGTGCAAGTAATTCGACTGCGCAAGGCGGGTCGTACGTACGATGAGATTGCCGCGCAGACGGGCCTGAGCCGCACCGGCGTCTTCGACATCTGCAAGCGTCACGAGGTGGCCGGCGCCAAGGCGCTGCAGGATGCGCCCGGCGGTCGCAAACTGGGCGAAGGGCGCCGCCTGGGCGCGGCCCAAGAGGCGGCGGTGCGCAAGCTGATCACCGACAAGACGCCCGATCAACTGAAGATGCCGTATGCGTTGTGGAGCCGCGCGGCTGTGGGCGAACTCATCGAGCAGCGCTTTGGCGTTCGACTGCCGGTGCGCACGATGGGGCTGTACCTGGCGCGTTGGGGCTTCACACCCCAGAAACCCATGAAGAAGGCCTACGAGCAGTCGCCCGCGGCGGTGAAGAAATGGCTCGAAGAGGAATACCCGGTGATCGCCGCGTGCGCCAAGGTCGAGGGTGCCGAGATTCATTGGGGCGATGAGACCGGGCTTCGCAGCGACGATGTGCGCGGTCGCAGCTACGCGCCCAAGGGCAAGACGCCGATCGTGCGGGTGAACAGTAAGCGCCACGGCCTGTCGGTGATCTCCACGGTCACCAACAAGGGGCAGATGCGCTGGAAGGCCTTCCACGGCGCGCTCAACTCCGACATCCTGATCGACTTCCTGCGCCGGCTCATCAAGGACGCGGAGCGCAAGGTCTACTTGATCCTGGACAACTTGCGGGTGCACCACAGCAAGCCTGTGAAGGCCTGGTTGGCCGAGCATAAGCACGAGATCGAGGTGTTCTACCTTCCGAGCTACAGTCCAGAACTCAACCCGAACGAGATGGCCAACGCCGACCTCAAGCAGGCCGTCACGAAGCTCGCCCCGGCGCGCACGAAACTGCAACTGGTCAAGGCCACAGCAAGGCACCTGCGTAGCGTTCAGCGCAAGCCCGAACGCATCAAGAGCTACTTCGAACACGAGCCAGTTCGCTATGCGGCCTGATTCAAGTTCGTTCATGCCGGATCAATAAAAGAAGTACGTACGTACCGCTCATCACCCGAAGTGCAGGTATCGGGGCCAGATATGCCAGCCCGCTTCCGGCAACTGCCACAGGATCAGCAACGGGTTCTCACCGCGCGCCTCAAGGGCCTCCCTCCGGAACAACGCCTGGCGGTACTGGCCGAATGGGACGCGCGCTGCGAATCAGGTGGCGTGCACAACGTCATCGCCTACCTCTACGGGTTGATCAAGAAGGCCGTGGAAGGCGTTTTCAAGCTCTGGGCGGCACGCAAATCTACCCCGCAGCAGACACCCGTGCAGGCCATCAGCAACAGCCAGCATAGCTCGTCGCCAGTCCCTTCTCCATCGTCCAGCAGCCAAACTGCAAAGCCTGCATCGCGTGAGGTCGCGCAACGGCATCTGGATCAGATCCGGCGCATGTTGAAGACCCCATCGCTGCCCATCGGGCAGATCATCGGGTGCATGGCTGACAGCGGAATGCTACCAACAGCCCCAGGAAACACGCCTGCTGCTGCAAGGCTGGGGCCACTGGGCTCGGCGTGAGGCCGATGGGGCCGTCACTGCCCGCCGCAGTGACGGCCCGGCGAAATGCAGCAGGAATGCGGGTTGGCGCAGCATCGCATTGATGGCTGCGCACATGATGATGCCCCGGCACACTGGCCCAGCAACGACCTGCCGGTGGGTATGAACACCGGAACCCTGGCGCAGGTTCCTGCAAGCGCAGACCCGGCTCACCAGACGGAACCATCCCAGGCACACCCAGGCTCGCTTAGTGTGCCGCCCTACCCATGGGCAGAGCCTTCCTCATCCTCGGCGTGATTCGTCCCGCCATCGTCGCAACACACATCCGCCGTTCCAGGCACTCGTTGCTGGTCGCCCGTCCTCGCGCGGCCTGCCGACACCTTTTCCACACTGCATCACAGGAGGTACTCATCCCAGCATATCGCGTTGTCGTCCCTTGCCATTCCTCCGCCCGGCCTTCCCACAGGAAGCAAGGCGGACGCCTCATTCGAGGCCACAGGTGAACTGAGCACCTGGCCCTTGCCCCTCGGGATCTCGCCTTGGCGAGTTGGCAAAAACACTGACCGTTTGCTGCTCAGCCCCGATAACCGATGGAACAACACCGCGATGGACGACCTGACCTATACCCTGCGCCAGCTTTGCCAGCGCAACCGCGACGGCAGCCATGCCACTCAGGCCGACCGGCAACGGTCGCTGAGTCTGGCCGCACGCCAACTGTGCGAGGCGGGCTTTCGCCAGATGCGGGCCAACTCGCTCAAGGGCAAGCATGTCGAAGCCCTGTTGCAGCGCTGGCAAGCCGAAGGCCTGTCGGCCGGTACGCTGAAGAACCGCATGGCGCACCTGCGCTGGTGGGCAGAGAAGGTTGGCAAGGCAGGCATCCTGCCGACGGATAACACCAAACTGGGCATTCCCGAACGGCGCTATGTGACCAATGAAAGCAAGGCCAAGGAAATTGGCGACAGGTTGGGCAGGATCACCGACCCTCATGTCCGCATGAGCCTGCGCTTGCAAGCTGCTTTTGGTTTGCGGCGGGAAGAGTCCATCAAGTTTCAGCCCCGCTATGCTGATCGTGGCGACCATATCGCCATCAAGGGATCGTGGGCGAAGGGCGGTCGCGATCGAGCAGTTCCGATCACGACTCAGGAACAGCGTGCGGTGCTGGATGAGGCCCGTCGTCTGGCGGGCCTGGGATCTCTGATTCCATCGCACAAGACCTACATCCAGCAGCGGCATGTCTACGACGGGCAGTGCAAGGCGGCAGGGCTGAGCAACATGCATGGGCTGCGACATCGGTATGCGCAGATGCGGTATGAGGTGCTGACGGGATGGCGGGCACCGGCGGCGGGTGGTCCTGGGAAAACTCAGCTCAGTAGCAGCCAGCGAATGAGTGACCAACACGCCCGACATCAGATCAGCCGTGAACTCGGGCATGAACGTATGAAAGTAACGGCGATTTATCTGGGAACCTGAGGCTTATCTGTCATCTTTGGCGTTCGGGTCACCGGCTGCCAGATTTTTTACTACCTTGTCGAAGTCACTTTCAAACAGGCGATCCTGCACAATTCTGTACTTCTCAAATTCACTTTCCGCATGCGTCTGGGCAACATTCGCAGAAATCTTGCCGCTGTTCTGTAGCACTTCCCGTTCATCAAATTCGAGGAAGGCGTCCAGCCGCTTTGACCAGTCTTCCATGCTCATGGGGATTTTGCGGCGAGCACGATCCTCGGCCAGTTCCAGATAGGCGTTGACGATACGGCCCAACGAATCCAACTCGTCCTTGGTCAGGTAGTTCTTGGCCACGGCTACGTCGGTTTTCAGAATCTTGCCTTCGGGCGCGCTCGCCCAGGAAGTCAGCCCCATATGCGGCTTGCTGCTATCGGCCCGCTTGCGGATCAACTCAGCGGCCGTATGACCGTGGATGGCGTAATGCAGTTTGTTCTGTACTTTGGCGAAGAAGGCCTTGGTAGTCGGTGCGTCCTTGTTGTAATCCACGCTGGTGGCATAGATGTCGGTGATCTTCTGGTAGAAGCGTCGCTCGCTGAGACGGATCTCGCGGATTTCCGCCAGCAGCCGCTCGAAGTAGTCCTCGTCCAGGAAGCTGCCGTTTTCCATGCGCTGACGATCCAGCACATAGCCCTTGATGGCGAACTCACGCAGGACGCCGGTCGCCCACTGGCGGAACTGCGTTGCGCGTATGGAGTTGACCCGGTAGCCGACGGAAATAATGGCGTCGAGGCTATAGAAGTCCACCGCCCGGGATACCTCCCGCTGGCCCTCTTGCTGAACTATCCGGAAATTCCGGATAGTTGCCTCAGGCGCGAGTTCCTGGCTGGCAAAGATGTTCTTCAGGTGCTCGCTGACGGTGCGCACATCCACCCCGAACAGTTCGGCCATCAGCTTCTGCGACAGCCATAGGGTCTCGTCCTCGTAGCGGGCTTCGATGCTCTGCTCGCCGGCCTGGCCAGTGAAGATCAGAAACTCGGCTGTGCTGTTGCGAATCAGTTTTTTGCCATTCATACCAAGCCCCCTATGCAGCCATCACTTCGACCAAGCGTTCGACAGTGATTCCGCTTGCTTCAGCACCAGTTCGATCGCGGCATCCTCACCCACCGGCGGGTACTTCCACTTCTTCAGCGTACGCCGCACCAGAATCCGCAGCTTCGCCCGCACGCTCTCGCGTACCTGCCAATCCACTGTGGTGCTGTTGCGCAGTTTCTCGGTGATCTCGACGGCGATCTTCTTCAGGGTATCGTCGCCCAACTCCCGCACGGCGCTTTCGTTGTTGGCCAGCGCATCGTAGAAGGCGATCTCGTCCGGATTCAGTCCCAGCGCGGCTTCACGTGCCAGCGCCGCCTGGAAGTCCTTGGCCATCTGGATCAGTTCCTCGATGACCTGCGCCGTTTCCACCGCCCGGTTGTGGTACTTGCGCAAGGTTTCCAGCAGGCGGTCGCCGTACTTCTTCTCCTGCACAACGTTGTTGCGCGCCCGCGCCTTGATCTCGTCACGCAACAGCTTTTCGAGCAGTTCCACCGCCAGGTTGCGGGTCTTCATCTGCCGCACGTCTTCTAGGAACTCGTCCGACAGCAGGCCGATGTTGGGCTTGTCCAGGCCCGCCAGAGCGAAGATATCCGCCACACCGTCGGCCACGATGGCGTTGTCCAGTATCTGTTTGAGCGCGCTGTTCTTGTCTGCGTCGGAACGCTTGCGATCCACCGTGGTGAACTTGACGATGGCGGCCTTGACGGCGGCGAAGAAGGCAATCTCCGTGCGCAGGGCGGCAGCTTCGTCCAACGTGCTGCACAGGGAAAATGCCTTGCTCACGGCCAGCATGGCATCAAGGAAGCGCTGCTTGCCGTCCTTCAGCCCCAGAATGTGGTTGGCCACCGGCACCAGCAGCTTCATTGCATCGGTCTCGAACCCGCTGTAGTCGAAGCCGTGCATCAGCCCGCGCACAATGTCGAGTTTTTCCAGTAGCACGGCCAGGGCCTCGGCTGCGTTGTGCGCCGGATCGCCTTTGCCCTTGGACTCAGTGTAGGTCTTGAGCGCCGCTTTCAGTTCGTTGGCAATACCGATGTAATCCACCACCAATCCACCGGGCTTGTTGCGGAACACCCGGTTGACGCGGGCAATGGCCTGCATCAGGTTGTGGCCCTTCATGGGCTTGTCTACATACATGGTGTGGCAGCAGGGCGCGTCGAAGCCTGTCAGCCACATGTCGCGCACGATCACCAGCTTCAACGGGTCTGCCGGGTCTTTGAAGCGCTTTTCCAGGCGTTTCTTCACCTGCTGGCTGTACAGGTGCGGCTGCAGCAAGGGCTTGTCCGCTGCCGAGCCGGTCATCACTACCTTGATTGCGCCCTTCTCCGGGTCGGCATCGTGCCAGTCCGGGCGCAGGGCGACGATGGCGTTGTACAGCTCGGCGCAAATGTCACGGCTCATGCACACGATCATCGCCTTGCCTTCCAGCGTGGCCGTGCGCGTCTCGAAGTGCTGCACCAAGTCGGCAGCCACCTGTTCCAGACGCGGCTGCGCGCCGACCAGCTTGGTCAGCGCGGCCCAATCGCTCTTGGTCTTCTCGCGGGCGGTGATGTCTTCCTCGTCCTCGATGACCTCATCTACCTGGGCATTGAGTGCGTCGATCTCGGCCTGGTTCACATCCAGCTTGGCCAGGCGGCTTTCGTAGAAGATCGGTACCGTGGCGCCATCGTCCACCGCGTCCTGAATGTCGTAGATGCTGACGTAATCGCCGAACACCGCCCTCGTGTCTTTGTCTTCCAGGGCGATGGGGGTGCCAGTGAAGCCGATGAAGGTGGCGTTGGCCAGCGCGTCGCGCATGTGCTTGGCGTAGCCAAATACGTACTTGCCGGTCTTGGTATCTAGTCGCCCTTTCATGCCGTACTGGCTGCGGTGCGCCTCGTCGGAAATCACCACGATATTGCTGCGATCCGACAGCAGCGGGTGCTGTTCCTCATCGTCCAACATGGCAAACTTCTGCACCGTGGTGAAGATGATGCCGCCAGCCTCGCGCGAAGCCAGCATCTCGCGCAGTTCCTCGCGGCTGCCAGCCTGCATCGGCGTCTGCCGCAGCAGGTCTTCGGCGGCGCAGAAGGTGCCGAACAACTGCCCGTCCAGATCGTTGCGGTCGGTCACCACCACCAGCGTGGGGTTTTTCATCTCCGGCTGCTGCAACAGCTTGCCCGCGTAGCAGGCCATGGTGATGCTCTTACCCGAGCCTTGCGTATGCCACACCACGCCGGCCTTGCGGCTGCCGCGCCGCACTTCCTTGCCATAGGTGGCACGCGGCTCCTGCACTTCCAGCACGCCTTTGTTCGGACTGCTGGCGGCGATCACCGTGGCCTTCACCGCCTCGCGCACCGCATGGAACTGGTGGTAGCCCGCGATCTTCTTGACGATGTGGTCGGCATCCTGTTCGAACAGCACGAAGTGGCGCACGTAATCGAGAAACAGCGCAGGTGCGAAGAACCCGCGCACCAGCGTCTCCAGCTCGAACTCCAGCAGCGGTCGGTCGTCTTCACTAGCGATTGCCCGCCAGGGCTGCATGCGCTCCTGATTGGCCGTGAGCGACCCCAACCGCGCCGTGAAACCGTCGCTGACCACCACCGCCACATTGGTGTTGAACAGGTCGCCGATCTCTTCCTTGTAGGTCTGGATCTGGTTGAAGGCATCCCAGATGTCGGTCTGCTCGTTGGCTGGGTTCTTCAGCTCGATCACCGCCAGCGGCAGGCCGTTGACGAAAGCCACCAAATCCGGACGACGCGGCTGCTTGGTGCCAGTGACGGTGAACTGGCTGACCAACAGGAAATCGTTGTTGCGTGGGTTGGCGAAGTCGATCAGGCTGACCAGGTCGGTGCGATTTTCGTCGCCTATGGAGAACTCGACCGGAATGCCAGCCAGCAGCAGTCGATGCACATGACGGTTGCGTGCAATCAGCAGCGGCTCGCTGACCGTCAGAAGCTCGTGTGCCGCCTGCTCCAGCGCCGCGACGGGGATGTGCGGGTTGATGCGGATGAGCGCGACCAACAAGCGTTCGCGCAATACGGTCTGACGATAGTCGGAGCGAGCAGGTTGGTCTCCATCGGGCGCAATATCAGGGCCCTGTGTGTACGTCCAACCGAGACTCCCGAACCATTCAATGCAGAGGTCTTCGAGTTGTTGTTCAGTAATCATTTCCCCTCCGCTACCTGCTGCTTCACCGCATCCATGATTTGTTCGACCACGAAATCACGTAGTTGCGATGGATAGCCGTTCTTTCGCAACGTGACTCGGATAACGTTACGCATTCGAGCCTGAGCGTCTTCGCGTTTGTCCCAATCCACAACCTGGTGTTTGGAAATATCGCGGGACAGCTCGCTAGCAATCAAGGCGATACGTCCTGGTTCCACTTGCTGCGTATCAGGATGCGCACGCAAAATGGCATCAATGTTGAAAGAATTTTGCTCCGAATCAATGAGGGGAGCCTCCACAACATCAATAGCTGGAACAGGAGGCACTTGAACAATTTGAGTAGAGGTCAAGCGCTCACGCTCTGCAGCTCGCGCAAGACTAGCTTCCTCTTCCGCTTCGGCAGTTGTGATATTGCAATAATCAGATGCGCCGATCAGATCAGGAAAGAGACTGGCATGATGCACATTCATCCGTCTAAGATGGCGCAAACAAGCATCACGTCCTTCATTACGGATATAAATCTTGCAGATGTATCGAGCTAATAGATCAGGCTGATCTTCTTCCGATGCGGAGCGTAACCCCTCATCTTCAAAAGCCTCATCGTCAGCTAAGACATTTGCCAGCTTGTTTTCTATCGTGGCGTCATATGGAGAGAAGGTGAATAGTCCAGCCTGATTAACCAACCTCCCATAGCTGTCCTTGCGTGGCTCCCAAAGCCGAATGCCAGTCTCATCCTGATGCTCAAGAATAAAACTCTTGTTGAGAACGTAGACGACACGATACGGATTTTCTTCTTCATCCTTGCTGTCAGCCTTGGCAAAGGCAAAAAACAGGGCAACATAGGGGGAATAAGTCCAGTCGAGTAAAGGAGTCATCAATCCGTGATGCTGACCAATGGACCAAAGCTCGTCATCTTCGTCCACGAGACTATTGTCACTAAGTCGGCCTCGGATCGCCCGCTTGAATCGCTCAAGCTGAGTCGCTGCCAAATTCTCGGTGACGACTCCGTTATCGGATAGACGACCCAGGGTCGGCATCAAACTCCAGTCGGAGCGTCGTTGGCCACGAAAAATCAGCTGTATTCCTGGATGATTGAAGAAGGGGCTTTCCAGTAGTTCTGTGTAACTCCGCCAAGACTCCAGTCGGGTTATTGGGATTCGGCCACTGCGTTCATCGGCCATTATTTCAAAGCACTTTTCTCCACCCCCCCAAACTGGAATTTTCTCAAAGTAGCCTATGCTCTGTTTCTCGGAGAAGGTGCTTTCTTGCTGGCTCACTGACTTTCTCCATCATTGAGATCAGAGGGAGCGGCCAACTCACCAGAAATAAGCTGGGGAAGAAGAATATCGCGAAGTTCTGCTAATTTTTCCACAGCTTCGGATTGGCATTTAATGACTTTAAAGCAAGAGTCCAATAGATGGGAAAAGGCGAACCAAACTGAGATTTCAGAAGGGCTAACAACCTTGAATCCTGCAACAGCATCGGCCTGCGCGCGCTGGCGACCGGATGTTCCAGTCATGCTTCGTATTGCATGCTCACGAAAGGCGGCATGCCGCACCAACAAATAGGCATACTCCCGCGGGACAGGATTTTTTGACCGCATGACAATGAACTCGGTTGAACCCCATCCCACTGTTTCATCAGGCAAGTTTTGCACGAAAGCCGATTTACCGTTTTCCAAGCATGGGGTGATACGCGCCAGCAATGCATCACCATTGCGAAACCGCATACCGCTACCAAACTCTCTGGGAACTGGTGGCTCTGCCCAACTTCCGGAAGTCGGCAATGACGCCATATCCAGATAAGGTGCAACAGTACCTTTACGCAAAGGCTCTTTCGGATTGAACTCAATCAATGCGCTTGCAGGAACAACCTCCCACCCCTTTGGAATCTCCCCCAACTCCGACTCTTCCATTGCCTCGGGAAACAGCGCTGCGGTGGCGGCGAGTTGGTCGTGGTGCTCGCGGGGCATCTGGTCAAGTTCGGCATCGGTCTTGCCGCTGATGGTGCGCATGGCGGCGCGCAGCGGGTCTTCGCCTTGTTCGATGGCGGTGATCCTGGCCTTGACTGGGTCGAAATCGACAAACCATGATTTGAAGATGGCTTGCGCCATGGCTTCGAGGGTTTGGTTGGTGCCGCAGTTGAGGTCTATTTTGTCGTCCAAACTGCGTAAGACGCTCGAAATACGAACTTGTTCCGAACGATTTTCTGGGATCGGGATTTCAATAGCTCGAACAGACGTTAAAGCCTGTGCTATGGCAGGAACGCCCACCTGAGATGCATTGGATAGAAGCCGCGATTGTCCGAGCGGTGATTTCAGAAAGTAATAGACGAAATATGGATCAACTCGTTTGATATCAAAGGACATTTTGAGCTGACTCTGAGAGACGACATACTCCTCATATTTTGAGTCTTCCGGTATTAAACCCACTTGACCGAGAGTACCTCGATGTGTGATTACAATATCCAGTCTACGAGCCTTAGCGGATTCCAGTTCGTCAGCTTTCTCTTGGGTCAAAAAATCGAAGTCCGACTCATCTAGGTAGGTCGCATTGAGATTGCCGCCCTTGATTACAGGAACTCCAACAGTCGTGAAGTTCTCTGCCTTAATCTTTGAGCCAAAAGGCCCCATGGCGAAGGCACTCTTGGTCTGAGCTTTGAGTTGTTCTAGTGGCACTTCTACCCATTTAGAGGCCATAACCCAACCCCGCCAGACTCTTCTTGATTTCTTCCTCCAGCTTGGCACTCTCCGCAAACTGAACTGCCAGTTGCGCGGTCAATCGCTGCATCTTCTCGGCAAAGGGTTCTCCGTCGACTTCCTGTTCCGCCGCACCCACATAGCGCCCCGGCGTAAGCACATGCTCATGCTTGCGCACGTCCTCCAGCTTGGCGGAGTAGCAAAAGCCAGATACATCCTCGTACCCCTCGCCCTGCTGCCAAGCATGGAAGGTGTCGGCGATTCTCTGGATGTCGTCGGCGGTGAAGTCGCGCAGTACGCGGTCTTTCATGTAGCCCATCTGGCGGGCGTCGATGAACAGGAATTCGCCGCGCCGGCCGCGCTTTTTTTTGTCGAGCGCAAAGCCGTTCTGCTTGTCACGGGTCAGGAACCAGATGCAGGCCGGTATCTGGGTGTTGGTGAACAACTGGCCGGGCAGCGCGACCATGCACTCCACGTAGTCGTCCTCGACCAGCCGCTTGCGGATTTCGCCTTCGTTGTTGGTGTTGGAACTCATGGAGCCGTTGGCCAGCAGCAACGCCATGCTGCCGGTGGGCGCCAGGTGCCAGAGCATGTGCTGCAACCAGGCGAAGTTGGCGTTGCCTTGCGGCGGCGTGCCGGCGATCCAGCGGGGGTCGGCGGCCAGCTTTTCGTTCCACCATTCCTTCATGTTGAAGGGCGGGTTGGCCATGACGAAATCGGCACGCAGGTCCGGGTGCAGGTCGTTCAGGAGGGTGTCGGCCGGGCCACTGCCGAAGTTGAAGTCGATGCCGCGGATGGCCATGTTCATCGCGGCCAGCCGCCAGGTGGTGGGGTTGCTCTCCTGCCCGTAGACGCTGATCTGCCCACTCTTACCGTTGGCGGCCTTGCCACCGTGCTGCTCGATGAACTCTTCGCTCTGCACGAAGAAGCCGCCGGAGCCCATGGCCGGGTCGTAGACGCGGCCCTTGAACGGCTGAAGCATTTCCACGATCAGGGTGACGATGCTCTTGGGCGTGTAGTACTGGCCGCCCTTCTTGCCTTCGGCCAGGGCGAACTGGCCGAGGAAGTATTCGTAGACGTGGCCGAGAATGTCCTTGGATTTCAGGTCCAGCGGCTGGCCCTTGTATTCCTTGGCACTGAAGTCGGTATCCGAGAAGTGGCTGATCAGCCCGGCCAGCTTGCTGGAGTCGAGCTGCACGCGGGCGAAGTCCTTGTTGAGCACATTCTTCAGGCGGGCGTTCTCGCGCTCGACGGCTTCCATGGCGTTGTCGATCAGCCAGCCGACCGAGCGCATTTCCTCCGGCTCGTCCTTGCCCGGCTTGTTCCACGGCAGCGCTGCCTTGGGCGGCAGCTGCGCACAGTCACGCAGGGTTTGCCAGCGCGCTTCTACAGGCACCCAGAACACGTTCTTCTCGGTGTAGTAGTCGCGGACTTCGAGCTCGGCGGCGATGTTGTCTTCGTACTCCTGGGTGCCCCCGCCGCCGTATTCGTCCGGATCCATGTAGTAGTCATGATCCGGATTGGTGAACTGTTCGCGCAGTTCGCGTTGCCGTTCTTCGAAAGCATCGGAAACATATTTGAGGAAAATCAGCCCGAGCACGACGTGCTTGTACACGGCGGCGTCGAGGTTGGAGCGCAGCTTGTCGGCAGCGGTCCAGAGCTTCTTTTCCAGGTCGTTGAAGAACTGTTGTTCGATGGGTTTCATCCAGAGATGCCTTGTTCTAAATGTTTCATGCCGTTATGCGATCACCGGCCTACGCCCGGTGCAATACGCACCGGCTGCTTGATACGGGCGCGGACTTGCTGGTAGATCGGAATGTCTTCCTTCGCTTCCAACGTCACAGCGAGCCCGTAGGGAATGACAGCATCAAGGCGTGCAGTCGCGTCCTTTTTGCAGGTGACGCGAATGCGCAAGGTCTCGCCGTCCTCGAAGGCCTGAATTTGCTTCTTGCCTTCGAGCACTTCATGCTGCACGGTGCCACGCTCCACCTGATTGTGATCACCGTCCTGACGATCCAGTTTAAGGATCTGACTGGACCAGTTTCCCCCTCCGGGCTCTAGCGTCAGCTTGGCTTCTCGAAGATTGCGGTGGTACGGATTGATTGGTGTCAGCCAAGCGAGAGTCACGACAAACCGCCGCCAAATCCTTTGGGAAGAAAAACCGGGAGGGATGGGGAAGGCGTATTCATGTACCTCGTTTTCCCGAATTTCTCCGCAGCCCAAAACGGTTGCTCGCTGGGCAGTGCAGGTCAGCACACGCTCGATATCCATGGCTCCATAGCCAAGGTAGCGCGTGATAACTTGCTTGAACTGGCGAGAGTTGCGCGCGTCTTTCAGCGCTTGTTCGATGTGTTGCTTGCCAGCGTCGTCTTGCTTAGCCCCATGTACCAGTAGCGCCTTCATCAGCACCGACATCAACGTCTCGGGAATATCCTCCCCCTCCTCGTTGCGTAGTCTGTCCAGCATGTCGTACAGCCGTACCGCACCTCGTGTGGCCAGCGCCGTCGCGTTGCTGGTTCCACGCCAGAAGGCTTCGTTGTTCAAAACGCCTTGCTGTCTGCTGTCCAGCGCAACTTTTTGACCTGGTCCGACGATGGAGTTGTCGACGCTGTACAGGGTAGATCTAGCTAGCACAGGGGCGTTGTAGAGTTGCCGCCCTCCGGGCATGAGGATGTCAGGCTTTATGGAGCGTTTAAAACCAAAACCCAGACGGGTCGCAGGACTGAACAGAGTTTGCGAAGGCAGCACATCGACACGCTGGCCAAATTGCGGATATGCATCTCCAGAATCATCAGCATGAGCGGCTCCTACCGTAATGGCATTCATCGCTTCTGCCGGCGAAAGCAGACGCCGGGAAGTCAAGCTATTTGATATCGCGTTAACGGTGGAGCTTATCTTCTCTCCATCAGAAAGAGCAGCGAACTGCTGCTGATTGAGTCCGATATCAATCACGTCGCAGTAGTTGCCCGCGCTGACGCAGAACAGCACGCGGTGGCGATAGGCCAACCAATCGAGTAACCGTGCCCAAGGACTTGGCGTATGGATAAATTCCCGCGCTGTATCACCAATGGAAAGATTGATGACCTTGACTGTAGGCGCTTGCGCGGGGACGTCGCCAGAGCCTTCGAACATGCGCCGAACGGCAATATGGATGCGGTCTTCAAAGAAAACGTCATCCGGCATATGTTCATCATGTTCGCGTGTCTGATGGTCAGGCTGCATCACCGGGATGCAATACAGTTTGTGCGGTAGCGGTTCGGACTCGGGATTGCTGCGATCCCCATGAAGAATCAAGGAAGCCATGGCAGTGCCATGCTTGCGCTCGCCAGGTTGATAAGTGGCCTCCAAGCCAAAGGTGTCATCAACCAGCAGTCGATCTTTCAGCGCTTCATGCAATTGCAATGGAGCGCCATCAAGGAGCGCTGCGACAGGAGGAAGGTCACTGACACTTTCGGGGAACGCAGCCGGCTCTCCCTCGCCCTCCTCAGAAACCGCCAGGCTTTGCCCGGTAGGGCGGAAATACATGATGCCGGCGAATTTGAACAGTTCGATGTCGATATCAGCTCCATCTGCAGCTACTTGATGGAGCAGCGATTGAATGGCGTGAGCAGGCAATTCGGCCTTGACCGCATGGAATGCGATCTGAGGCATATCAAGGAACGCCGAAAGCGTTAGGCCTCCGAGGCCTTCAAGCAATGAACGAATTGCTGCTTCATTATTTCGACGCTTCTCAGCCCTCTTGCGGTAGAAAAGCTCAATCTGAAATCTGACCTTCTCTTCGGGATCAAGGGGTTCAAGCAGGTCCTGCCAGCGGTCGATCATTCCTGTTTCGACCAATGTCTCCTCAATGCCCCAGCGCCTCAGCACGTTCAATTGCTCGAAAACGGCTTTCCACTTTGTTTTTCCGTGGGGCAGGCTTTTATGGGCTTTCCATTGCTCCCAAAGCGCGAGAATCTCTTGCAAGCCAGCCATGTTGCTCATGGCCAGAAACATGCGACCGCTCAGCGGCTTAACCGCAGGTTGACCGGCAGCATCTCGCTCATGGAAGCCTTCATCCTCAGCCTCCAGGTCGTCGATTTCCGTCTCTCCCAGCCACTCCAGGCCAGCCGCTTCAACGGCTTGTCTGAAGTCGTCCAGGCGTCCAACGATCTCAATGACCAGGACCATTTCAGGTTCGAGCCCGGCCAGTGCGCCAGTCAGGCTGGCCTGATAGCGTGCGAAGTCTTCTTCCAGATGCTCGATCTGTCTTCCAATACGGGCTACCTGGGCGCCATGGCCGGGCAAATTCTGTTTCCCCGGTGGAAATCCATTGCCCTTTTCTGGCTGTAGAATTCGCTTCTCAGGAAAAACCAGCAACGGCAAGTACTCATCAGGCATACCCCCTCCTTGTGCCTTATTCGTCTGATGCTTCTTTATTGGCAGGTTTCAAGCGTTTCTTCCACTGCTCTAACCTGGAAGAGACGATGGTGCTGGCGTCATCCACTTTTTGATCCAAGACCGCCCTCCGGACTACTCCCAGACAGAACTCTTCCACCTCTGAAAAACTGAGGCCTAAAAGCCTTTTTGCGACGGTCTCAGCGGCTAAACCAAAATTGACTTTGCTGCGTTCGCTGATCGAGGCGACGAACGCGGTCAACTGCGCGCGGGTGGGTAGTGGAAGTTCCAGTCGAACCTGAAAGCGCCGCCAAACGGCCCTATCCAAAAGCTCTGGGTGATTGCTAGCAGCAACGACCACCACATAATCCGGAAGGTCATCGAGTTGAAGCAACAAAGAGCTGACGACACGCTTGATCTCTCCCGTTTCGTGTGTGTCTCCTCGCTCTTTTCCCAATGTCTCGAATTCGTCGAAGAACAACACGCAGCGCCGCGTTCTGGCGTAGTCGAGAAGTGCCTTCAAACGAACAGAGGTCTCCCCCAGATAACTGCCAATCAATGATTCATAACGCACAACGATCAGCGGCACCATCAACTCAAATGCTAACGCTTCAGCAACCGATGTTTTGCCGTTCCCCGGCGTCCCAGCCAACAGGACTCGGTGCCTAGGGCTCAGACCATGAGCATGTAGTAACTCAGTGCGATGCTGTTCCTCGACAACTTCCCGCAATTGCTCGCGGATACTATCAGCGAGCACCAAGCTTTCCATCGAGCGTTCCGGTGTCAACTCAGCAACCAAATCCTTTGGCGCGACACCTCCGGCCTGCGTGTGGCGCGCCGTTGGCATGGACGATTGGAACAAGGTTGCCTGATGAGAGGACGCGCGCAATGCCTTTTCCAAGCGCTCGGCCAGGATTCGGTGTCCTTTGCCACGCTCTTCTTGAATCAAGGCTTCGGTCGACTTTCGGAAAGACGGTTGGTCGCCGCTGCTGGCTGCTTTTACCAGGGCGACCAAGGTATCAGCTTGCGCCATGTGGGTTCACCTTGATGAAATATTTGGGTGGCACTGTCGTGCGTTGATAGAGTGCCTGTTGTATAGCTGTTGGGCTCATGTCGTTCATTTCTAACTCACGCAGGCCAATACAGCCGCTTCAACGGAACAATCCGTTTAGTTTCGGCGTCGGTCGCGTCGTAGTGCTCGACTAGTGCGCGGACCACGTGGTCCAGTGTCCACATCGCCAGCGGAATAGAGGCGCGGTCGGCTTCATATTGGGCGTCCTTGGTGAAACCGCCCGTGCTGACATACAGCCCGCGATCATCCTTATGGCGGCCGCCGAGGAAGCTGCGAATCTCCTGGCTTCCCATCTGTCCCTTGCGATGCTTGACCTCCACGACGATGCGCGGGTGTTCGAAGCCGAAGCCGTCCGGCGACGCCACGATGTCCTTCCCACGGTCGGAGCCAGGCGGCGAGACTTGGGTCTTGTAGCCCATGGCGCGCAGGATGCCGGCAACTAGCTGCTGCATGTCATCCCAGTCCAGTTCGTTGACCCGATCCTTGATGCGTTCCAGCGCTTGGGACTCGATGTCGGCCAATGGATCGGCGATGACTTCCTCGGCTTCATCTTCCACGACTGGAGCTGGTTTACCCTTCAGCGCCGCCAGCACTTCGGCTGCCGCGCTGGACGGCACCTCGAACAGGGTCAGAGTCGAACCCAGGCTGTTCTTTGTGCTGGTGCCCAAGCTGTCGCGTGGCAACTCCTGCACTTGCCACTGGATCTTGCGTGCCAATGGCATGCCTTGTTCGGCCCACTCAGGGTGGTGTTCGGCTGGTCCTGTGACCTTGCCGATCGAGTACAGGCGATTGGCTGGCGAATAGGTGATGACCCAGTCGCCATTCTGGATGTCGTTGACGAAACGCCAGACCTGGGATGCACCCGATACCACTGTGCCTTGTTTTGCCTGTGGCTCAGCAGACTGGTACAGGGCGATCAACTGCTTGCGCCCGACACCGGGTTTGGCATGGGCTGCCAATTGATTCCAGCCCACGGCAGCCACGCCGCGTTCTCGAAAGGCGTCATACAAGCTGCCGCCTTCGCCGCGCACCATCCACATCCGTGCCATTGCATACCCTCTCTTATTCGTAGCCATCAATCCAGCACCACCAGAAACTCAGTCGCCAGCGCAGTCGGCTGAACATCCCGAACATTGCGCTGCAGCGATACCAGGCCGTAATCGGCCATCATTCTCAGAGTGCGTGACAGGTTCGGCACCTTGCGGCCGCTGAGTTCGGCAAGTTCGGTCAGGGACTTGGGTTGTTTGTCATGGATCAGGCGCAGCAGGCGGCGGTTGTCGTCCGACAGCACCGCTGCCAGTGATGCCAGCGAGGGAAACCAAATACTGGGCGTTTCGCTTCCCTTCAGTGGCGAACCGTCTGGCTGTCGGATACCCACAATGCAGCGCTTCATGATCGCGAATCCAATGACACGTTGATTCAGTATTGTATCAGTATCTGATAATCATCGTCGATCACAAATGCCTGCCATAAAGGAAAAGGCAGGGGTCAGAGAATGGCAATCAATGGGCAACGGCCCTACCCCAAAAGGGAAAAGGCCGCCAGCGCCCCGGACGGACTCACACCACCAAATTGGCCGATGGTGCCAACCCGTCGATGTAATCCGCCCACGCCTGCAACATCTCCCGCCGCTGCTCGGCATACTCCGCCCGGTTGTAGACGCCACGCACGCCGCCAATGGTGTGGTTCAGCGCCTTTTCCACTACATCCGAAGGCCAGCCCTGCTCGTGCAGCAGAGTCGAAGCAGTTCGCCGCAAGTCATGGATGGTGAAGGCGGGGATCTCCTGCCCCTGCAATGACACCTTTAGCGCCTGGTTCAGCGCATTGTTGGCGAAGGGCTTGGCCAGGGTGCCACGACCCGGCAACACCCAAATGCTGCTGCTGGCCAGCGGCTTGAGTTCCTTGAACAGCGTCTGCGCCTGGGTGGACAGGTAGACGATGTGCGGCTTGCCGGTCTTGGAGTTTTCCACCGGGATGTGCCATTCGCCTTCGTCCAGATGCACGTCCTTCCACTGCGCCAGCATCAGTTCCGACTTGCGCACCAGGGTCATCAGGATCAGTTGGAAAGCGATCTTGAACTGGCGGCGGATGTTGGAGGTCTGCATGGCGCGCAGGAACTGCCGGATCTCGTCCGGCGTTAGCGCCCGGTCGCGGGCGGCGGCGCGGTAGACGTGGCGCATCGGCAGGGCCATCACCGGGTTGGCCTGGATCAGGCCGCAGGTCAGCGCGTAGTCGAACATGCGCTTGAGCAGGCCGCGCACTTGGCCAGCGGCGGCGTCGAAGCCTTGTTCCTTCTTGCGCCAGATGACGCTGCGCACGTCCTCGGCGGTGATGTCCCGGATCGGCTTGTTGCCGATGTGCGGCAGGATGTCCTTTTCCAGGTAGCGGCGCGGCATGGTCACGTTCTTGCGGTCGCGTGACTGGATGTCCTTGAAGAAGCGTTCGGCGAATTCGGCCACGGTGGCGTCTTCTGCGCCGGCTACCTTGGCTTGCTGCTTCTTCTTTGCCGGCGATTCGCCCATTGCCACTTGCTGGGCCGCCTCATCCCGTTTCAGGCGAGCATTCTTCAGCGTCAGCGCGGGGTATTTGCCCAGCGTCAGCTTCTCGTACTTGCCATTCAGGCGGTAGCGGTAACGCCAGACGATGCCCCAGGTCGGAAACACTTCCACATGAAGCCCCCGGTCGTCGGTGACCGTGTAGGTCTTGTCCCTGGGCTTGAGCGCCTTGAGTGCGTTGTCGGTCAGTGCCATCTCATCCTCCGTATGTCCAAGTAGAGGGATGAAAGCAATCAGCCAGCTACTTGGAGCTAAACTTGGACATAAAAGTGAGCAGCTTTGACTGTATCACCAAATCATTCAGCAGACAAAAATCCCTTTATTTATACGGCTTACAGGCACATCAGCAGACTTTGATGGATGTCCCTGGACACTATCTCACTTCCCGATGCAGAAGCTGGAGAAAATACGGCCAAGAAGGTCATCGGAGGTAAATTCCCCCGTAATTTCGCTGAGTGCCTGCTGAGCCAGCCTCAGTTCTTCGGCCAGTAGTTCTCCTGCGTGAGCGCTTACCAACTGATCTTTTCCCTGAACCAGATGCTGAGCGGCCTGTTCCAGTGCCTGTAAATGGCGGCGGCGCGCCAGAAAGCCGCCTTCAGTGTTGCTGGTGAATCCCATGCTTTGTTTGAGATGATCGCGCAGGGTATCAATTCCTTCACCGGTACGAGCGGATAGCCGAATAAGTGAGTAAGCATTTACCTCTTCAAAACCCAGCGTTTCACCGGTAATGTCGGCTTTATTGCGTACCACGGTAATGGGCAGTGTTTTCGGTAAGCGTGCGATAAACTCCGGCCAGATTGCCGATGGCTCTATAGCATCCGTTGTGGTGCCATCCACCATAAATAGCACACGGTCTGCCTGTTCAATTTCCTGCCAGGCGCGTTCAATACCGATGCGTTCCACTTCATCGTGGGCATCGCGCAGGCCGGCGGTATCAATGATATGCAGCGGCATGCCGTCGATATGGATATGCTCACGCAAAACATCGCGGGTTGTGCCGGCAATGTCGGTCACGATAGCGGCTTCTCTACCGGCTAACGCATTGAGCAGACTGGATTTACCAGCGTTCGGGCGACCGGCGATCACCACCTTCATTCCTTCGCGCAGCAGAGTGCCTTGATGTGCCTCGGCTGTTACTGCATCCAGATCGTCCATCACATTATTGAGCTGCGTTTCAATTTTGCCATCGGAGAGAAAATCGATCTCTTCATCGGGGAAATCAATGGCCGCTTCAACGTAAATCCTGAGATGCGTCAACGCGTCAACCAGATGATTGATGCGGGCGGAAAATGCCCCCTGTAATGAATTGAGCGCAGAGCGGGCTGCCTGTTCGGAACTGGCGTCAATCAGATCGGCGATGGCTTCCGCCTGTGCCAGATCGAGCTTATCGTTAAGGAAAGCGCGCTCGGAGAACTCGCCGGGGCGGGCAATCCGCACGTCAGGCAGTGTCAGAATGCGTTGCAGGAGCAAATCAAGAATGACCGGGCCGCCGTGCCCCTGTAGTTCGAGTACGTCTTCACCAGTAAAGGAGTGAGGGCCGGGAAACCACAGCGCTATTCCCTGATCGAGCGGCGTTCCGTCGACACCCTGGAACGGCAGATAGTCGGCATAACGCGGTCTGGGAAGTTTGCCCAAAACGGCTTGGGCTACGGCGGATGCCGCTGGCCCGGAAACACGCAAAATACCCACGCCGCCGCGTCCCGGTGGCGTGGCTTGGGCTACGATGGTGTCGGTATGGCTCATGGTTGTCTCTCTGAACGTATTAAAATACGCCGGAAGCGTTTTTTAATATCGCCTCGCGACGGCCTATAAGGTGGCGCACGTTATAAAAAATAAGGCGGTCATTGACCGCCTTATTCTCATTATTTATGTGGCAATCTCGTGATTATTTCTTCTCGCGGCTATGCAAGCCCCGTTTCTCCAAACCACGGTAGATCAACTGCTGCTGAATGATTGTCACCAGGTTGCTGACGATATAGTACAGCACCAGACCAGATGGGAACCACAGGAAGAACACGGTAAAAATAACTGGCATATAAGTCATGATCTTCTGCTGCATCGGATCGGTGACGGTGGTCGGCGACATCTTCTGAATGAAGAACATCGTCACGCCCATCAGAATCGGCAGAATGTAGTACGGGTCTTGCGCGGACAGGTCATGAATCCATAGCGCGAACGGTGCATGACGCAGTTCAACGGAGCCCATCAGCATGTAGTAAAGCGCCAGAAAGATGGGCATCTGAACCAACAGCGGAAAGCAGCCGCCCAGCGGGTTAACTTTCTCAGACTTATACAGCGCCATCATTTCCTGACTCATGCGCTGTTTGTCATCACCGATGCGCTCACGCATTGCCGTCAGCTTGGGCTGCAACATACGCATTTTCGCCATGGAGGTGTATTGCGCTTTGGTCAGCGGATACATGATACCGCGCACGATAAAGGTGATGGCGATAATGGAGAAGCCCCAGTTGCCAATAAAGCCGTGCAGGAATTTCAGCAGCTTAAACAGCGGCTGAGAAATAAACCACAGCCAGCCGTAATCCACGGTCAGATCCAGATGCGGCGCGACAGCGGCCATCCTGTCCTGAATTTCCGGGCCAACCCACAGGGTGGCGTTCAGGTTTTGCTGACTGCCCGCCGGTACGACAACCGGTGAGGATTTGAAGCCGATAGCCGCCTGTCCATTGCCCAACCGGGACGAATAAAATGTGTTGTTGCCTGCGGTTGTCGGTATCCATGCGGTAGCAAAATATTGTTGCAGCATGGCGACCCAGCCGCCGCTGGTGGTGATGTTCAGGTTCTCATCCATGTCGCTGAAGCTGTATTTTTTGTATTTGTCTTCACTGGAAGAGAATGCGGCGCCACGATAAGTATGCAGGGCAAAGTTGCTGCTGCCGGTATCACGATGCTCGGGGAGATCAATAGATTGCTTCAATTGGCCGAACAGGGTCAGCTCCAGCGGCTGTGCGCTGGCGTTGTTGACGCTGTAGTCAACGTTCAGCGCATAGTCACCGCGTTTAAGAACAAACGTTTTCGTGTAGGTGACACCGTCCGCCGCGGTGTAAGTCATCGGAATACGCAGTTCGTTTTGACCTTCGGCCAGTTCAAAGTGATCTTGGGTGACGGTAAACAATGGACGCGGCCCATTCGCCGGGTTATCCGGGCCGTTCTTGCCGGTCAGACCGCTTTGCGCCTGATAGACGAACTCGGGAGTGGTTTCCAGCAGCAGGAAAGGGTTATCTGAACCCAACGTGTCCGGGTAAGCCAGCAGGTATGCTTGCTCGATGTCGCCACCACGGGTATTGATGGTCAGAGACAACACGTCGGTTTTCACTTTGATTAGCTGACCTTGACCGCTGGCCGGTACGCCCTGATTGGTAGCATCACCAGGAGCTGCATTCGTCGCCTGCTGTATGGCCTGCGTGGTCGCCGGCGGATTTTTGTCCGTTTCCCAGGCTTGCCAGATCATAAAGGTCACGAATAGCAGAGCGATGAGAAGAAGATTGCGTTGCGAATCCATCGTTAATGTTCTCTGTTATTGTCGGTTTTTGGCGGTACGGGGTCATCACCACCAGGGTTCAAAGGGTGGCATTTTAATACGCGTTTGAGCGTCAACCAACTGCCTTTTATCATGCCGAACCTGCGTATCGCCTCGATTCCGTATTGTGAGCACGTTGGCCGGAACCGGCAATGTGGTCCAAGTAACGGACTGATAACGAATTGATAACCACGTATCAACCCGATCAGCAGTCGGGAGCCAAACGACAGTGCCGACGCCATAGTTTTTCCAACGCTTCCGTCAGTGTTCGATTGTCCAGTTCGGACACCCCTTTTTTCGCAATCACCACAAAATCCATTGATGGCAATGAATGTTGATGCAGGCGAAAGCTTTCGCGTGTCAGGCGTTTAATCCGATTGCGTTCATGAGCACGTTTGACATGCTTTTTAGCGACGGTAAGACCGATGCGGGGATGCCCCAGCGTATTCAGGCGGCCGAGGATAGTAATTTGCGGCGTGCCAGCCCGTTGCGGCTGCTGGAAGACGAAAGTGAAATGACTGGGAGTTAACAAACGTAACTCCCTGGGAAAAGCGAGCTTAACCACTCGGCGGGTTAGCTTTTATTACTTAGAAACAGTCAGACGAGTACGGCCTTTCGCACGACGGCGGGCCAGAACCTGACGACCATTTTTGGTGGCCATACGAGCACGGAAACCATGGCTACGGTTACGCTTCAATACGGACGGTTGGAAAGTGCGTTTCATGGCGATTTCTACCTAAACTTGGATAATTAACGGTTTATTCCTGCTCCTGCTGGCGCGGGGAACAAACACAACTTCACAGTAAACGCGTTTGGCTACTCGGCGTGAAAAAGACCGACGCCTCAATCGCATATGACTATCATATATAACTGAAGAGGCGGGATTGTAATAATTGTACAGTCCTGAGTCAATTAACATCACGCTTCACATGCCAGCCATTCCAATTATTTTTTGGATTTCTGTCTGGCCGAGCACAGAAAACAGGCAAGACGCGAGGGCAGGGAATTATACGGACTCTATAATAAAGCGCAAGGATCGCGATCATGATCGCTTCGGCGAGATCATGATCGAGGTCACCGTAGCGATCGTGTTCTCAGGGTTATTCTTAATCCCATTCCGCACAGCCAGACATAAGGTTATTAGAATCTGATCTATACCGTATGTCACAGAGAGCTACTATAAGAATAGCCTGTGGATAAAAAGGATCAAAACTGTGCGGAAGGGGAGGATCTCTTCTCGGGATTAGGTTATGATCCGCCGTCCCGTTAGCGATCTTTACTTCGGGATCGTCACGGTAAACCGCTTAGGCAACGCGGTGTGCCTGTCTTCCATGCGATGTGGTGGGAGAGGGTGCCAAAATCATGAGTCACATAAATAACGTTTCTTATTCTTTTCTTTTTGATCGTTCTTGTTCGAGTGGAGTCCGCC